>DATBAX010000147.1:0-6717 GCA_036271275.1 Terriglobales bacterium
CTAACCTCGATCGCTATAATCCTGATCTCTGGACTGACGAATTCTATTTTCTCAACCAGCCCGGCCAGGCAGAAATTCAGAGCGACCTGTTCTACGACTATCGAACGAACGTTGACTCCTATCCCAAGTGGCAGGCCTGGATGCGCGAGAAACAGCCGCGCCTGCTGGTGATCTGGGGCAAGCATGACCTCTCATTTGATCTGTCAGAACCTGAAGCATATCGTAAGGATGTGCCGAAGGCTGAAGTTCACGTTCTTGACGCGGGCCATTTCGCACTCGATACTGCGGCAGATGAAATTGCACAGCTCGTTCGCGGATTCATGAAGTAGCGGCAGCTTAGTTGACGCAAAGCAGATCAATTCAGGAGGACGGTTATGCCCAAGATGAAAGCAGTGCAGGTCCCAAAACCCGGAGCTGACTTTGAAATTGTCGAGCGGGAAATTCCAGAACCCGGTCCAGGGCAGGTGAGGATTCGCGTTCAAGCCTGCGGAGTGTGCCACAGCGACGTAATCACCAAAGAAGGCGTATTTCCGATTTCCTATCCGCGTGTACCCGGTCATGAAGTGGCTGGCGTCATCGATGCACTTGGGGCAGGTGTTCAAGTCTGGAAGAAAGGCCAGCGCGTTGGAGTCGGCTGGCACGGCGGCCAGGACGGAACTTGTCTTGCATGCAGAAGAGGGGATTTCGTGAATTGCGCGAATGTGCAGATTTGCGGAGTCAGTTATGACGGTGGCTACCAGGAATTCATGGTGGCGCCCGTGGAAGCCCTGGCCCACATGCCCGAATCTTTTGACGCCGCAGAAGCCGCCCCGCTGATGTGCGCCGGCATTACAACCTTCAATGCTCTTCGGCACAGCGGTGCATTGCCGAGCGACCTGGTTGCCATCCAGGGGATTGGCGGGCTTGGCCATCTGGGAGTTCAGTTCGCCAAAAAATTTGGATACCGCGTGGCTGCCATAGGTCGCGGCCCAGGTAACGCGACACTGGCGAAAAAACTCGGCGCAGATATTTATATCGACAGCGCCGCGGGAGATCCGGCAGTTGAATTGCAGAAACTAGGCGGCGCAAGCGCGATTCTGGCGACTGCACCCAGCGGTAAATCGATGTCGGCCCTGATCGGCGGCTTGGGAGTAAATGGCACGCTTATGGTGGTAGGAGTTCCATCCGACCCCATCGAGATGGCGGCTGCCCAGCTGATATTTGGCAGGAAGCGAATCCACGGGTGGTCTGCGGGAATCCCAACTGATTCTGAAGATACGCTCCGCTTTGCGGAGATGACCGGCGTTCGCGCCATGATTGAAAAGTATCCGCTTGAAAAGGCTGCTGAAGCCTACGCTCGAATGATGAGCGGGCAGGCGGAGTTCAGGGTCGTCCTGACTATGTGAGATCAGTTACGAATATATGGGATGACAGTTTCGCCAATCCTTGAGGAGGCTGGTAATGAAGCTTACAAATAAGATATCGCGCCGTGGACTGTTGACCATTGCCGGCTTTTCCGCGGGAGCGACGCTACTTGCCCAGCCTTCACTCTTTGCAGCTGCCAGCGGATTACGCCGGCTATGGTGAATTCCGCAACCAGCGCAAAGAACGCATCGTTCGGACCGCTGAAGCAGATCGATGCCGGTGCGCTGAATGTCAGCTACGCGGAAGCCGGTCCTGCTAACGGGCGCGCGGTAATTCTGCTGCACGGCTGGCCTTACGATATTTACAGTTTTGTCGATGTAGCACCTCTGCTGGCATCTGCTGGATACAGAGTGATTGTCCCGTATCTGCGGGGCTATGGTCCCACGCGTTTTCTTTCGAATGACGCGGTTAGAAACGGACAACAGGGGGCGCTCGCGTCGATGCCATCGCTTTGATGGATGCGCTCAAAATTGAAAAGGCCGTCATTGCCGGTTTTGATTGGGGAGCGCGGACTGCCGATATCGTTGCGGCAATCTGGCCAGAACGATGCAAGGCACTCGTCTCTGTGAGCGGCTATCTGATCGGCAACCAGGAAGCCGGCAAGACGCCCTTGCCACCAAACGCGGAACTGCAGTGGTGGTACCAATATTATTTTGCAACCGAGCGCGGGCGCGCGGGCTATGACAAATACAGGCGTGACTTTGCCAAACTCATCTGGCAGCTTGCTTCGCCAAAATGGTCTTTTACTGACGCCACTTTGGATCGCAGCGCAGAATCCTTCAACAACCCTGATCATGTTGCCATTGTGGTCCACAACTATCGTTGGCGGCTTGGACTCGCTGAAGGCGAGCCGAAATTTGACGACCTGGAAAAGAAACTTGCCCAGGGACCGGCTATCACTGTTCCCGCGATTACGATGGAAGGCGATGCCAATGGCGCGCCTCATCTGGAACCCGCGGCCTATCGCAATAAATTCTCGGGCAGATATGAGCACCGGACCATCGACGGTGGTGTCGGGCACAATCTGCCGCAAGAGGCACCTGAGGCTTTCAGCAAAGCGATCGTCGATGTTGACCGCTTCTGATCCGTGGACCAACTCGCTGAGTAGTTATTCAAAGGAAAATTATGTCGCACCCATTGCTCAGGTTCGGATTATGGATTTCCCCACGGGATGCCCGCCTGGATCTTGCTGACTGTATGCCTTCCCAAAGCATGGGTGGCATTCCTCTTATCGATCGAGGAACGATTGTCGGTGCAATTGCTTAGTTCGGGAGTCACTGACTCCCAGAACGAAGTCGTGAGCAAGGCAGGCGCGGCAACAAGTTGCTTCGCCGATGAATCACCGCCATAACTTGCCGGCGAGCCAGTGATCCACACTGAACACTCCCGGACCAGAGCAGATCAGCCAGATAAAGAAGAGCACATACAGGGATTCCGGAAGGTAGAGGAAATCGTCGAGCCAGTTAAGATGTGAAAGTCCTTTAGGCAGGGTGGAAACCGCGCTGGTCAGGGTGGCGACAATCATGTCGATCAATAAAGCCACGGAGGCCAGGCTCGAAAGCAAGCCGACGGCCAGCAAGGATCCGCAAACGAACTCGACACCCGATACGAAATAAGCCGTAAGGCGGGGAAACGGGACTTTGGCCTTAACGAGCGTATCGTAAACAGGATTCGTGCCGCCGGCGACAAACAATTTGTTGGCCCCGGAGATGGCGAAGAACAGCCCGAGCGAAACGCGTACCAGCAGGATGGCATATTGTTCCAAGTCACTGCTACCCAGCAGCGCAAACTGAACCAACCGTTTCCAATCCATCTCTCCAACTCCCTCCGAGGATGTGCTCTAGCGTACCCCCGTATCGTGCAAATTCCGGCTTCTCTGCTGACCGCGGCCCGAGCGGTGATGTGTCGTTCGCTCCAATGGCTGCGCCAAGCGGAGTTCCGCAAGTATTTATCCGTATCCCGTCCGCCAGCGTTAACCGTATGTCACGTCGGTGCTTTGTCCGACCTCGATAATATATCCGTCAGGATCCCGGATGTAACAGCGCGTCTCGCCGTACTTGGGGATCGGCTCCGTGATGAACTCAGCTCCTCGACTTTTCCATAATGCATAGCACGCTTGAATATCCGCAACGCGGAAATTCATAAAGCTGTTGATGTGATTCGGGTCAGGGACGGTGAGCGTTACCGTCGGCTTATCCGGAGTCGGCCCGCCCCCAACGTTCAGAATCATCCAGATATTCGCAAGCTGAAGGTACGCAGGCGCATTGCCGTCACCCAGGCTCAGAATGCGAGCGCCGAAGACCTTTTCATAGTAGCGAGCCGATCGCTCAATGTCGGCGACGGTGAGAAAATGCGCGATGCTGATTCCCTCCCGCGGGGGCATCTCATAACTCTTTTGTTCGATTTGTACTGCGTTCATTGACAACTCCAATTCCGATAAAACAATGCTCATCTGCTAATTCTCGTTATTCCGTGTTCATATATGTTACCGGCTAAGCCTGGCGAGGAAGCCAAAATAGTTGGACCCGATGTATCCCGCGATACTTCGGTCTGTCTTTTCCGCTCTGATTCGCGGAATAGAGATGGTGCCTGGTGTGCAGGCGCCTTGAAATTATCCCTCCATCCGTTCGACCCATTGAGCGCGCGATGCGGGAGCCAAGAATGGATCCGCAAAGTACTGTGTTTCCCGCGCAACTTTGTCTTCTCTGAACTCCATGATGCTAACGGTGTAGGACGGCTTGCCATCGTATGTCAGGATGAATTCAGTGACCCAAAGATCACCACTGCCGATGATTCGTCGGACGGCAAACCGCTTTTTGCTCGGCTGATTGGCGCGTTGGCTCTGTATGTTGCGCCGGCCGCGCGTTCGCTCGCCTGATTGCGGGTATTCCAGCACCGCATCCTCATGATAGATGCGGTGCTCCGTTTCAAAATCGTTGGCATCAGACGCCGCCCAATGCTGATCCAATGCCGCACGGATCTCTTGATCTCGCGCTCCAGGATATTGCTCCTTCTTTTGTTGATCGTTCATGTTGAACCTTCATTTTCGACAAGAAGCTAAATGCTTAGCGGAATCGGGTGTGCAACTTCTCAGGTCGTCCTGTTTCTTCAATCACTCAAAAGTCTACACCGGGCCATGTTGCCAGGGAGAATGATCTTGACGTCTGCCTAGACGCGACGGCAAATTCGTCTTGCCAATTGGCCGACGGCTTCCATTGCGTGATGCGGCGGAAGCCCAGGTGCTGGGAGAAAAAGGCGGCGTAGGGAAGATTCCAATTTACGGCCAAATTAAATTCTAGAACTGGAACTGCTGTGGGCGGGGCCATGTTACATATCCAGTCGGCTTTAAATGATGGACATTAACACGTGTGTCATTTCTGATCACCGTTAATGATGGTGGCCATGGACGGCTTTTCCCGTCGAAGCTCTCCAAAACGTTTATTTTCTCGACACAGAAAGGCGTTCTGAGCGCTGCTGAACAAGAAACTCCAGGTACTGGGCCATACCTGCTCCCGTTTTAGCGGATATTTTCAACACCTGCATTCCGGGACGCACGGCCTGGATATTGGCCATCGCTGCAGGCTCATCAAATTCTACCGCCTCAGCCAGATCCATTTTGGTAATGATCGCAACATCAGCGCTATTGAAGATAGTCGGATACTTTAGTGGCTTATCTTCCCCTTCCGTGACTGAGAGCAATACCAGCCGCAAATCTTCGCCCAGATCGTAAGAAGATGGGCAGACTAAATTGCCAACATTTTCAATAAATAGAAAATCCAGATCACCTGTGTCCCAGTCCTGCAAAGCAGTCTGCACCATGGCGGCTTCCAGATGGCACAGCGTGCCCGTGGTAATTTGCTTCACCGGGGCCAGACTGCGGGCCAACCGCGCCGCATCATTGTCTGTGGCCAGATCCCCGACAAGCGCTGCCACACGGAACTGCGAACGCAGTAGCCGCAACGTATTTTCAAGAAAAGCAGTCTTGCCTGTACCCGGACTTGAAACAAGGCTCACCACAAACGTGTCCCGCCCACGGAACTCATTGCGCAAGGCACGAGCCACAAGATCATTCTGTTTAAGTACGTTTTTCCGCACTTCCAGCAGGCGAGGTTGCGGATTGGCTCTTACGTCACTCTTGAGATCGCTCATTGTATCTCCAGTGCTGTTACTTCCATTTCTTTACCATGCACCACGGTAGGAGTAGTGGCTCCGCATTCCGGACAAATAAACCACTGCATGGATTGCAACTTGCGGTTGACATTGCATACCGCGCAAAACACTTCTACCGGTACCTCTTCGATAATCAGTTGCGAGCCTTCCAGCACCGTGCCGCCGCAAGCCATTCCGTAAGACGAGAGCAACGCGTCTTTAACGACGCCGGACAGCATCCCCAGTTTGAGATGAACCGCGCTTACTCGCACATTGCGAAGCTGCGCTTCTTCTTGCGCCATCTCAACAATGCTCATGGCAATCGAAAGCTCATGCATGCGATGACTCCACTGCCTTCAGGGACTCATGCTTATCAGTGAAGGCTGCCAGTGCCGCCTGTCCCAGGCTGATGCCGCCATCATTGGCAGGGACAGCGTGATTCGTCCAGATCGTAAATCGCTCATCGACAAGTAGTGCCTTCAAGTCTTCCAGCAAAAGTTCATTCTGGAAGACGCCGCCAGACAATACAGCCGTGTCAATGTTCGTCGTACGTGAGAGTTGTTTAAGAGCGTCACTCAGGCCCTGTGCGACGCCGCGTTGGAATGCCCGCGCAATCTCTTGCGGTCTGCGTCCACGAAGTCGATCTTGAACCATGGCATCAATCAGTGGGCGGAAATCCAGTTCGTTGCTAATCAGCGGAAAAGGATAAGCGTCGTACGAAGAAGAGCTTCGTGCGGTTTGTTCCAGCCACATTGCCGCCTGGCCTTCAAAAGTAATCTCGCGTGTGAATCCCAGGAGTGCGGCTGCCGTATCAAACAGTCTCCCTACCGACGTGGTGCCAAAGCAGCGGACACCTTTATCAATAAGCTGTCGCCCCACCGTGTAACGGTGATCAAAAGCAAAAGGCGCGGAGAGCATATTTGGCAAGCCCTCAATCTGCGCCAGAAATCCTGCGGCTGCCTGTACGGGATAGCGAGCGGCAGCATCGCCTCCGGGAAGCGCTACCTGTCGAAGATGCGCAATGCGATTAAAGCCAGTTTTTAGGCTGCCGGCAAAAATTTCACCGCCCCAGATCGTGCCATCGTCGCCGTATCCGGTGCCATCAAAGCTCACGCCTAAGACCTGCTTCTCCCATGCACCGCGCTCCGCCAGCACTGAAGCAAT
>DATBAX010000148.1:0-5083 GCA_036271275.1 Terriglobales bacterium
ATACGCTGGTAAAATCTATTTGTAACTTTCCCTCTTACATGTGGGGCTATAGCTCAGCTGGGAGAGCGCGTCGTTCGCAACGACGAGGCCGTCGGTTCGATCCCGACTAGCTCCACCAAATAACAAACTCAAACACACACACCTAAAAGTCATTTGCGCGAATCGTACAATGGCCGTACAGGGCCTCCGGCAAAGGCCGCTCTGCAAGCCTGTTTGGAGGCCTATGCTTCGCTTCTATACCCGTCATTACCCGCCGTGCAAGCGCCAAGGCGTATTCAAGCTAAGCGTCCGAATTTGACGCGCAAAATGCAGACGGGTTTAGAAACTAGGCTGCAGTTGGAAAATGATGGCAGCCCATAATCTCGGGTTTAGTCGATGTAACATTGGTGGGCCGGAAAGTGTTCTGAGCAAAACATTGCTGCGGTGCAGGGTTTTTAGCTTGAGTAGAAAGTAGTCTATGGCTAGTCTTCTCTCAGAACGAGTTCGATTGGGAAGGTTCGAGCTGAACCTTCAAAGCGGTGAACTTGTCTCAAATAGCCAGAGGCTGGTGGCAACCTTGCCGTTGCATTCCGGCAGATTGCGTACCGCGTCGATGGTGTCCTTGACGTCCTTTACGCCGGCATCTCTTTCATAAGCCGAATAGCGGCGAAGGCCGTGTTGCCAGGCGGCTTCGGAGGTGACGTTCAAGTCGACGCCCGGCTCCTGCCGCCCGGCTCCTGCCGCCAGTACAGGACTGGAGCGACCGCGAGGTAACCCTGTTCCGCCAATTCATCGCAGTGCTTTCGAATGTCGGCGTTCACCCCAAACAGTTCCTGCAGAACGACAACAGCCGGAGCCTGCGAGGTCTTCGGCCTGGCGATATAGGCGGAGAACTTGCCGCCCTGTCCATCTACGCTGATGTGATCCTTCATTTGTTTTCTCCTCAGGCGGCTACGTTGATCTGTACCGAAGTGGCAGCCTCTTCGATGAGCCTGGCTGTTTCCTTCGCGCAAGACATGTAGGCCACATGGCTTGCCTTCACTTCGACCGTCTTTGCCTTGGCACGCTTTGCCATCATGCGCTCCTGATCCGGGTTAATTGATCGGTCTTCGGTTGCCACCATGTAAAAGGTGGGCTTGTGCTTCCAGGCGGGATTCGTGACCTTGTGGGTGAACGAGTCGGTCGAGATCGGCACCTGCGATATAGCCATGAACTCCGCCTCATCCCGTGGAATGTCAGCTGCGAAGTCGGCCGCGAAATGCGCTTCTTCGATCCACCAGTTGCCATTCGCGTCCGATTTGAACGCCTTGGACGCTTGCGGTAAGGCCTGTTCGATCGACGCACAGCTCTCACCCTCATCGAGCGCAAATGCGGCAACATAGACAAGTGCCGCAACGTTTGGATGATTGCCGGCCTCGGTAATGATGGACCCGCCATAACTGTGGCCCACGAGAACCACCGGGCCGTCCATGGCGTCGATTGCGGCCTTCGTGTACTTTTGGTCGTCGGCGTAGGAAGTCTCGGGAGGCTGCGGAATCGACACTTTGTAACCATTATTCTTGAGGATGTTAGCAACGGCTTTCCATCCGGAG
The DNA here is from genome assembly GCA_036271275.1 of Terriglobales bacterium. Lineage (GTDB taxonomy): Bacteria > Acidobacteriota > Terriglobia > Terriglobales > Acidobacteriaceae > DATBAX01. The sequence goes on from DATBAX010000148.1 coordinate 1,572, forward strand.
CCGTCGGCGAAAGCTCCATGCACCAGAACCACATTCTTAATATGCTGTTTCACGAGTATTCTCCTTTGCGGTAAAGATCCGTACGGATCATTTGATTGTCGATGTCGAACGCCGTCCCGCCGAACCACTCTTCTTGCGCGCGGAACGAACATCTCAGTTGCAACGTAAAGAAGCTGTTGGCTACTAGTTGACGTGGGCGGAGGCAGCAGCCTCTTCGATGAGCTTGGCTGCTTCCTTCGGATGAGACATGTAGGCCACGTGACTGGCATTCACTTCGACCGTCTTGGCCTTGGCGCGTTTCGCCATCATCCGCTCCTGCTGGGGATTGATCGACCGGTCTGCGCTGGCCACCATGTAAAAGGTCGGCTTGTTCTTCCAGGCGGGATTCGTGACCTTGTGGGTGAATGAATCGGTGGAGATCGGAACCTGCGATATAGCCATGAAGTGGGCCTGGGCCGGGGGAATATCCGCTGCGAAGTCGGCCGCGAAATGGTCCTGTTCGATCCACCAGTTCCCATTGCTATCCGGTTTGAATGCCTTGGAGGCTTGTGGCACGGCTTTTTCGATTGACGCACAGCTCTCGCCTTCATCAAGCGCAAATGCAGCAATGTAGACTAGTGCCGCAACATTTGGATTATTGCCGGCTTCGGTAATGATGGACCCGCCGTAGCTGTGGCCAACCAGCACGACCGGCCCGCCCATGGCATCGATTGCGGCCTTCGCATATTTTTGGTCGTCGGCGTAGGAAGTTTCTGGTTCCTGTGGCACGGACACCTTATACCCATCCTTCTCAAGGATCTTTGCAACGGCATCCCAGCCGGAGCCATCGGCGAATGCCCCATGCACCAGAACTACATTCTTAATGCCGGTTGGCGGCGCCGCAGCAGCAACTCCCATAGTCCTCTCCAACAGCAGGGTTGCGCCGATCAGCATCGCAGCGAGCGGTACAACCACGTAAAGCTTCTTCATGATCCAATCTTCTCTCTAGTTTGAGCTTCAGCGAGATTCGTGGTCTGTGCCCCTGTAAGCTGACAGCCGAATCACTGACTCGGTCAACAAACTAAGAGGAGACGTCCCTCGTCTACTCGCAGGTTCTTCGGCATCGTCGCGAGTCTTGATTTCGCTCACCGCCGCAACTCGCCGGTAGATGAACCGTATCAGGAACGAGCACGACGCTCTTGAAAACTCGGACTGCTTTTGAGGATTCCTACCTCAAAGGTGGAGGAAAGGCGGATAAAAGAGCTTCGACTGAGTTCAACACGAAAACTTTAGAGGAATGCCAAATCGGCAACGATATTGCATCTACGAGAAGGCTAGACCGTCCCAGGAGCGGAAGACTTGAGGATGGATTTATTCCTGTTGTTCAAGGGATTGGCGTTTGGGTATCTCGACAAAAATCCTGCGGCTTGAATTTTCACGTCTCCATCTTGCCGGAGTCGCGCCCACGACGTTTGCAAACGTCCGGGTAAGGGCGGCTTGATCAGAAAATCCAGTCTGCGCGGCAATTTCCACCAACGAAGTATTCGTTTTAGATAAAAGGGCCTTCGCAATCTCAACGCGGTGCAGGATCAGATAACGATGTGCGGAGGTCCCAAATGATGTCCTGAACGATCGCGCAAAATGGCTGACTGAAAGCCTGCATTCTTCGGCAAGTGTTGCCAATTTTAACTCGCCGTCCAAATGCTCCTGCAACAATTCCTCCACGCGGCGCCTTTGCCACGGCGCTAACCCGCCTTTGAATCGCGGGATATCTTTGCGAATCTGACCATACCGCCCGACAAGGTGCGAGCCAATCGTCAAAATGAAAGAATCCACGAACAATTGAGAGAATATCTCCGGCCTATTTAGGTATGGCAGGATCAGTTGCGTCATGTGATAAAGGACAGGATCGGGAGTTCCATACACGCAGTAGAGACGCTTAACCTTAGACATTCCAGCATCGTCTGTGAGGGCATCCAATGTTGCCCGCGGAACATGGTAGTGGATCCAGTCGATCGGGCCTGGGTTGCGAATACTCGAATTTGACTCCAAATCGCACATTGCGACTCCGCCGATTGGCCATGCCCCAGTCTTTGTATGCTTTCCATCGGTCCAAAGTTCCCATTCGCGGGCATTCGCATGATTAAGATGAAGCGAAACAACGTAGGCCTTTTCGGATGGGATGGACGCAGTGCGCTCCGGGATGCCGCTCCATGCAATCAACCGGGTAATCGCCATTTGCGGACGGACGACGGAAACTGCGGAATCAATGGCAACACTGGGCGGTTGGTTCATGGTGAAATACTTCGCCATCTGCATGCCATAGGCGCTTGCTTGGTCTTCATGCGGGCGCGCGGAATCCCGATTCTGTTCGCTGGCGTGAGTTGTATTCACGGCAACCTCCAAATCCGAGCCGACCGGTCATCTTGAAACGGATTCAAGAATACCACCTGCTACGTGGATTTTCTTGGTGAGCTTAAGAAGAAACATCATTGTGATCAGAAATGACAAATTCAGTTCGTTTCGACAAGCCAAGAACGAGTGGTTCGTCGCCACATCGGGGTAATGTCTCGTGCTCAACATCCGGTCGCGCGTCGAGCAGCCAATACCCGCGAAATGCTAGTTCTCTCAGCCGGCAAGCTGTTTCAGGAAGTTGGCTATGTGCGAGCGAGCATTCACCGCATCACCGCCGCCGTGAATGCGCCTAAGGGTACTTTTTACAACTATTTCGGGAGCAAGGAAGAACTTGCCTCAATACTCGTCGATCGCCAGTTTGCCGCTGTCTATCAATCACTTTCTCTAGTGCCGGGAAAGACCGCATACGATCAACTAACGCAACATTTCCACTTCTTAGCCACGGAACCGCCGATGATAGCAATAGCTCCACTCCAATTGCTTGCGATCTTCGCTGCCGAGGCTCCGGCAATTCCGCCCGGCATCGGACAAAAAATTGCCGATGGCATACACGTCTGGGATAGGCAGTTGGGCGACCTAATCTCACTCGCTCACTTTGAGAAAGGAACCTCAGCCGCGCAAGACTCTACCAAACTAGCGTTACTCCTAACTACGTGCTGGTTCGGGGCGATCATTCGTAGAAAGTCGGATCCATCTCTTAAGCTTGTGGACGACTTTCTTCCCTCCTTACTCCGCTGTGGCGTCCTTTGACGAGGACCGCAATCAATCGGCGTCTGCGCAATCGCGCCTTCGATTCAACCGTCAACCCTTGAATCAGTGAACGTCTTCGGGGCTGGCCGAGTTAAACCCGCGCCACGTCCACACGAACCAACAGCCACAAGGTCAAAGTTTCATGCCCCAGCACGCGGTCCACATGTCCATGCCGAAGGAGGTCGCAGGCCTGGTCGAGAAAGCGGCATCGCGCCTGAGATAAAATGACCTTGCAGGTTCCATGCGCTCCGATGCATCAGAATAAGGATAGCGCGGTTCACGGTCTCATCCGCTGCTAGCTTCCCATGGGACCGCGGAAAGAGGATTTATGTCAAAGGTGTGGCTCATTACCGGTGCATCTCGCGGCC
>DATBAX010000149.1:0-7153 GCA_036271275.1 Terriglobales bacterium
TGCATGCCTTAGTCACGGGCTGGCGATCAGCTTTGCCATGCTTGCGGTGAGCCGATTTTTACTCGGCATGGGCGAAGGCGGTGCATTTCCTGCAGCTACGAGAGTTGTGGCGGAGTGGTTTCCAGTTCACGAACGCGCGACAGGCATGGGCATTATCAATGCCGGAACCGCAATCGGAGCGTTGGTTGCGCCTCCGCTGATTGCACTAACTCTGGCTTTCTTAAATTGGCGCTGGATTTTCTTCCTCACTGGATCGATCGGCTTGCTATGGACGGTCTGGTGGAGGATCGCTTACTTCCCTCCCGAGCAACACCCGAAGCTGAGTGCCGTTGCGCGTGTAGAAATGCAATCGTTGGTGCCGTCTGCAGTTTCCTCGCGAACAATATCCTGGATTGAGTTGCTTCGAGTGCGCGAAGCCTGGGGTTTGGTGAGTGCAAAATTTCTGAGCGATGCGGCATGGTATTTCTATCTGTTCTGGCTGCCTAAATATTTGTACGACGCTCGCGGTTTCGATATCAAGGCAGTCGGAACACTGGCGTGGATTCCTTATGCTGCATCCGGGATTGGATGCCTGCTCGGAGGAGGATTCTCCAGTTACCTGGTCCAGAAACGGTTTTCGGTCGGCACGGCGCGAAAATTGGCACTGGGACTCAGCGCCGCCGTCATGCCATTCATTCTGTTAGTTCCGCACGTACGCGTGTCGTGGGCCATTGCTATATTCAGCCTGGCTTACTTCGGACAGCAATCGTGGTCGACGCTGGTCATGGTATTGCCGGCGGATTTATTTCCCAGCAATGTTGTAGGCGCGGTTGCCGGACTTGTGGGTTTCGGCGGCGCCATGGGCGGAATCGCATTTGGACAACTAGTGGGATATTTATTGGACCACGGCTTCGGCTACGGATTGGTCTTTACTTTGGCGGGAACATTTCATGTAGTGGCATTCTTGATAATTCTCCTCGCTGTCCCGTCCGTTCATTTACTGACTCTCAAACCAAAACTTCGTTATGAGGCCGCGCTTTGAAGATCAAGGAAATTCGCAGTCGCGTCGTTCGCTGGAAAGGCAAAACGGTTCCGTTGCCGCCGCATTTCTGCACCAACCCCATGGACTTGTTGTCGCTGCCGTCCGCGTCCATGTCGACATTTGCCTTTCACGGCTGGCTGATCGTGGAAATTTTCACAGACGACGGCCATGTAGGAATCGGAAATGCCGCGCTCGCGCCCCAAGTCACCAAGCAGGTCATTGATCTTCATTTAAAGCCCCTGTTGATTGGTGCGGACCCGTGGGACGTCGAATTTCTTTGGCAGCACATGTATCGCAAAACGATGGCGTTCGGCCGCAAAGGCATTGGGATGACCGCGATTAGCGCGGTTGATATTGCGCTGTGGGACATTCTGGGAAAATCGGCGAAACAACCTGTCTACCGATTACTCGGAGGCAGAACCAAACCGCAAATCCCCGTTTACGCAAGCCGGCTTTATAGCGTCGAATTGGGGGAATTGGCCGCTGAAGCGGCGCGCTATAAAGACGAAGGCTACCAAGCGATGAAGCTACGCTTTGGTTGGGGGCCCGTCGATGGCGCTGCTGGCATGCAGCGCAATATTGATTTAGTTCGAACGGTTCGAAACGCCGTGGGTGATGGGATCGACGTTATGGCCGACGCCTACATGGGCTGGACTCTCGACTACGCGAAACGCATGCTGCCGCTGCTCGAGCCTTTCAATTTACGATGGCTCGAAGAGCCGGTGATTCCTGATGATGTTCACGGCTATGCCGAATTGAAGTCTTATGGACGAATCCCGATTGCCGGCGGCGAGCATGAGTTCACACTTTACGGCTTTCGCGATTTATTGGAAGCCCGCGCTGTCGATTACATTCAGTTCGATACAAATCGCGTCGGCGGCATCACGCAAGCCCGTAAGATTGCCGCGCTCGCAGAAGCCCATTCGGTTCCTGTGATCCCGCACGCCGGGCAGATGCATAATTTTCACGTAGTCATGGCCAGTCTAAATTCTCCGATGGCAGAATATTTTCCCGTCGTCGATGTGGAAGTCGGCAATGAATTGTTCTGGTATATCTTCAACGGAGAGCCCCGGGCGCAAAATGGTTTTATCGATCTCGACGAAAATATCCCGGGCCTGGGACTGACCATCAACGAAAAAGCGTTGGAGAAATTCGAGGTCATCGAATGATCTCCACTCACACCCTATGACGCGCCTTATACAAATCAAGAAGGGCAACGAGCGCCGCGTGGCGGTCGTCGAAGAGCCGAAGCTGCGGCTGCTTGCGGAAGTGTCCTCGATCTATGCGCTAGCCAATGTCGCGATTTCATCGGGAGTGAAACTGTCCGAAGCGGCGCGACAACGGGCAACGAACGACTGCTTGGATTATGAAGCAATCTATACCGGCAAGTCGGAATGGCGTGTGCTGCCTGCGATTGACCATCCTGACGAACCCGCACGCTGTCTGGTTTCCGGGACGGGCCTCACTCATTTGGGCAGCGCCCGCGATCGTCAGAAGATGCATGCGTCCACTTCCGAGCCGGAAACCGACAGCATGAAAATGTTTCGCTGGGGTATCGAAGGCGGACGGCCATCAGCGGGGCAAATCGGGACTTCGCCGGAATGGTTTTATAAAGGTACAGGCACGATCTTGCGGGCCCACGGCGAACCGCTCGATGTTCCTGCGTACGCCGAAGATGGTGGCGAAGAAGCTGAGATCGCCGGCGTTTATCTGATTGGTGCCGATCACGAACCGCGGCGACTGGGAATGGCCATCGGCAACGAGTTTTCCGATCACCGTTTCGAAAAGCATAACTATTTGAACCTTGCGAGTTCCAAGCTTCGAACCTGTGCTCTCGGGCCGGAGTTGGTAGTCGACGCCGAATTCCAATCCGTTCCGGGCGAGGTCACGATCGCGCGTGGCCAGGACATTCTCTGGTCGAAGAAGATTCGTACCGGCAACGCCGAGATGTGCCACAGTCTGGAGAATATCGAGCACCACCACTTCAAATATGAAGCGCATCGACGGCCCGGAGATGTGCATGTTCACTACGTAGGTGCAGATTGCCTGAGTTTCGGCGAAGGCGTTGCACTGGCCGACGGCGACGTCATGCAGGTCAAGTTCGACGGCTTCGGCCGCGCCTTGCGTAACACGTTGAGCGCGGATAAAAATGCTCCCGCTCTGGTTCGTGCGATTCCACTGGGATAAATCTAATTATGGCCAAGCCGCGAGTAGCGATTCTGGGAGTTGGGCTGATGGGTTCAGGAATGGCGGGACGTCTGCTCGCCGCCAATTTTCCTCTGTCCATCTACAACCGAAATCAAGAAAAGGCCAAACCGTTCGCCGATGTCGGCGCATTTCTCGCAAGTACTCCTCGGGAAGCAGCAGCACGAGCTGATATTGTCATCAGCATGCTCGCGGATGACAGCGCGGCTCGCAGCGTATGGCTCGGAGAAAACGGAGCGCTGTCCGGTGCTGTTTCGGGATCCATCCTGGTTGAATCAAGCACCGTGTCAGTGAACTGGATCAAAGAGCTTGCCTTGGCGGCCTCCCCGCAAAGATGCGAACTATTGGATGCGCCGGTTACCGGCAGCAAAGTGCAAGCGGCGGCCGGCGAGTTACGGTTTCTGGTTGGCGGATCAGCGAGCGCTCTCGAAACCGCAAGGCCGGTACTCTCTGCCATGGGCAATGACATTATCCATTTCGGGCCTACGGGCAGTGGCGCGATCATGAAACTGATTAATAATTTCATGTCGGGAGTTCAGGTAGCGTCTTTGGCGGAGGCAACGGCCCTCATTCATGCCAGCGGACTGGATCATGACAAGGCGATGGCAGTGCTCACCAGTGGAGCTCCGGGAAGTCCTCTGGTTAAACTTTTATCGGCTCGCGCGAAAGCCGGCGATTTCACTCCGAACTTTGTTCTGCGATTAATGGCGAAAGATTTGGCTTATGCCATCAAAGAAGGAAGTGATCGCGAGATTGATTTGAAGACCGCGGCGGGCGCACTTGCGGTATTTCAACAAGCCATGGCGGATGGTTATGGCGAGCAGGATCTTTCAGCTGTCATCGAGTCTTCGTTAGCTTCCGTAAAAACAAATAGCAAAACTTAATCACCAGCGATCCTGGACCAGCGGACGAATCTTCTTATCGTAGAGTTGCCGAATCGCTGCCATTGTCTCCGGTGTTAGCGCCGGCAAATCGGCCGCGCGACAATTATCCGCCACCTGCTCTGGACGCTTTCCGCCGGGGATCGAACAAGTGACTGCGTCGAACATGGAAATCCAGCGTAAAGCGAACTGACTCATGGACACACCGGGAGGCACAAGCTTGCGGATTTCTTCCACTACTTCGAGACCCAGGTCATAATCCACGCCGGAAAAAGTCTCGCCTACATCGAACGCTTCTCCATGACGATTGAAATTGCGATGATCGTCGGCAGAAAACTTCGAGTCCTTCCCGAATTTCCCCGTTAGCAAACCACTCGCCAATGGAACGCGCGCTAGGATCCCCACCTGCTTCTGTTTGGCTTTCGCAAAGAAGGTGTCTGCGGGGCGCTGGCGGAAGCAGTTGAAGATAATCTGCACCGTCTGGACGTTGGGAAATTCAATTGCTGCGAGCGCTTCGTCAACTTTTTCCACGCTGACGCCGTAGTAGCGGATCTTTCCAGCTTTCACGAAGTCATCCAGTAAGGCGAAGACTTCCGGTCGAGAATAAAGAGGAGTCGGCGGACAGTGCAGTTGGAGCAAGTCCAAGGTGTCCGTCGCAAGATTTCTTAGGCTGTCGTCGATCCAGCCAGTAAGATTTTGCCGGCTGTAGCCCTCAACCGTTTGGCGCGGTAAGCGGCGTCCGGCTTTGGTGGCGACGATGATTTCATCTTTGCTTTTCCGCTCTTGCTTGAGCCGGGCAATGAGGCGTTCGCTGCGGCCATCACCGTAGACATCGGCGGTATCGATAAAATTGACGCCACTGTCGATGGCTTGGTGCAGAGCGGCCAGCGCGTCTTCATCAGAAACCTGTCCCCAGGAACCGCCGATGGCCCATGCGCCAAAACTGACTTCAGAAACTTTCCAACCGGTACGACCGAGGGATCGATATTTCATGCTTTCAGAATAACTTCAAAATTCGTCAACCACAAAGGGCACGAGTAACACGAGGGAAAATCATGATCTCCTTCGGGTAACTTCGTGTTCTTTGTGGTTTAAAGCTCTCGGATCTAATGCGAATCGCGGGCGACAGTGGAGCCGCTGTTTCCAACCAGAAAATCCAGGTCGGCTCCCTTGTCGGCCTGCAAAACATGTTCAACGTACAGCCGCAACCATCCACGTTTCGGTAGCGGTGGAGCAACCCACTGCGCACGCCGGGAAGCAAGAGTCGCTTCATCAACCTCCAACTGAATCGCTCGGTTCGCAACATCAAGCGTAATCATGTCGCCTGATTGGACCAGGGCAAGCGTCCCACCAGCTGCGGCCTCTGGGGAAATGTGCAGGATCACGGTGCCGTAAGCGGTGCCACTCATGCGGGCGTCCGAAATTCGGACCATGTCGGTGACGCCCTTGCGCAAAAGTTTTGGCGGCAGCCCCATGTTGCCAACCTCCGCCATCCCCGGATAACCTCGCGGCCCGCAATTCTTAAGAACCATGATGCAGTTTTCATCGATATCCAGCGCGTCATCGTTGATTCGTTCGTGATAGTCCTCGATGGTTTCGAAAACAACTGCACGCCCACGGTGCTGTAACAAATGCGGACTCGCGGCCGAGAGCTTGATCACCGCGCCATCCGGAGCTAGATTGCCGCGCAGCACCGTGATCCCTGCGTTCGCTTTGAAGGGATCCGCAAATTCGTGGATCACCTCACGGTTCCAGCAAGGCGCTTCGGTAACATTTTGCCAAATTGTTTTCCCGTTGACCGTCAAAGCATCGCGGTTGAGCACTTCCGCCTCACCCAACTGGCGCAGGACAGCAGGCAGGCCGCCGGCATAGAAATAATCTTCCATCAGATATTTGCCCGAGGGTTGAAGATTCACCAGGCAGGGCAACTCGGAACCGAACTTTTCAAAATCATCCAGACCAAGCGGCACGCCCATGCGTCCAGCCAACGCAATAAGATGGAGCACGGCATTCGTCGAACCGCCGATCGCCGCGTTGGCGCGAATCGCATTTTCAAAGTTTGCACGGGTCAGGATTTTAGAAATAACAAGGTCGTCCTTCACCATTTGCACCACGCGCCGCCCGGTCAACTGCGCCAACCTGTAGCGCCGCGCGTCAACGGCTGGAATGGCCGCATTTCCAGGCAGACTCATGCCCAGTGCTTCGACCATGTTGGCCATGGTGGAAGCCGTGCCCATGGTCATGCAATGGCCCTTGGAGCGATGCATGCAACTTTCGGCCTCCTGAAATTCGTCGGGCGTCATTTCACCTTTGTTCACCTGGTCGCACATTTGCCAGACACCCGTGCCAGACCCGATATCGCGCCCACGAAATTTGCCGGAGAGCATGGGTCCACCCGATACGCCGATGGTCGGCAGCCCACACGAAGCAGCCCCCATCAGCAAAGATGGCGTTGTTTTGTCGCATCCCATGAGCAGGACCACGCCGTCCAGAGGATTACCCCGGATCGACTCTTCGACATCCATGCTCGCGAGGTTGCGAAACAGCATGGCAGTCGGACGCATGATCGTTTCTCCCAACGACATCACGGGAAATTCCAGGGGAAAGCCTCCTGCTTCCCAGACTCCGCGCTTTACAAATTCAGCAATCTCCCGGAAGTGAGCGTTGCAAGGAGTGAGTTCGGACCAGGTATTACAAATGCCGATCACCGGACGCCCGTCGAATAGATCGTCAGGCCAACCCTGGTTCTTCATCCAACTTCGATGGATAAAACCGTCTTTGCCTTCTCGCCCAAACCATTCCCGGCTGCGCAACTTCTTCATAGTTCCATCCAATCGTTATTCTTTAAATGCACTTGGATGATAGCGCAGAACCGGCGGGTAATCGTAATCTCAGCTTGACGGGAAGCGGAAGTGGAACGATGATCTTTGTGACCTAACCTAAAAGACGAAGCAATTTTCTGCACGTTAAATCCACACCGGGCCCATCCGCCTTGACTGTCGAGCAGAGCGCGCGACGGCGCATCGCACGCCGCCTGCTTCCCTTC
>DATBAX010000150.1:0-10685 GCA_036271275.1 Terriglobales bacterium
TCGGCAAAGCTGAATGTTCCTGCCGCGACGTGTGCGGAGTATTCGCCAAGACTGTGACCGGCCACGAAATTGGGCTTGATACTTTGTTCGTTTAGAACTCGATAAGCCGCGACGGATGCGGTGAGAATCGCCGGTTGGGTAATCTCGGTCAGCCGGAGTTGATCTTCTGGACCTTCAAAACAAAGCTGGGAGATTTTATAGCCGAGGGCTTCATCGGCTTCGTCGAAGGTTTGTCTGGCGACGGGATATTTCTCTGCCAGCTCTTTGCCCATCCCGATAGCTTGTGAGCCTTGTCCGGGAAATAAGAATGCAATATTTGACGTTGTCATATCGCCGCGACTGCCGAAATTTTAATCTTTGCTAGTTCCACTTCAATCTCATGATTAATGCTGCGTTCGGCGAATTCCGCGGACACGCGCAACGCATTCTTGATGGCGTTCGAGTTCGACGATCCGTGAGTGATGAAACAGACGCCTTTGATTCCCAACAACGGCGCGCCGCCGTACTCCGTGTGATCAAGGCGTTTCTTGAAATCCGAAAACGCGCTGCGGGAGAGCAAAGCGCCTACCTGCCGGGTGATTGTCGCTCGTAAGGACTCTTTTAGAGTATTGCGGACCAGGTGGGCGACGCCTTCCGAAATCTTCAACGCCACATTTCCCACGAAGCCGTCGGCGACGATTACGTCGACTTCGCCGTTATACAAATCGCGGCCTTCCACGTTGCCGATAAAATTAATGGGCAGCCGTTTCAGAAGCTGAAAAGCTTCACGCGTCAGTTCGTTTCCCTTGGTTTCTTCTTCACCGATCGAAAGCAATCCCACGCGAGGACGCTTCGTGCCAAACATGCTGCGATAGTAAATCTCGCCCATCACTGCGAACTGTTCGAGGTTATGAGCTTTGCAATCTACGTTCGCGCCGACGTCCAGCAATTCAGCGGCAGTGCCGATTGCGGTCGGGAAGACAGCAGCCAGCGCAGGGCGATCGACACCGGGAATCGCTCCCAGCACCATCTTTGCTGTGGCCATGGCTGCGCCGGTGTTGCCGGCGGTGACAAATCCTAAGGCACGGCCTTCGCGGACAAGGCGCAATCCCACGCGCATGGTGGAATCGCGTTTGGCGCGAACGGCCTGCACGGCTTTGTCATCCATGGTGATGACTTCGCTGGCATGAGCAATCTGAATGGGAAGATCGGCGGCTGCGGAATAGCGGGCCAGTTCGGCGCGCAGCATTTCCTCGGGCCCGACCAAAATGACGTGGACACCGTGCTGCCGGGCCGCCTGGATCGCACCTTCGATCTCAGGCTTCGGCGCACGGTCGGAACCCATCGCGTCCAACGCTATGACGCTAGGCATGGGAGAGGAGGGTTAGTTCGCTTCCTTGACGTCAAGGACTTCGCGTCCCTTGTAGTGCCCGCATTTCGCGCAGGCGCGATGCGGCAACTTCCGCTCGTGGCAGTTAGGGCACTCGGATAAAGAAGGTGCAGTAAGAAAATCGTGGGCACGTCTTGTAGCGGTCCGCTTCTGCGAGTGCCGCCGTTTTGGATTAGGCATTTCAAATTCCTTTCGAAGTACAGCTTCTAGCTACTAGCTACTAGCTTCTAGCCACTAGCTTCTAGCCACACCGCTTCGCATTAGCTAGCAGCTGAAAGCCAGAAATTCGAGAATCAGCTTCTAGCTATCCCACTCTGCCGTAGCTAGCAGCTAGGAGCTAGAAGCTTTCAACTTGTTACTCAAATCTTTCAGCGCCGACCAGCGTGGATCCGTCACCGCATCCGCGCACGAACACTGTTCCAAATTCATGTTCTTGCCGCAGTGAGGACACAATCCCTTGCAATCTTCCCGGCAAGTAACTTTTAAAGGCGCTGCCAACAAAACCTGCTCACGCAGCACATCTTCGAGCAGTAGACCTTCCCCTTGATAATAACTGACCTCAGCCTCGGCGGCGGTGATGGAAAGCTCTTCCTTGCCGGCATCTGTCCCGAGCGGCCGATACAGGAGGTCATACTGCCGCTCAACTTTTTCAACGACAGGATCCAGGCAACGCGCACAAGCCATTTCCAGGCTGGTCTCGAGATTGCCCGCCACTCGAATATCCTGTACTACCAGACTCTTCCCGTGGTGTTCTTCGACCAACTGAGCACGTCCGGCGGCGTTCAGCGGGGCCCGCTGGATAAGATCCGGACCCAAATCAATCACACCCGGAGCAAACTTCTCCTCATAATCGACGGGATGAAGTTCTAACTCATGTATTTCGATGAACATCGAGACCCCCGCGCCCCCAAACCCTGATGCCGCACAAGCCGCGGAAGCCTGCACAGAGGCGTAAGTCTCCAGGGAGCAAAGGTTAAGGATAATTGGGGTGGAGAGGGGTGTCAAGGAAGCTATGGGCGGAGCCGCAGAGTTCAAGCTACGTCCTTCCGGTCCATCTTTATGCGTGCCGAATCCCCAAACCCATTTGACGCATCTTATTGCGAACGCTTATGATTTTTGCTCCGTCAAAGCGCAAGGAGGATTCCAGGGGAGTCGGCCTACAAGTTGGAGAATTTATTTCCTGGGACCTAAATTAATGGACAAGAAAAAACTGGAATCATTTAAGAAGAGATTGGAAACACGGCAGCAAGACCTGCGCCGCATGGTCTCGCGCACTGAGGCGGATGGCCGTTCCATGGACGAAAGTTCGGCGCAGGACATCGCCGACAAGGCCGCCAGTTCTTATACCAAGGAATTTTTATTTCATCAAAGCAACAATGACCGCCAGCTGCTCCAGATGGTAGAAAACGCGTTGTCTCGCATTCGCGAAGGTTCGTTTGGCGAGTGTATTTCATGCGGCACCGAGATCGGCCCCAAACGTCTGGAAGCCGTGCCTTGGACGCGGCATTGCATCGAGTGTCAGGAAAAGCTGGAGCAAGGCATCCTCGAGGAATCACAGAAATAATCACAACCATCGCGAGCTGGAAAGCTCGCAACGCCCTTGGGATCGGGCCTGAGTTTGGGCCCGGATCTCAAAAGTGTGTCGCAGGCGTTCAGAATCTCCTTTGACGCTGCCAATTTACCCCTGCTAGACTGAGAGTTTGCCAACCCACCGTTGCAATTAGAAGGGAAGTCGTGCGCGCACAAACCCGTCATGATCTAAAAGAAGATCGATTTAGCCGAGTCACCATGGACGCGGCCGAGGCAACCGCCCACTGGTCGATCGAGCACAAGAACAAAGTCATTGCCGGCGCGGTCATCGTGCTGGTGGTGGCGGCTGCTGCCGTGGGCAGCTGGTATTTCATGAACCAGCAGGACCTGAAAGCCAGCGCTGAGTTGGGCCAGGCGACGCGAACTCTCGATACCCCGATTCGCCCGGCTGGCATGCCGCCGCAGGCTGAAATGCCAACTTTCGCGTCCAGCCAGGAGCGGGCGACCGCAGCGCGAAAGCAGTTTCAGACCGTTGTGGACAATTATCCTCACACCAAATCGGCTGACTTCGCGCGCTACTTTATCGCGCTGAGTGCGCAAACGCTGGGCGACAACGCCACCGCGGAGAGCCAACTGAAGACGGTGGCCTCGGTCAGCAATGACGATCTTGCCGCGTTGGGTAACTTTGCCCTGGCTTCGGTTTATCGCAACACGAATCGTTCCAAGGATGCGATTGCCATCTACAAGAAGCTGATCGATAAACCCACCTCGAGTGTGAGCAAGGTCACCGCGCAACTCGAATTGGGCGAAACCTACAAAGCCAGCGGACAGCCTGTCGACGCAAAGATGCTCTATGAGCAGGTGGAGAAGGAAAATCCGTCCACGCCAACCGCTCCATCGGCGGGATATGAGATTGCTAAACAAAGATTGCTGGATATGAAATAAGGCAGTCGTTGGTCTTTAGTCGTTGGCTTGTAGTTAAGATCTCAAGCGTTTCCATTTGATGAAGAAACTTCGTCTTCTTCCCAGCATTCTGCCGCTCGTCCTGACGATCTTATTTGCAGGTTCGCTGCGCGCGCAGAACGTTCCGGTTGCTGGCGTGGCGCAGCGGCGTCTGGCCCATCTGCAACATGGGATCAATGCCAGCGACTGGTTCGCGCAAGTCTACGATCCCAAGGGATATACCAAAGAGCATCTTGAAACCTGGATGACGGCACAGGACATCGCGCTGATCAAGTCCATGGGATTCGATAACGTCCGGCTGAGCGTCAATCCGCAACCCATGTTCCGGCACGGCCATGCGGATGAGCTTCCCTCCGATTATCTCGGCTACCTTGACGCGGCTGTAAAGATGATTTTGGACCAGGGTCTGGCGGTGACGATCGATCTTCATCCCGAAAGCGATTTCAAAGCCAAGCTCGGCAGCGACGACGATTTCGTCGAGCAGTTTTGCGAATTCTGGCGAGCCCTGGCGCACCACTACTCCACGCAAAATCCAGATTTAGTTTTCTTCGAGATTCTGAACGAGCCGGAGATTCGCGATCGTTATCGCTGGTTCGGCATTCAGGCCAAAGTTGCCGCAGCGATCCGCGAAGGAGCGCCGCAGCATACCATCATCGCCGCCGGTGCCCGCTATTCGGCGGACGACGAACTACTTTTCCTCGAGCCGCTCGCCGATCCGAACGTCATTTACAACTTCCACTTTTACGATCCGGCGATTTTTACTCACCAGGGAGCCACCTGGGCGGTGAATTTCTGGCACAACGAAAAAGCCGGCCTGGCTTATCCGTCGAATCGTGAGTCAGCGGAAAAAATTGCCGCGCAGGTGTCCGAAGAAGTGAATCGCCTGTACATTTTGCGATACGGGACCGAACACTGGGACGCCGCGAAGATCGATACGGAAATCAGTTTGGTGGCGGACTGGGGAAAGCGCCGCAACGTTCCCGTGATCTGCAACGAGTTTGGCGTCTTCCGCAGATATGCCGATCCGCAGGACCGCGCCGCATGGATCCATGATGTACGGACATCACTCGAACATCACGGCATGGGTTGGGCGATGTGGGACTACAACGGCGGATTCGGGGTAGTGACGAAAACCAACGGCACGACTGTTCCGGATGAAGTGACGCTCAAAGCGTTGGGGCTAAGGTGAGTGGCCTTCTAGCTTCTAGCTCTTCCTTCACGGGAGGTTTGAGTGGCTGGACTCGATTTTCAAAACTGCGATTTTGGGTGGCGCGGGCGCTTTAGCGCTTCGATTAGGCTTCTATTGCCATAAACGCCCGAGGCGCGGTAGCTAGAAGCTAGCAGCTAGAAGCTTACTTCCGCCTGCCCCACTCGAATCTCAAACACTGAAATATTCTTTCCAAACGACTGCGTCTTAAGCCCGCGAAATTCAGGATACTTTTCCAACTCCTGGACCAGATCAATATTCCATCCTGCCTGAACGATCCAAACTGTCTGGCCGGCTTTGAGGCCATACTTGGGGACCATCTCGTTATATCGCCGGAAAAAACTTTCGGCGGTAAAGCGGAAATCTTCTCCTCCGGTGGCGATGACGCGATAACCCTCGCATTGAAAAATACGGAATCGTGGTTCTGAACGATCAAGGTCGAAGGGCTTGTGTTCGCAGAGATAATGTCCCAGCAGAATGCCGGTCTGGTTGTCGACGAAGATGGCGTCGCCCGGTGAAATATGCTGGTGCATGAATGCAATCACGCCATCCATCTGGGCGGTGCTCTGATCGGCTGGGAACATGTAGGGCTGATGATGCGTAGCGAAAGCATTGCAGACAGTGACAATGAGAATCGCCACGGCGACTCCGCGCGCGATCCGCTGGCCCGTGATTTTGGCGAGGAACACGCTCACTCCAGCGAGAGCAAAGATCACAAGAAATGAGGAATGGCGCGTGCCGCCATAGGGATATCTTCCCGCCAAAGCGACTGCGCAATTCAAAGCAAAGGGGAGCAGAAGAAAAATTCCTAACAGCCGCGAATCGACGCCAAGTTTTCCCATCACAAATTTTCTTCTCACCAGAAAGACAATGCCGGCGATAAAAATTGGATACGCCAAATCTCCGACTACGAGCTGGCCGAAGACGTATTGAAATACTCCGCCCGTCCTGGCCAGTACGAACAACAGCAGATTGCTGCGGCTCGCATCGAAATAAGAATTATGCAGATACGCACTACCCATCCAACCTTTGGTAGCTTGCGCTCCGCCGTAGAGTTGGCCGAGTTTCCGAAGATGCGTCACATAGAGAAATACCGCGATGCCCAGCGCGAAAATCTGCCCAGCAATCCAGATAGCAATTATTTTTACCGGCGGCCGTTGCATGGCCATGCGGACAATCGTGTATATCCCGATTGCGGTAGCGAATAGAAATGCCGAGTAGTGAGAAAGTAGAGCGAGATAGAGAGAGAAAAGCGACAACGCCATGAGCTTCGCGGAATTTTCCGCCAGCGCCCGCTCCAAAAGATAAGCGGCAGAGGTTGCGAAAACCAGCAGCAGTGCATACTGCCGCACTTCCGTCGAAAGTGCGATCATCGGCGGCAGAAATGCGAGGAAGATGAAACCTATCCAACCCGCCGCTCGGCCAAATAAAATCGTCAGCCATTTAAAACCGACCCAGCAGAAAACCGTACCGGCGATGATGGACGGAAAGCGAAGAACAATCTCCGAAGTTCCCAACGCCCGCCAATAATGGAGCAAGAGAATCAGCAGTGGCGGATGCGAAACGATAAGACTCGCCCGGTAGGCGAGGATGAACGAATTCTTGTTCGCTTCGAAGAAATGCAGCGCTTCATCAGGATCGAGAAAAATTCCCCATGCCGCGCGGACGCGAATCAGAAATCCGGCGGCCAGGATTATCCCGGAAATGAGAGCGGGACAGGCGTCGAAAAAATTATCCAGACGATCGAGTCGTCGAGTCGTTTCGCTGGCCCAGCTCACAATCCTCCCATGCGTTGGTAGCCTGATACGAACCTGGACAAACCTAAACGAAACACGAAGCCGGCGAGACAATAGTCATGGCCGGCCCCCGCCAAATCAAAAATTCCTTCGCCGCCGCGGTAAACGCACATCCCGATTCGTATCAGGGCATCGCCTTCAGGCATGCCGTTAAGTCCCATCAGACGATAACGCGCGTCAGCGCTGACCCTAATTGGCATAATAGGCAAGCCAGCGGCTCAAGCCAGTCAATCCTAATGACTCTTCGGCACGGCTGGAAAAGCCGTGCCCTGATACGAATCAAGTTCAACCGAGACCTGTTACCTGAGACCAGGCACAAACCCTACCTCGGCAACGGCTCCGGCAAACTAGCCAGAGCGTATCCCAACACCGCCATCGCAGCCGCATTCTCGCGGAGTTCCTGCGGCACAATTTTGTCCAGCGTATCCGCGGCAGTGTGGTGATAGAAGAAATAAGTTCTTCCGTCCTGAAGAAGACCGAACGCCGGAACGCCTGCCGTCGCCAAAGGAGTGATGTCCGCTTCCGGGCTCGCGTCGGTGGTCTGAATGATGCTCGCTCCAAAGCTCTCCAGGATCGTCTGCACCGGACGCAGAAACGGCAGCGCCTTACTGCTCGACATTACTTCGAAACCCAGCGGATGCCCCGCGCCGGAATCGCTCTCGATGGCCGCGACGTGATTCGAGAACTCCGCCTCGTGCGCCCTGGCGTATGCGTTCTGGCCGCTGCCGCCGTTTTCTTCGTCCATCCAGGCAATGACGCGGATCGTACGCTTGGGATGCAAATGCAATTGCTGAATCAGTTGCGCGGTTTCCATCGCCACGACCACGCCGGCACCGTCATCGATCGCGCCGCGTCCCAGGTCCCAGGAATCGAGATGCCCGGAAACAATCACAATTTGTTCAGGATGCTCCGATCCCTTCAAGTCGGCGACGACGTTGTAGCAAAGCACGGGAGCGCCCGTCTGCGAAGTCAGCACGAAATGCAGCCGCACTTTTCCCTGCGCAGCCAGATGCGCAATCAAGTCAGCGTCCTCGGTGGTGACGGCGCCTTGGGGAATTCCGGCATTGATGCTGTATCCCGTATGCGGCAGCCGAAAGTCGGCAGTGCCTACGGAGCGCACCAGAGATCCGGCTGCGCCTAACTCCGCGGCAGCTTTCGCGCCACCGGTGCGATAGGCTACAGCTTCGCTATAACCGTCGAAGGCGCGCCCGGCGTCCGCTTTCCGCCGATCGAATGGGACGTTAAACAAAACAATTTTTCCGGAAACTTTGTCACGGCCCAAAACTTTTAATTCATCGAAATTATTCACCACGACAACTTCGGCGGTGAGACCTTCAGGCGAGGTCGGCGTGTTCCCGCCCAATGCCGTCAGCACAATCTTCTGTGTAGTCCCGGGCGCTTGTCCCGGATACTCGACCAGTTCCGCGGTTTCGACGCCACGCGTCCAGCGCGGCACTTGCACTTCTTCCAGCCGGACTTCCAGGCCCAGTTTGCGCAACTCGTCGGCCACATAATTCACCGCAAATAGCGCCTGTGGAGAGCCTTCTGGCCGCGGACCAATATTTTCGGTGAGATGCGCAACTTGCTTATAGGCATAATCGTCAGTAAGCGCGGCATCGCGCAGAGTCACGAGTTCGCTTCGCAGTTGCGCCGAATAAGCTCCGTCTGCTGATGGCGGAGCCTCACGGCGGTAATTTGGCTTTTGCGGGGGCGTTTGTGCGGCAGCCAAAATCGTGATCAGAAACACGGAAAAAACCACAGCGAGTTGCAACCTCATTGTCACCTCAGCACTGTTTCGTCAGGAGAATACCGGACATTAGTGTAAACGAGGCGATGGCGCGGAAATTGGAGTTTCAATTCGACAGGGCAGTCGGCTTGATCGGATGGGATTTGTATCAGGGTGCGGCGTCAGAAGTTGCGGAAGAACTCTGATTCCGTTTGAACCATCGCTTCGGTACTCCGTTGGCGCACTGATCGAAAGCATCGACCAACGTGGAAGAGCGGCGCCTTCAGCGCCGCGTGAATCGTGTCTCGCCTGGAACGCCGGCCTGCAAGGCCCGCTCTTTCACGGTAGCGCACGCCGTATCGAAGTCTTCTCTAAACGAAAACTTTTCGACAGGACTAGAGTTTTCCGCAACCACTTCAGCCGCGCCGCTAAAGTCAGTCAGACCCACACGCGCGCCAGCGCTTGATGAGAATTATCTTTGCCCAAAAGAAAAATGGCTCCATTTCTGGAGCCACCATTTCAAAAGAGGCATGGGTGATGGGATTCAGGAAAGGCGATGCAAGGGGCCAGTCCGCCGGGCGGAAAGGCAAAAAGCGCGGAGTCGAGAACATTGGATGAGAGTAAAGGTCATGCTTTGGTACGGCCTCTTTTAGTGCTAAGGCATGAAGCACTTGCGCAGCCAAATCCTTGAAACAGCCCGTCCATGGCCGATTTCAGGCCAACCCCATGCGGAATAGCCACTTAGTACGTAGCTTTAAATATCAGAAAGGTGATCCAATCCCGACCGGGTGACGACGAGTGCAGAATCCTGCACATTCGGTGCACACTCGGCACCGTGATGTCGAGGAACGCAAGATTGCTGTCCGGCCCGTTAGTCCAGTTGAAAACGTGCAAGATTCGTATCAGGGCATCGCCTTCAGGCATGCCGTTCGAGCCGCTGACTCGGACAACGCGCTTCGGCGCCCATCGGAGCAGACGATTCTTTCGGTACGGTCGCAAAGCGATTGCCGTAAAAACTCGATTCGCGGATGAAAACTTTTTCTAGGGAAGACTTTCGATGCTGCTTGCGCCACCGTGAAAGAGCGGGCCTTGCAGGCCCGCGTTCCGCGCAAAACACGATTTACGCGGCGCTGAAGGCGCCGCTCTTCCACGGTAGTCGATGCTTTTTATCACCGCAACAAGAACGCGCTTTTACGCCGAAGGGACGTATCCCAAGCTTTTCCTGCCTGTCTTAGACTAGGATTCTAAGGAAAGCCCCGTATTGAAATGTTCCCGACCCAACTGATAGGTTGGAAATGCCCTTATGGAGAGTGCGATGAAAAAGAGCCTTCTGTCGTTATTCGCGGCAGTCATTTTGATATCCGTGGTTTTCGCCCAGAACAATGACACTGCCGCCTCGCCGCAGGACGCGACCCAGCCTCCCAACAACGATCCATTGCCAGTATTCCGAGTAAAGGTCTACTCGCGCTCGACCAACGCGGTCAACTATCGCCATCGCGGCGGTTCAACTACGGTGGACTTTCGTGGCACGGACTTAATGCCATCGGTCGGCGGACACGCCAAGGTCGATGGAAAAGCGGGACGCCTGGCCATCAGCGCCGAGCTGACGCATCTCGCGCCCGCCAACAGTTTCGGCGGACAGTTTCTTACTTACGTTTTGTGGGCCATCACTCCCGAAGGCCGCGCCGTGAACCTTGGCGAAATTCTTCCCGGGGACAACGGCAAAGACAAGATTGATGTCACCACAGACCTGCAAGCTTTCGGCTTAATCGTGACCGCCGAGCCTTACTACGCGGTGACGCATCCCAGTAACAAAGTCGTCGCGGAAAACATTTTGCGACAGGAAACCAAAGGGTTTGAAGAACCCATTAATGCCAACTTCGATGTGCTCGAAGGCGGTCAATACATCATCGACATCCCGGCCGAACAATTGCCATCGAACCAAACCGGCGCCAAGCCACCCCCGCTGGATTTGCTGGAAGCCCGCAATGCGGTAGTCATCGCCAAGGCCGCGGGTGCGGGCCAATATGCAGCCGACAGTCTGGCCAAAGCCCAGGACATGCTGACTCGCGCGGAAGACTACTACGTGCGCAA
>DATBAX010000151.1:0-6362 GCA_036271275.1 Terriglobales bacterium
GCGGGGTTTTTGCTGGCCATGGCGGCGGCGCTGTCCGAGGCTGCCGCAGATACGGTTTCGAGTGAGATCGGTCAGGCGATCGGAACGAGTCCTCGTTTGATTACGACATGGAAACTTGTCCCGGCGGGAACGGATGGCGGCGTGACCTTCGCGGGGACTGTCGCGGGCGTGATTGCCGCTGTGGTCGTTTGCGGGGTCTGTGGAGTGGCGCGACTTTTGTCCTGGAAGTCGTCAGGGATTGTGATTGGAGCCGCGGTCGTTGGAATGATGACTGACAGTGTTCTGGGGGCATGGCTCGAACGGCGAAGAATTCTAAATAACGATCTGGTGAATTTTCTGGGGACTCTGGTCGCGGCGGGGATTGCTCTGGCGTTGTGAAGTTGCGGAAGAGCGGCGGTGCCGTTTGAGATGTCGGTTCGTGTCAGGGCAGTGGCTTCAGCCCTGCCATCTTTAGATCGAATCGATTAACGCGCCCATAGCGGTTGCGCCTCTCGGCGCGACAATGTTTCCCTATAGATTGATGCGGCACGGCCGAAGGCCATGCCCTGACACGGACCTTGTTCCCGAGGCGCTACACCACCACCAAAAAGCCGATCTTCTACGGTGACCCCAGGCAAAATCCAAAACTGGATTTGTCCATGGAATCCCATGTCTCGCAAGTGCGGCGAGACATCGTGCACGCTGTTCTCACAAAATCAGCTTCAGTCCGCCCATGCCAGATAGCCGGGGACGATCAGGCCCACGAATGGGACGATCATTAGAATGCCCCACCAGTTGGGCTTGCCACGAGCTTCGGCGACCGCCATCCAAACCAGTATCAGCATGACAAAGTTCACGAGGGGAATGAAAAACAGGAGAAGCCACCATAGCGGTTTCTTGGCCACCATCAGCATCAGAATGATATTGGCGATCGGAATCCAGGCGAGCCAGGGGTTTTCTGTGTTCGTCTTGGTGGCGATGGTTTGCAGGGCCAAAGACGTGTAGACGTACATGGCCAGGCCGAAGATGATCAAACACAGGAGGAATACGCCCGTGAGAGCCATTGGGATTGCGCTGTCCGAGGATTGAGCCAAGGCCGCCGGGGCCGACGCCAGAACTGCCGCTCCCAAACCAAGCAGTGACATCCGACTGAATCGTAGTTTCATTCGCATTACCCTCCTAAGGGCTGGGGAATCGTACGACGCCGCGCGGCCAGTGACCCGCGTGTGGTGCGAAGTATACCGCCTGGAACCGGCTACTTGTCTTCACTTTCGCGGTTCCCCGTGATTATTAAAGGGCCGCTCTTCCACGGTGATCGCAACAGAAACCTTAAGCCAGAGATATTTGTGGAATCTCATGTCTCGCAAATGCGGCGAGACACAGACACCCGGCCTTTGTTTTCACATTTTACGATTTGCCGGCGAAGGCGCCGTACTCCCAGTCGTAGGGAACGCCTGTCTCGCCGAGGATGAATTTGACCAGCTCGGCGAAGCCGGCTTCACTGCGGACGTCATTCGACAGAATGAGGACACAGCGCTTGCCGGTTTCCACGCAGACCATGGTGTTAGCGGTTTGGCCATCGTGGCCACCTTTGTAGAAGCCGTGTCCCTGCGGGCCGTCGAAGACCACAACGCCCAAGCCCGCGGACAAGTCCTTGCGCTGCTCTTTGGCCGGAAGATCGGAGCCAAAAAGCGGAAATTGATGGGCTGTAGGGATATGAAGCTGGGGTTTGGTGATTTCAGCGCGAGAGGCAGCGCTCAGGCCGTCTCCGGAAATCAGCGCGGCGACAAATTTCGACAGGTCTGAAATGGTGGTGTTCATCGATCCCGCCACTCGAACCTTGCTGCGCTTGTCGTGGGGTTGCGGTTGGCCTTGATCGTTCCAACCGTCCGCGACGTTGGGGTCGATGCCGTTCTGGAAAACCAGGCTGGTGCGGGTCATCCCCAGGCGGTTGAAGTTGGCTTTGGTCAGGTCCCCGACATCGAGCCCCAGTCCCTGCGCCTTGCGGCCGTGCTCGACAACAAACTGGAGGAGACTGAAGCCTTCACCGGAATAACTGAAACGTGTGCCGGGATCAAAATGGATTCTCAGCTTCTGATCGGGTTCGATGAACCAGAAATTGTTGAATCCGGTCGAATGAGTCAAACACATGCGCGGAGTGATTTTTTCCCAGCGCGGGTCACCGGCCAGGTCCTTGAAGGGTCCGTACTTGTCCGGAAAGACGGGATCGGGACCATAACTTGGTAGCGGATTATCGAGGTCGTCTTTAATCGGTGTATCGAGTTTGAGTTTTCCCTGGTCTACCAACTGCATGACGGTGTAAGCGAAAACGGTTTTGGTGAGGGACGCACCGTACATGATGGTGTCGGTGGTCAACGGATCCCCTTTGGCATTGCGCACTCCATAGGCGTGCAAGTATCCGACTTCGCCGTGATCAATGACGGCAACTGCCAAGCCTTGGGCGTGAGTGCTGGCCATGATCTGCTTCACTTCAGCGTCGATGGCGGCACCGTTAGGTATGGTTTGTGCGGCGGCGGAAAAACAGAATGCGAGAAGAGTTAGGCACAAGGCGCGCATGGGGACTCCGTGAATAGTCTTTATGGTGGCTCAGGCTAACATGAGAATGACATTGAGTCGCGTGGAAGAGCGGCGCTTCTGCGCCGCGTACATCAACCGGGCCTGATACGCGGCCCTGAAGGGGCCGCTCTTTCACGGTGATTCAAGCAAAATCTTAAGCTCGATGGGTCCCTGCAATCCCGCGTCTCGCAAATACGGCGAGACACGGGGCACCCGGATTCCAGGCGCTCAATGGGGAGAGACGTCCTCCACACGCAAAATCGGTGCGAATCGGTGTAAATCAGCGGCGTTTTAGGGCTTCTAATTCTTCCAGAGTGCGCGGCCAGTCGGATTTCAATAGGCGGGACAGGCTGCGATCGGCGAGAACTTTTCCGGCGGTTTGGCAGCGCGCGCAATAGTTGGTTTCGTTGTTGGCGTAACGAATGCGCTGAATTTTTTCTCCACAACGCAAGCAAGGTTTCCCGTAGCGGCCATGGACGGCCATCTCCGGGCGGAACGCGGTTACTTTCTCCGGGAAGCTCTGTTCGGCTTCTGCGCGCAGACGATCCATCCAGAGTTGAAGAGTTTCGCGGGTCGCAGTGAAGAGCGTTTCCCATTCTTGAGGCTTCAGCTTCTGGGTGAGCGTGATCGGCGACAGTTGGGCGGCGTGCAAAATCTCGTCCGAATAGGCATTGCCGACGCCGTCCACAATGCGCGGATCGGTAAGGGCGCGCTTGAGCGTGCGGTTTTCTACGGTGAGCGCATCACGAAACGAATTCAGATCGCTGGCGAAGACGTCGATTCCACCGGGATCAACGGAACGAAGGCTTTCCTCTCCGGCGAAAACATACAACGACGCACGGTGCATGGTGCCGGCTTCTGTCAGCACCAGCGATCCCTTGGGAAAATCGAAGGCTGCGAGGCTTTGACGTCCCGCGAGTTTTGCATTTGGCGCGCGCCAATGCAGGCGGCCGGCAATCATCAGGTGCAACACCAGCCAGAAGTCGCCTTCAACGCCGATCGCGATACGTTTGCCGATTCGCCGGAGTTCGTGCACGAGACGGCCTTCCACGCTTGCCACCGGCGGTTCTGCGGTGCGGAGCAGAAATGGACTGGCCAGACGCACGTGTTGGATCGGCTGCCCGACGATGCGCGGTTCGAGGGCGGTGAGGTACGCGGAAATGTCCGGCAGTTCCGGCATGGCATTAATTATTCATCAAAGCCTGGGTATGCGGCGCGGAGTTTGGAAGAAAAACATCACCCTGAGGCGTTTCTCGCGCGGGATATTAGTGTTCCCGCGGTCATGTACTTACGGGCCTTGATGCATCTTTCGGTAGCCCTGACAATAGATATGGCATCTCTGGACGAAACTCCGCGCATCTCATTACAGGTTTGGGTATCTACGCTGCAGCATCAATCCAGGGAAGCCCAAATTGCAGAAACTAAAGAGTTTAATATCGAATGCGGTTTAAGACTTTTATTATCGGTTTGGTTTTGTCGTTGGTGGTATTCCTGTTTGCGCAACGGCATCCCGTGGGGACTGCACAACCCGGCGGCTTTCGCGGTGTGGTGGATTTGACACATGTCATCGATCTTTCCATTCGTCCGGCAGACTTGAAGAATTCACTGGCCAGCGCACGACGTTCCGCGCCAGAACAGTTTGCCACCCAGATGGATGCACCATCGCAATTAGCCCGTAGCTTGTGGACGTTGGATCAGATCCCCGATGAGCGGTTGATTGCGGCGCTGGTGGTGATTGATGTGCGCCAGCAGGCGAAGAGCAACCAGGACTATCAGATTACGGTGCACGACATCGCCCGCTGGGAACGCGAGCATGGACAAATGCCTTTAGGTTCGGTGGTGATGGCCCGTACAGGATGGGAATCACGCTGGCATTCGCCCTCGCAATATCGCAATGCGGATTCCAAGGGCGTTCAGCACTTCCCCGGTTATTCGGAAGATGCGGCGAAGTTTTTGGTCGAAGGTCGCAACGTGGTTGGACTCGGGATTGATACTCCGAGCGTAGACAATGGGGCGTCGAAGGATTTGGCCGTGGAGCGGTATACGTTGGCGCATAGCGTCTATCCTCTGGAAAATGTTGCTAATCTGGATCGCGCGCCGGAGATGAATGGAGTGGTGATTGTCGCTCCTGAGAGAATTGCCGGATCTTCGCACGGGCCGGTACGAATCATGGCGTTGGTGCGGTAGGGATTGAGCGCGTTTTGGTTTTGCGCCGCGGGCGCGTGGTCTTCGTTTTTACCTACTCAGGACTTCGTCCTGGGCTAAGCTTGGCCGCTCCTCCGGAGCTGGGTTTCTGCCCGATTTGTACACCGTCCATCTTTCAAATCCATACATGATCCGCGTCCCGAAGGGACGAGCCAGCTTCGCCCAGTCTGCCAGCACTGGGTGGAGTATGCGCATTGAATGAGTCCCGGAAGGACGACCCAGATTGCGCCCTAGGCGTGTCGTCTTCAATTATTGCCTACCCAGGACTTCGTCCTTGGGCTAAGCTTGGCCGCTCCTCCGGAGCTGGAGCGATGCACATTACTCACAATTATTTTTCCTCACGTATTTATAGAAGCACCGGCTGACGGAATTTCGGTTTTCATCGGCCTTGCTTATAATTCAATTCAACAGCTGACATCCGTGCGAGTTCGGAGGTTATTTCATGACGATTGATCCATCGTTTCCGATCGGAAAATTTGTTTATGCCGGCCCGCCTGATAAAGAACAGCGCGAGCAGTTTATTGAGGACATCGAACAGACTCCGGCTGCGCTCCGGGCGGCGGTGGAGGGGCTTTCTCCGCAGCAGATTGAAACACCTTATCGCGATGGCGGGTGGACGGTGCGGCAGGTTGTGCACCATGTGCCGGAAAGTCACATGAATGCCTACATCCGATTCAAGCTGGCGTTGACCGAGGATGAGCCGACGATCAAGCCGTACGAGCAACAGCTTTGGGCGGAGTTGGAAGATGTAAAGAGCACGCCGATTGAAGTTTCGCTGGCGTTGATGGATCCGCTGCATGATCGTTGGGTACGATTATTGCGAGCGATGAAGGCCGCGGACTGGAAGCGGAATTTTCGGCATCCTGAGTTGGGAGTTGTAGCGCTGGAGAAGAACGTGGCGTTGTATTCGTGGCATGGGCGGCATCACGTGGCGCATATCACGGAGTTGCGTAAGAAGATGGGCTGGTAGGAAATCCCATGGAATGAAATTTCGTGCCGGGTGTAGGGGTCCTTCGACTCCGCAGTTCATCCGCATTGCGGACGAACTGCTGCGCTCAGGATGACAAATTAAAATTTGAGATGACAAAACTTTATTGCAGTTTGGCGTATTCGGCTTTGGCCTGGAGGAGGACTGGGACGTCGGGATCGGCGTCTTTCCAGGCGGCGAAGAAGTCCTGGTAGGCGGTGCGGGCTTTGGCTTTGTCGCCCTGGAGCACATAGGCGCGGCCCAGGTTTAAGTGAGAAAGATTGTATTCGAAGCTGGCCGGCTGCACGCCCCGATGATCTAGTATTTTCTGGAATTCCGCGGCTGCTTTCGCCCCGTCCAGAAGACGCAGGTAAGCGCGACCGCGAAGATAATTCACGTCAAAGCCGGTTCCGTTGGGGCCGCCGTTTCCCATTTCATAGGGACGTAGGGCTTCGAGAGTCTTGACCGCTTCGGCCGGTTGATTGTTTTGCAGCTGTTGCGCCGCCTGAGAGAGCGGAGTAAGGACCAGTTGCAGCCAACGGTTGTCGGGAAACTCGTGATTCAAGCCATCCATGATGACTTTGGACTTGGCCGCGTCTCCGGCGAGAACGAAGGCAATCGCAGCGGAATAGCG
>DATBAX010000152.1:0-6846 GCA_036271275.1 Terriglobales bacterium
CGGTCTTTCACCAGATCGGCCAGAAAAGCGGCGGATACAGCTTCCGACACCCAGACACAATCCTCGTGAAAGTTATCGCATGCAACGAACGTCAAATGCCCTTGTCTTTCAATCTGCGCGTGAACGATACCCGCGTAGCCCTTAAACGCAACTTTTGAGACGATCGCTTTTTCGATTTCGGGAACTGTTCTCGGGGTCAGCGGCAGCACAATAAAATCCATCTTAGGCGATGTCGTATTCCGCTTGAGGACTTCCGTTTCGTTTAAAGATGCGCCAGCGATTTTACCCAGTTCTGTATGCGATAGCCGTCCTTCGAATGAGATTCTGGCGTCTTCGTGTGCAAGCGTTCGCATTACCGCGAAGAGCAGCTGCGGCTTGTGTTTGGTGTGCAGCCGGAATCGTGGTTGCGCACTTGTCATATTGTCTGACACCGCAACATAATAGGCGCTGACCCCGTCAATTCTCGAAAACAGGCAATTTCACCGACTATGCTTTGGCCCACGTCGGCCGATGAGCTATCTAACTTTCATCCGGCTCAAAATCCGCCGAAATATTCCTACGTCTTGGGTACCTTCAGAATTATTAGGCTTCAGCGGACCAGTACTCCATACGATCTCGTCCTTTACCTTCAAAAAATTGCGTGCAAAATCTTCGGCTGCTCCCTTCGCATCTTCGCTTTCCTCCAAGATACAGAGCACGCTCCATTCCTTTTCGGCGAGGTAACGAATGGCTACCTGCCAACCGTCATGCGTGAACCGTGCGACCAACCGCACTCGCTCCCCACCTGAGTCCACGTCTGCGTGAAAAACCTCCATCGCTCTCCGCGTCTTCCTCGTCATATTTTTTTAAGTGGGCGGAAGAGTGATGCTACGTCACTTGCTGTAAACAGGCAATTACACCAACTAGGTACGCTTTAACGAATTCCTACCTGTCCTCGCACGCTATCAATCAACTTCTTGGAATCGTAGCCAACCCCGGCCTTAAACACAGTCTCGACGTTCTCGATCTCGTCAATTCGTTTTGAGGGATCGCCTTTGATTAAAACCAAATCTGCCTGTTTGCCAGGCGCGAGGGTTCCGATTCGATCTTGCTGGCCGAGATACAACGCGCCATTCTGGGTGGCGATCTGAATTGCTTCCACGGGAGTGAAACCGGCTTCCACGAGAAGCTCTATTTCGCGCTGATCGCCGAAACCCGGCAGCACGCCACCGTTCCCGGTCGGATCAGGGCCGGAAAGCAGCAAGCCCCCCGCCTTGACGAATGCCAACTCAAAATCCATCTCCTTGCGCAGCAAAGCCGTCATTGGTGCATCCAACGCCACTCTTGCACGAGCGGTAAGGTAGCTTTGCGCCGATTCTGCGGACATCGCATCCAACGTGCGCGCCTGCAACGCCGGCTGCCCGGGTGCACCGGCTTCAAACACTGGCAGCGTCGAAGTCACCGCGACGTGATGCGATACGAGATTGCGGATGATTTCCTGCACCTGCGTTCCGTTCATCTCCTGTTTGGCCCAACTGCTGCTGCCGCCACCTGTGGGGCAAACGTCGGGCTTCTTGTCTGTGACGAATTCGGTGTCCGTAAACACCGGGCCATGCTCGAAATCATCGATTCCAAGGGCTATCGCCTCCGGCCACGTTACGGAACAGAGATGACCTGTCAGTTTCATCTTGTGCACATGCGCCTGCTGGATCGCCACCCCCAGTTCTTCGCGCGTGATGTTCATGTACGCTTTGTACGATGTCATGCCTTCTGCCGCCCAGTAGTCCACCATGCGTCTCGCATCGTCCGGTCCGGTCAGTTCATGCATCTGCGCGAATCGAGTCGGCGCGCCTTCAAGGTATGGTGCGGTGGCGTCAATACTCGGCCCTGGCATCAGATTCGCGTCAATTCGACTCTTGACCTTCAAATCGGTGTAAGGCTCCAGGCTCCCTGTCGTGCGCATTTTGGTCACGCCTGCCGCCAGATAGAGTCGCGGCGCCGTATAAGGAATCTCTGCAACGAATAATCCCGGCTCGCCAATCTTTCCGCCGACAACCTGCACGGCGTAGGAGTCGGTGTAGTAGAGATGGTCGTGCATGCCAACGATACCGGGGATAACGGTATAGCCAGAACGATCAATTCGTTGCGCGCCCTCAGGGATTTGGGCGGACGCCTCTGGGCCGATGATTTGTATTTTTCCGTTCGCGATCGCAACGGCTTGATCTTCCTTCGGCGTCGCCCCCGTTCCATCGATAACTCGGACATGGTCGAGCATGAAGACTGGTGCATCAACGCTTATGAAGTCCGCAATACCGCTCGGCTTCTGTGTTTGCGCAACGGTAATCGCGGCGACGAGCAATGACCCAAACAGGAACAAGAGACGCATTTCTCTATACCTCGCAAGACCGGCCTACGAGAATCGGCAGGAAGCCAGAATTCTACCCCAGTGCTCTCGGATCATGGCTCTCCATCTACGTTATCTCCATCCCTAGCGTAACTGTTGTAATCAGGCAATTTCACCACCTATCGCAAAATCTGACATTGTTGGTGAAATTGCGATTTTTCGACAATTACCTGGGCAACTATCTTCGCTTGCTCAGGAAATCGGCCATTGCGTCCCGGAGGGCTTGTTCGAGTTGCTTCCATTTCCTCCGTGGTGCTTGTTCAGACTCCGCAGAAAGGGCGACGATTGGCCGCAACTCCGGTGGTGCGTTGTTCCAGTTGCAGATATGTATTCGAATGTGCGTGGCTTCATCAAACACATTCGATTCACCAGATACTGCTCTTCTTGCGGCTTCGGTCGCGAGGGTAAGTCGGGCTTCATCTTTTGGAACGGGAGCAACGACTCCCATCTCCCGAAAAACCGAGTCAATCTCTTCCGGTCGAATATCTCTCTCGACAGGTTTTACCAGCCTGGCGAGTCTTCGCAGCGCTCTACCGTCAAAACCATGACCTAACGCGTCTGCGAATATGTCTGGTAATTGCCAATAGCTCAGATCGCCGAAATAGTACAAAACCGCAAGCTTATTTGGATCGAACTTGGCCCGCTCCATAAGGCTGCACTTTACACCCAAACGAAGCCAGGTTCTAGCGATCTGCGCATCACTGTTGTAAACAGGCAATTTCACCAACTATCACCCAAGAGAAGGAATGTTGGTGTAAATGCGATTTTTCGCCAACTGACTCGCTTGGTATCGTTTCAGGGAATAGACTTGGCATGCGTGAGATAGTCGGTTGAAAGGCGATATGAAGACCAAGCGGTATTTTGTGATTGCCACGGCATGGTTGCTTCAGACGGCTTCATGGTTCCTTCCGGCGATCAAGGATTTCTTGGGTAGCAGGCTCGACCATAGCGTCGCGGGATGGGAGGTCTTTTTGTCTCAAACCTGTGCGCTGCTACCTTGCGCAGAAGCGAGAAGCGCCGATCCCTGGTATGGGACGGCGATATCCGCAGCGGGAGTCATGACAACCGTTTTGTTTGTATTCGCCTCACCCTGGATTGTGTGGCGGGCATCACGTACACTTCGTCGTGCAGCGGCATTTGTCGCAGCCGCAGCTTTCGTCGTGAACTCCCAGTGGTACGTATTCTACGTACCAGTCAGGTCTGATCTTGGAGTTGGATACTTCCTCTGGTGTTCCTCGTTTGGCCTACTTGCGATAGGACTCTTCTTTCTCGCAGGATCAAACAACGGACTTGTGTCTACGCAACCAGAATCAGCGCTGATCTCAATTTGATTGTCGTAAACAGGCAATTACACCAACTATCATCCAAAAGCAGTATTGTTGGTGAAATTGCGATTTTTCGCCAATTACATTTTTGGCATATCCCAACTGCCGCGCAGGTCAGCGGTATGAAAGGGACCTCCGTAAGCAACGTTTTCCCAATCGTGCCAATGCGCTCGAAAAACGTCAGCCAGCCATCCGGCGACAGCAATCGAGGATTCGTGTGAGCTATATACCAGCCATTGGAAGTCGCTTGTTAGGAAGGATTCATCTCGCCTGTAGATCGGGTCCACCAACGATTGGGCGATTTCATAATCCACTGGCCCTTCAAGAAACAGAAAACATCGTTCTATCGCTCGTTCTTGTGTTGCTCGAAGCAGGAGTGATGTACCGTCCCTTTGTTGCCAAAGTTCCTGATGAAAAGCGACAACGTTCATATGTCGATCGCATTCGGATAGGGGATACCAATAACCCTTCGCGCCCCAATGCACATCTAATTCTCGTCGAAACCGCTCACTCTCAGATTGTGCGAGGACCCGCCTATAAGGAAGAGCCTTAACATCAGCCAGTTGGACAGCATCAAGGTTACCGATGTAGACCTCAAACGCCTTCCATTCGTCGGTTAGAGCAACACATGCTTCGGGGCTCCGGTCAAACTGATGAAGCAAGGAAGACAATGCGCGACTACCACACTCAAGTAGCAGTTTGCGTACCGCTTCTAGCGAACGAAATTGTTGTCCGGTGATTCTCTCCACCTCAATCTGGATAGCTTCATCGAGCCTGTATCGGGGAAACAAACGGTACGCGGCCGTCGAGTAATCCTTCCCGAGGCGGTCTTCTCCCGACCTGACAAGAGGCATGTATTTTCCCGACCAGCGGGAATGCTGCGTAGCGCAGAACGTTCGGGCAGCCGTGTGCAGTGCAAGCGTTAAATCCATCCTGTTGCTTTTACTGGAGTTTGATAGCCGTCGTCCAGATTATTCCTATCAATCGCCGAGAACAGGCAATTACACCAACAATTACCCAAAAGCAGCATAGTTGGTGAAAATGCGATGTTACGCCAACTGATCGAAGCCGCGTCTAGAGGTTCTGGAGCTGCTGCAGGAGTGAATAGAACATGCGGTCGTGGTCCTTAGCGCTAAAAACATTAGGCTGAAAGCTCACTTCTAGAGCACCTTCGGAACGGCATTCGATGGGATAAAGACGTACCGATTTTGTGTCCAAATTCTTCTCATAGCAGAGGAACATTTCACCGTTGATTTGCAGTTCCTTACGCACCAAAATTTTCGTGCTGCCGTCCAGCATCGGGCGGCTTACCAACGCATCCCAAAGTCCGAGCGCCGGACGGCCCCGTACCGAACTCATTCGCACCACGATACTGTCCCCCGTATTGAGGTCCACGAGCAATGCATCGTTCGCCGAAAACGAATCCACATACCACCGCTTGGGAACCGGAAAACGATAGCTACCCACCTCAACGGAATTGCCATGTCTTAAGTGCCAATAATAAGCTTCGATGTACCGGGTCGGAATGAATTCCAGGAAAACGACTGACACGATTACCAGGATGACAAGGACAGCGCTGATCTTTAGCCCCGACAAGACTTGCTGGGGGACAGACCGCGTGTCCTTCCTTATTCGCACGGAACGCAGGCTACCACGGTTGTTGTAAACAGGCAATTTCACCAACTATCGGAAGAAACTAACATTGTTGGTGTAAATGCGATTTTTCAACAGTAAGCCGCCGAACGGTGCGAGAATGGCCGCGCATCAAAAATCCTGAGGCGCTCGAGATGAGCCAAACCGAAAAAGATTGGGTCTGGGCGGTCCGAATCGGCGGTGTCGTGACAGCGATTTCCACTGTAGCGATCATTGGTTCACCGGGCAGCCTCTTCTGCTACTTAGGTGCGCCAGGTGCACTCGGCGGGGCCCTCCTCGCAGTGCTGTTCACGGGTAATTACGGTGGACACACTACATTCATCGTTTCCTTCGCTGCTTTTGTCAATCTGATGCTCGATACGACCTTGGGTTTCGGTGCCATCCGGCTGCTTCGTGCACTACGGAAGATGGTCAGATAAAAAATCAGGCGGTTAGTTGGTGTAAATGCGATGTTTCGCCAATAATCACAGGGACAGGCCTACACTTTACCCGTGCCTTGGTGTCTGTACCATCATGCTTGCCAAAATCGGTTTCCGACGACTGCTTCCCCTTCTGTTTAGCTTGGTGCATCTTGGGCTTCTGTTCTACGCATTGGCCCTGCAACACCCCGCGCAGGCTAGTCTCAGCAATCCGTTGACGTACCACCCGGTTGCTTACCAAGAAGAAACGGTTCATTGGGAACCCAGAGAGCAAAAACCTCTGACGCGCCCCGAAAAGCTTGCTATAGTTTTCAACCTTCCCGCGTTTCTAATTGCCATCCCAATAGCAGCTGTACTCTTTCATGGAAGTGAGATGGGATTACTCTATGGAGCCTTGGCATTCGTGCCGCTTGTTTGGTATGGCGTGGGACGCTGGCTGGACGGGCTTGCGGGCTACATTCCGCGTCCCCGCGTGCTCAATAATACGATTCGTAGATGTTTCGCGATTGTCTCTCTTTCTTTTCTAGTTATAAGCATTTTCTGCGTGACTCCACTCAACCGCCACCGAACGAGCGATACATACTGGCCAATGGCAGGGTTAATTCTGTGGTCAGCACTCTTTCTAATCATCAGTCTTTCAGGATTACTGAAACGCAAGATCAACGAACAACTGTCGTAAACAGGCAATTTCACCAACTACCCCGGCGGGCAGGTTGTTCTAGGAAATGCGGCTTTTCAACAGCTATCAGTTTTTGCCTGCTTATTAGCGATTTAGCCAGTAGTTGGCCTTTGCCCATTTCTCATCGAACTCACAAGTAAAGACAAATGCGCGTGTGCCGGACAATGCCTTAACTGCGTCAACGGTCGCTTTTTGGTTGCTCACGCAGTAAAGCAACTCTCGATTTCCGTTCCAAGTTACGCGCCCAACGAATGCAAGGCTGGTGACTGACAGCAATCGAATTTCGATCATCTCTTCCCATGCGTTTAGGTTGTCAGCATCGATTCGATTCGGAAGCCCATTGCGGGTCGGGTTGATAAGCGAAGT
Source organism: Terriglobales bacterium (assembly GCA_036271275.1). Lineage (GTDB taxonomy): Bacteria > Acidobacteriota > Terriglobia > Terriglobales > Acidobacteriaceae > DATBAX01. The sequence goes on from DATBAX010000152.1 coordinate 6,826, forward strand.
CGAGACGCTTAGGAAGAAGGG
>DATBAX010000153.1:0-5718 GCA_036271275.1 Terriglobales bacterium
CCGCGTAGCCGCGGGGATTTTATCGCGATCGGTAATGATGGCATGAGCCAACGCCGATCCGCATTTGCATTTACGATCTTTCGGAATGGCGGCGATGGTCTCACGCACAACTTTGGTAGCGTTCTCCGCATTCTTCATCAAAACTGCCACGATTTGATCAATCGTCACCGAATCATGATGCGGATGCCAGCAGTCATAATCCGTAACCATGGCGACCGTCACATAACAAATCTCCGCCTCGCGTGCCAGCTTCGCTTCCTGCAAGTTCGTCATGCCGATAACGTCCATACCCCAACTGCGATACACGTTCGATTCCGCCTTGGTCGAAAACTGCGGCCCCTCCATGCACAAGTAAGTTCCGCCGCGCTTGCCAATTACATTTGCTTTCTTGCACGCGCCTTCCACCACTAAAGCTAAATCAGAGCAAATCGGATCGGCGAAAGAAATGTGCGCGACAATGCCGTCGCCGAAAAACGTATCGACACGATGACGCGTGCGATCGAAAAATTGATCTGGAATCACAAACTCAAGTGGCTTGTGCTCTTCCTTTAACGATCCCACGGCCGAGACGGAAACGATCCGTTCGACGCCCAGTTGCTTGAACCCATGAATATTGCCGCGAAAATTCAGTTCACTGGGAAGGATGCGATGCCCGCGTCCATGGCGCGCGAGAAAAGCGACTTTGCGGCCCTCAAGTGAACCTAAGACGTAAGCGTCCGACGGATCGCCGAACGGCGTTTCCAGGCGGACTTCCTGAACATCACTCAATCCCGGCATCGTGTAAAGTCCGCTGCCGCCAATGATTCCAATTTCCGCCTGCGCCAAGAATCCCCCTGAAATGTTCGATGGATGTTGCTGAACTGTTGATTATACAAAACGAAGTTTTATCGCCGAATACCTATACATCTCGCCCTACGACAACTGAGCAAAACTTAATCCACCATGATCACAAATATATCTTTCGACAACCGCTTTGTCGTAGCCGGATCGAGACTTTCCGTCACCAGAACTTTGTCGCCTTGCACTTCAATCACGACCGCGCCCTCGTCAGTCACCCAATCGTGAGCACCCTTCCACGGCAGTAGTTGTTCAAAAGACGCCGCCGATTTCGTTCCGTCCTCCGCGACATCCTGCACATGCTGATAACGTTTCCCGAGCGACTTCGCATAGACGGCCGCGAACTGTTCAGCTTTCTCCGCAGTCGCCCAGCGCGAAACGTACATCAATCCCAGGGGCGCGTTGGCATCACCTTTCGGACGCGCCGCGTAGTAGTAGCCGCCGCGCCAGAAGGGATAAATGCTGTGGGAGATCTCCGCCCCGGCGTATTGGTCAATCAGCATGGACACATCGAACTCGCCCATCGCACCCACATCAAACCGATCGTAGTTTTTGAAAATCTCCCGAAAGTTTGGCGTCGCTAACGGCGGGATTTGCTCGCCAGACAGATAGGTTTTCGGTTCCATGATCTGCCGGGTCGTGTGCGGCGGATTCTTGAATAAACCCGCAAACGCCTTCGGCTTGCCGCCATCCTGCCCCATCGCGGCGACGAACTCTACGCCATAACGATAAGGAAAAGTCAGCGACTCTTTGAGGAAGATCGGGGCATTCTTAAACACCACCGAATCCGGATCGCCCTTAAGCATGTCGGCATCCAGTTCGGCTAACACCTCAGGCGCGTTCCACACCGAGCGGCCCGTTGGCTCCAGCAAATAGTCCACCATCACCGCCTCAGCCTGTCCTTCAACGACGGCCTCAAGCGTTTCGTCAGCTTCGTCTTTTTCAATATCGGCGGGAGTGATGTCCTTCCTCTTGTCCAAATCTTCGGAGTTATGGCTCAACCATTTTCCCAGTCCGAACGACTGGTCCTGCAAGGCGTGCGTCAGTTCGTGTGCGATCACGGAACGCTGTTGCTCGGCCGAAACCCAGTCCAGCAGATTCATCGTCTTGGTTTTCTGATCGTAGTATCCGGCGACTTGCTCCCGCAGCAACGCGACAATTGAACTTTGGAAATCAAAGTCTCGTGGCAGCAGGCCAAACTTCTTCAACACCAGTTCAGTGCGGCGGAGACGCTTGGCATCCTTGTCTTCACGAAGGCTTTTTTGTAGATACGCAGAAACTTCATCCCGACTCGCCAGATGACGTTTGACTTCATGCTTGATGGGAAACGCAGTGTCTTTGCTGACGAATTGCAGGATTTGATCGACTTCCTGGAAAAGTTCTTCGGCATCTTTTGCGGAGATTTTATTTTCCGGCTTGGCCGCGGCCGCTTTTGAATCGGGCGAGGATTTCTGATCTTGGGTGGTTCGAGCAGCGCCAGCATTTTCCGGCGACTGTGGACTGGGCGCTTGCGACCAACTCACGCTGGCCAGCAGCAGAACACCGCAGCCCACGAAACCGAGACGGTTCTTCAGACAATCCATCGAGTAAGTCTATACTCTCCCGTTTCATCCTGAGGACAACAAGAAGCGTGCGAAGTGGACCTCTAGCCGGGTGACCCGTTGGGAATGCCTGGATGGTTGTCGTTTTAGCGATCCGAACCAACCCTACAGGCCTTCCGGTACACTAAGTCGTTAGACAACGCACCCATGGCCATCACCAAATCTCCGGAGATTCTCACACCCGCCAATCCCTCTCTGCTCACCGATCAGGACCTCTATCTCTTCAACGAAGGCCGCCACTATCGCGTCTACGACAAGCTTGGCGCGCACCTGACCACCATTGATGGCAAGGCAGGAACGTCGTTCAGCGTGTGGGCTCCCAACGCGCGCAAAGTTTCCGTGACTGGCAGTTTTAATGATTGGAACCAGGATTCGCATCAGTTGCAGCCGCGAGGCAGTTCGGGCATTTGGGAAGGCTTTATCCCTGGGGCCGGCAAAGGGACGCTCTACAAATTTCATATCGTCTCGCGTGAGCATAGTCACGTGGGCGAGAAGGCCGATCCGTTTGGAGTGTGGCATGAGATCGCGCCACGAACCGGGTCGGTGGTGTGGGACCTGGATTATCAGTGGGGCGATGCCGAGTGGATGAAGACGCAGGCGCAAAGGCAATCGCTCGCCGCTCCGGTATCTATTTATGAAGTGCATTTCGGGTCGTGGATGCGTGTGCCGGAAGAGGGCAACCGCTCGCTGACTTATCGCGAGATGGCGCCGCGCCTGGCCGAGTATTGCGAGCGTATGGCGTTTACGCATGTGGAGTTGTTGCCGGTGATGGAGCATCCGTTTTACGGGTCGTGGGGATACCAGACCACCGGCTACTTTGCGCCCACTTCTCGCTACGGCACGCCGCAGGACTTCATGTATCTGGTGGATTATTTGCACCAGCACGATATTGGCGTGATTCTCGATTGGGTGCCGTCACACTTTCCGGAAGACGCGCACGGCCTGGCGTTTTTTGATGGCACGCATTTGTTTGAGCATGCCGATCCGCGGTCGGGATTTCATCCTGATTGGAAGACTTACATTTTCAATTACGGACGCAACGAAGTCCGCAGCTTTCTGCTTTCGAGCGCCATGTTCTGGCTGGACAAATACCATGCCGACGGATTGCGCGTGGATGCCGTCGCCTCCATGTTGTATCTCGACTACTCGCGAAAGGCTGGCGAATGGATCCCCAATAAATTTGGCGGCCGAGAGAATTTAGAAGCGATCGAGTTTTTGCGGCAGATGAATGAAGTCTGCTATCGCGAGCATCCCGGAATGCAGACTATCGCGGAAGAATCGACGGCGTGGCCAATGGTGTCGCGGCCAATTTATGTTGGCGGCCTGGGCTTTGGCATGAAATGGGACATGGGCTGGATGCATGACACGCTCAGCTACTTTTCCGAAGATCCCATTCATCGGCGATACCATCACAATCTCCTGACGTTTCGTATGCTGTATGGCTTCACCGAAAACTTTGTGCTGCCGTTGTCACATGATGAGGTCGTCCACGGCAAAGGTTCGCTGATCGGCAAGATGCCTGGCGACGAATGGCAGAAATTCGCCAACCTGCGCGCTCTTTTCGGATATATGTTCGCCCAACCGGGCAAGAAAATGCTTTTCATGGGCGATGAGTTTGGACAAGTCCGCGAGTGGGCACACGACACCAGCCTCGAATGGCACGTGCTGCATTTCCCGTTGCATCAAGGCATGCAAAATTGGGTGGAGCAGTTGAACAAGCTTTATCGCAGCCAGCCGGGGATGCACGAACTCGACACCGATCCGGCAGGGTTCGAGTGGGTGGATTGTAACGATAACGCCGCAAGTATTATTTCGTTGCTGCGCAAAGGAAAGTCGCCGAAAGATACGATCTTGATCGTCTGCAATTTCACTCCGGTGCCGCGGCAAGGATATCGCGTAGGAGTTCCGTCCGGAGGATTCTGGAAAGAGCTGCTGAATTCCGACGCCAAAGAATATGGCGGAAGCGGCCAAGGAAATCTTGGCGGCAAACAAGCTGAAGCGATTCCGACCCACGGACGTCCCAACTCGATCAGCCTGACATTGCCTCCGCTGGGAGTCGTGTTTTTGAAAGCCGAATGATCGGCATTGCTGCCGACCATTCGGCACCTCAGATGAGCGTCGTTGCAGCGCCTGACCCGTGTGCAAACGCTAGCAAGACCTTCACCTTGGGGAGGGTTACCCGTTTGGTCGCTCCTCGCATGAGGGGGCCCCGCGAGGAGTCTTTGTTTTTCTAGAGGCACGTTTCATGCCAAGTTTGAAACACGCAGTTAGCACTTAGCATTTGGCCCTTAAGTAGTGGATAAGAGGTTCGGGGGCCAACTGCTAAGTGCCGAATGCCCTCCTCGATTGCTGTCGCCCCCTCACTCATTTAAAGTAAATCCATCCATGCCCACCACTGGAGAACGTTTCGAGCGCGCGGTAGCCATCATGTCCCGCCTGCGAGGGCCCGGCGGTTGTCCCTGGGACCGCGAGCAAACCTTTGATTCCATTAAGCCTTACACCATCGAAGAAACTTACGAGGTCCTCGAAGCCATTGACAATCGGGACTGGGATGAATTGCCCGGCGAGCTAGGCGACTTGCTGCTGCAAGTGCTCTTTTACGCGGAGATGGGGAAAGATCAGGGAAGTTTTTCTATCGACGATGTGCTCGACCGGCTATCCAAAAAGTTAGTCGACCGCCATCCACATGTGTTTGGCGACGTGAAGGCCGACACTACTTCGGAAGTTCTGCGTAACTGGGAGGCCTTGAAGAAGGAAGAGAAGAGAAAACGTCATGGCGTAGTCGCAGACGAGTCGATCCTGGCGGGTGTTTCGTCGGCGCTGCCCGCTCTTCCCGAAGCTCATAAGCTAAGTTCCAAAGCTGCGAACGTTGGTTTCGATTGGCCCAACGTCGACGGCCTGTTCGACAAACTCCGCGAAGAAACCGAAGAACTGCGCGCTGAGCTCAAACACTTCCCTGCTCCCGGCCCGCAACCGCTCGGTAAAGGTATGGCGGGCGCAGGACGTCCGCAAATACCTCAAGAGTTGCATACCCGCCTTGAAGAAGAACTCGGCGATTTATTTTTCGTCCTGGTAAACATCGCGCGCTATCTCTCACTCGACTCCGAGTCCGCTCTCAAAAAGACCAATCGCAAATTCAAGCGCCGTTTTCAGTGGATGGAAGATCAACTCCGTTCTTCAGGTCGCGATCTAAACAACACTTCCGTTGAACAGTTGGAAGTCCTATGGCAGAAAGCCAAGCAGCAGGAACGGGACGGCCAGTGACGGATTCGATCGTCAT
>DATBAX010000154.1:0-6863 GCA_036271275.1 Terriglobales bacterium
TTCAAAATCTTCAGCAGGAGACCGGCGCGGGTCTTCATCTCTTGATGACGATCTCCGGTCTGGTGCTATTGGTCGCTTGTGCCAACGTCGCCAATCTGCTGCTTGCCAAAGGCGCCGTGCGCAAGGCGGAGACGTCAATTCGCATGGCTTTGGGCGCGGCCCGCAGCCGCCTCATCCGGCAGATGTTGACAGAAAGTATTTTGCTCGCCGCCATCGGCGGGGCGGTCGGATTGCTGATTGCATACGCCGGATCGCGAATGATTCTGGCACTCGCTTTTCCTGAAGCCATTCATTCGCCGATTCAGGCCAGTCCTTCACCTGCTGTTCTGGCTTTTGCTTTCGGACTGTCGCTGGTGACAGGAATTATTTTCGGCATCGCGCCAGCCTGGATTACCTCCCATTCCGATCCCGCGGAAGCACTGCGCGGCGTGAACCGCTCCAAAGGCGAACGATCTTCACTGCCGCAGAAATCGTTGATCGTTCTACAGGCGGCGCTTTCTCTGGTGCTTTTAGTCGGAGCTGGTTTGCTGACGCGGAGTCTGCGAAATCTTGAGCATCAGAATTTCGGTATCGCTACCACCGGTCGCTACGTTGTCCATATCGATCCCGCTGGAGCGGGCTACACACTTCCGCGCCTCAATGCTCTCGACCAACGGCTTGAGCAAGAGCTCTCCGCAATTCCCGGAGTTCAGGGGGTGGGCCTGGCGCTTTACAGCACGTTGGAGGGAGATAATTGGGGGGAAGGCATTTTCATCGAAGGGCGCCCGGCTCCGCAACCGGGTGACAATAACGGTGCTTCGTGGGACCGCGTGAGCCCGCGTTTCTTCGACACCATCGGACAGCCCGTAGTCCGTGGCCGCGGCATCACCGAACAGGACACCGCCGCGTCCCAAATGGTGGCCGTTGTTAATCAGACATTCGTGAAGAGATTTTTTCCCAACGAAGATCCCATCGGCCATCACTTCGGAACCTTCGATCAGAAATATTCCTCAACCTTCGAGATCGTAGGCATCGTAGCGGACGCCAAATATCAGAATGCGCGGGATGAATTTCGGCCGATGTTCTTTCGTCCGTTGACTCAGTACGAGAAGACTCTGACGGAACCCAGTGCCATCAGTGGTGAAACTCGTTCTTTATTTGTCAATTCTGCAACCATTCGTTTTCATGGCGATCAGCAGGGCCTGGAACAATTGGTGCGCAGGACGCTTTCGAATATCGATTCCAATCTCACGGTTTTCGATTTCAGGTCGCTGGATAGTCAAGTCGCCGGCAACTTCGATCAGGAGCGCCTGGTGGCCCGGCTTACCAGTCTTTTTGGAGTGCTCGCGCTGATTCTTGCCTCGGTGGGCTTGTACGGCATTACTTCGTACACGGTGGCTCGCCGCACCTCCGAGATTGGTCTTCGCATGGCCTTGGGAGCGGATCGCGGAAATGTCGTGAGGCTGGTATTGCGTGGGGCTTTACTGCAAATCGCTATCGGTCTGGCCCTTGGCATCCCCATTGCTTTGCTGGGAGGCAAATACCTGGCCACCCAACTGTACGGGGTGCACATCTACGATCCGGTCAGCATCGCCATTGCAGTTGTGGCTCTTTCGCTGGCGGCGGCTTTGGCAGGGTTCATTCCCGCCAGACGAGCCTCATCGATCGAGCCCATGGAAGCGCTAAGAATCGAATAGGCGTTATAAGTTGTTTCGCGAAGCGAAGCGCTCACGGAGTCGAAGGCCCCCTGCATTCGGCGCCTGCCTCATTCGCAATCCCCCATGCAAAAACCTACAATGAAAACAGATGAGTCCGCAGCCCAATGCTTTCCAGCTTGCCCTGCCCAAGGCGGAGCTGCACCTGCATCTCGAAGGCGCGATCGATCCCACGACTTTGCTTGAACTCAAGCGCCGCCATGGCAATCCCAGCACATTGCTAGATGTAGAAAAGCTCTATCACTACAACGATTTCAATGGCTTCCTGATGGCTTTCAAATCCGTCACCGGAGATCTGCAAACCCCCGAAGATTACGAACTCATCACCTACCGGCTCATGCAGCAGCTCAAGAATGAAAACATTCTGCACGCGGAAGTTTATGTTTCGGTCGGCGTCTGCCTATGGCGCAAGCAGGATTTCGCCGCCATCTTCGAGGGCCTCGAACGTGGACGCCAAAAAGGCGAGCGTGCCTTTGGAATTTCTTTACTCTGGATTTTCGACGCTGTCCGCCAATTCGGTCCCGGCGCCGCGCGCGAAGTGTTTGAACTGGCCGCCCAGTATCGCGATAGAAACGTGGTAGGCATCGGCATTGGAGGCGACGAACAGAAAGCCCCGCCCGAACTTTTCCGCGAAGCCTACGCCTGGGCCGGAGAGCAGGGCCTGCGCCTAACCGCCCACGCCGGAGAAAACGCGGGCCCCGAATCCATTTGGGGTGCGCTGAATCTTCGCGCGGAGCGCATCGGCCACGGCTTTACGGCTTCGCAAGATCCGGAACTGGTCGAAGAGCTGGCCACCCGCCAGATTCCCATCGAAATATGCATTACCAGCAACCTGCGCACGGGATTATGCAAAACCGCCTCTGACCATCCCGTACGCAATTATTTCGACCAAGGCGTGATGATCACGCTGAACTCCGACGATCCCGCAATGTTCAATACAACTCTGGCGCGAGAATATCAATTAGCTCAAAAGACCTTCGACTTCACCGATGAACACCTGCGCGAACTGGCCCGCAATTCCTTCGAAGCGTCCTTCCTTCCTCCAGAAAAAAAACTGGAATTCCTGGATTTGCTAGACGCCGCACCGGCGAAATAATTTCAGCCAGCATAGAAAACGGGAGGACCACCTTTACGTCTTGCGTCCCAGCAACAAGTCAAATGGCTGGTCCATCTGCTTTTTACGGCTGCTTGAGAAACAGAGTCGGAATGCGTTCTTATCCACGGCGTCGCCCGTTGGCATCTTTCTCTGACTCGCCTGGGGCGCGCCATCCAGGAATATAAGTTCAAGCACATTCAGTTTTCGCATGAGTGAATTCCTTCCGGCCTTCTCTGCTTTTGGTTAATTCGCTGGTTCCCGCCATTGATGGGCCAGGAGTGCTGCTTGGAAGCTTTAGAGCTATTTTGAAAAATCGTTCACTAATAGAATTTTAATCTGTACTGATTGAAACGTGGATCCAGAAGGTCGGAGCGCCAGGGAGGTCATTCGAGTCCACTTTTAGCTTGAGTGGGGCAATTTGACAACAGATAGTTTCCCGCTCGTTTCGGTCATCGCGCCATCCAATCCGAGTCCTGGCGTCTGACTAGAAAAGCCCCGAGCGACTCTCGGGGCTTTTGCATTTCGCGAACAATATGAGCGAGAGGCTGCGGTTCCATTTAAGCCGTACTCTATTGCTTGTCGTAAATCATCACCATCTTCACCGGCTTACCGCTCGCGTCCATCCCCTTGGACGTCAGGGTCAACATCTTTCCATCGTGAGAAACCGTCGCGGAGCTGGTCCCGGCAGCCTTATCTCCCTTTTTCATTGTGGACGAAAGCATGTGCGAGTTCACCTGCTTGATGGCAATGTGGTCCGCACCAAACGGCATACCCGTCCCGGTGATTTCACTGTCCTTGCCATCGTACTTCGAGGCGAATCCGTAACTGAATGCGGTGCCGTCAGCTCGCGTGCCCTCGAACTTGTAAGTCACCGTATCGCCGTCCGCTGAGACGGTCCGCGTCAGGCTCTTCGGGGCCATCCCCGCCGGATACTTCGACTTCTCCAGGTTCATTTTCCAAGTACCAACAAACGCCGTGCTCTGCGCGAACAGCGAGCCCGCCAGGGCAAGGCACACTACGGTCACCGCGAAAAACGCCAAGCTTCGCTTCATGAGATTTCTCCTTAAGTTGACTGAATTGGCAGTGAGATGAAATTCGCAAGAGGCAACCGCCGCCTCACCGCGGCGCAAGCTTATTCGCATCAACTGCTTTAGTCAAGGAAGCGAGGATTGTTTCACCGAGACGAGAATTGAGTTCAAGAACCAAAGCGGGAACTTTGACTTGGTGTATATCTCGAAAAGCCCCGTCGTCCGCAAGAGCGGTTGTCGGTGTGGTATTGAACTTCGGGAATGCGCAAGGACGGAACACCACCCTCAGCTTTGTTCCGGCAAGATATATGACTGCACCCCTTCCCCATTCGCCCTGCGAATCCCGCCAAACACTGGTCGAAAGGCGAAGATCAAGCCTGAATATGCTCTAATAGTATCAACAGCAAAACCATGCCAGCCAGCCCCAAATCCATCGGACGTACCCTAAAAGGCCTGCACCGCGATCTTCGTGGCGCCGCGAAAGTTGCCCGCTCGCTGGTCTCGACCGACCATCCGTTGCTGGCGCACATTATTCCCATGCGCCGCTGCAATCTAGCTTGCGAATATTGCAACGAGTACGACGATTTTTCGAAGCCTGTGCCGCTCGAAGAAATGTTTCGCCGCATCGACAAGCTTGGCGCGCTCGGAACTTCCGTAGTCACGATCAGCGGTGGCGAGCCGCTATTGCATCCTGAGCTCGATGAAATCATTGCTCGCATCCGCAAAAATGGAATGATCGCCGGCATGATCACCAACGGATATTTGCTGGTCGCCGATCGAATTCAACGCCTCAACCGTGCCGGACTCGAATGGTTGCAGATTTCGATCGACAACGTCACGCCTGACGATGTCTCGAAGAAGAGCCTGAAAGTTTTAGATAAGAAGCTGCAACTACTTGCCGAGCACGCTGACTTTCACGTCAACATCAACTCAGTAGTCGGCGGCGGAGTGTGCAATCCCGAAGACGCACTCACCATTGGCAAACGAGCGGTGGAGCTTGGATTCACTTCAACCATCGGCATCATTCACGATGGCAGCGGACAATTGCAGCCGCTGAACGAAGACGAAAAGCGCGTTTATCACGAGATGCAAGCGCTCGCCAAGCGCAGCTTCACCAGAATCAATGGCTTCCAGAACAACATTGCCGAAGGACGCCCTAATGATTGGCGCTGCCGCGCCGGCGCCCGCTACTTATATATCTGCGAAAACGGATTGGTGCATTACTGTTCGCAGCAGCGTGGATATCCTGGCATCCCTCTTGCCGACTACACGGTCGACGACATTCGCCGCGAATATCTCACGGAAAAATCCTGCGCGCCGAATTGCACGGTGTCGTGCGTGCATCAAGTATCGATCGTAGATTCCTGGCGCGCCCCACAACATCGCACTCCGCCGGTCAGTCCCGCCACCGGTGGTTTAGTTCACATTGAATAGCTGCCACGGATTTCGCGGATCTTCACGGATCAACTAAATAAAAATCAGCGCGAATCCGCGTAAATCCGTGGCAAATGGGAGCTATTTTTTGGGTTGTGCCGTTGGCGGCAGTATCCCGTTCAAGCGCAGATAAAATGCAGCCGCGCCGTAGTGATCGGCCCATCCGCTGGCCGTGGCAAGGACTGCCATCGCCCGGGGAAACTGATGTCCGCCGAATAATTCCACGCTGTCGCCTAACTTCGAATCATCCATCTTTGCTACCGCAACTCCGCAGAAGTCGAACGATGCTTTCGCGGCGGCGAGTAGCTTGTCCTTAGGATCGGTGTCTTTCAATTCGTCGATCTTGGGTTCGGGAACGTCAGCGGCTTTGGCGCAACCCGAATTGTTGGATTCGATGATGTGCACGACCAGATGTCCGAAACTCATTTGATCGGCCGAGGGCTTGAAAGAAAATTTGTCGGCGGGCATAGCTTCAATCGCGCCCAGAATGTTTTTCTGCGAACGCGGCAGCAATAGGCGAATAGAAGCCGTCACGGGATCTTTGGTGGTGGCGGGTGTTGGTGCCGGAGTGGATGCTTGTTGAGAAAAAGCAACTGCGCTGAGGGCGAGGACGAAAATTCCGAAAGTCGGTTTCATGGAGCCTCCTGAGGCGAGAACAGGATAAACGGGAGGAGGGAATTCGTCATAAATCCGGTAGCTTTTTCGAGTGCCATTTAAAATGGTAAATGGTATTATAAATGGCATGAACCTAAAGATCGACCGCGCCGGCCGGATCGTCGTGCCCAAGCCCATCAGGCAGCGGCTCGGACTTCACCCGAACACCGAAATCGAGATTGTCGAACAAGCGGATGGAGTATTGCTGCGCCCGGTGGAACCAAAGCCTTCTATGGTGCTGAGAGAGAATGGACTTTGGGTGCACACGGGTAAGATCGACCCCAACTATGACATTAATAAACTGATCGACGACGTGCGAGAAGAACGCATCCGCGAGATTCTGAAGGTTTCGGAATGAATATCTTTTTCGACACGTCCGTTCTGGTGGCGTCTTGCACCGATACACACTCTCATTTTGTGCCGGCCATTGCCGCTGTTACGCGTGTGGTAATGGGACAGGACACCGGTTTCCTCAGCATGCATTCGATTGCGGAAATGTTTACCGCACTGACAACAATGCCGGCTCAGCCTCGAATTCACCCCACGGAAGCGGCTCGCCTGATTAAGAACAATATTTTGGCCCACTTCAAAACCATTCCGCTGGTGCAGCAAGAATACCTGGAAGCGCTGGAAATAATGGTCAGCGGAGGTTGGAGGGGAGCTAAGATTTACGACGTATTGTTGCTGCGCGGGGCGGAAAAATCCGGGGCGGAACGGATTTACACTTTCAATCTCGCCGACTTTCGTCGGCTGGCGCCTACAGAATTGCAATCCAGGATTTGCTCCCCTTAGCTCCGGCGGAAGTAGGAACTCAAACTATATCTTGCTTTCACACAGTTCGCGGACAGGAGTGTCCGCGCCACATTGAAAACTATGCCACTACTTCCGGCGTGGCCGCCAACAGGCTTTTCGTATACGGATGCTGCGGGCGTTCTGTAATCTGCTCGGTCGTTCCCA
>DATBAX010000155.1:0-2884 GCA_036271275.1 Terriglobales bacterium
AGCAATGCACGAGCTCTCCCGCCAGAACAACGCGCCCATCTGCGGCAAGGATTTTAAGACCGGCCAGACGCTGATGAAGACCATTCTCGCGCCCGGATTCAAGGCGCGATTATTGGGACTGAACGGCTGGTTCTCGACGAATATTCTGGGCAATCGCGACGGGGAAGTGCTGGAAGATCCAGGATCGTTTAAGACCAAAGAGGAGTAAAAGCTATCGGTGCTTGAGCATATTCTCCAGCCCGAGCTTTATCCCGAACTTTACGGCGACTTCCACCACAAGGTTCGCATTAACTATTATCCGCCGCGTGGAGATAACAAAGAGGGTTGGGATGCCATCGACATCTTCGGATGGCTGGGATATCCCATGCAGATTAAAGTGGATTTCCTGTGCAGGGATTCCATCCTCGCTGCCCCGCTCGTCCTCGACTTGATCCTGTTTATGGATTTGGCCCAGCGTTGCACGGAACTGCGCGGTCTTGGAATCCAAGAGGGGTTGAGCTTCTACTTCAAATCTCCCATCACGCCTCCGGGACTCTATCCCGAGCATGATTTGTTCATCCAGTTGATGAAGCTGAAAAACACTCTGCGTCACCTGAAGGGCGAAGAACTCATCACCCACTTAGGCCTGGAGTACTACGACTAGGGATCTTCTTAGCGACCTTTGCGGCTCTTCTTTGCGTTCTTTGCGGTAAAAGCTTGTACAGCCTTTAACCACAAAGTAAGGGTGGTTTATCTCTGAACCCCACAGATAACCATCTCAGTCCTTTGTGCGTCCAACCATAGAGAGTTCCAGGTAAAAGTGCGCCCCAGGCAGGCGTATAATGAGCTTAGTAAGCCCTATCTGGCCGGAAATGGGTGATTTCATGAAGTTTCAGCGATTGGCAATAGTTACAGCGCTGGCATTCAGTTTCGCGGCGCTAGCGCACGCCCAAGGCACTTCGACCCCGAGTGGTCCACAGACTCCTGGCAACCAAACTCCGAACAGCACCGCGCCGAGCACTCCCGACACCTTTCCGCCTGACACCAAAGCGCCAGCTCCCCCGCCCGACACTGCCCCGAAAGACGCTACTGCTGCGAAAGAACCCGTGCAGGGCGCCGATCCTGACAAAGTCAGTCACGAGGGTGGACGTGCCGACGTCGACGCCATCGGCAATCGCAACGTAGGCTGCGAACGCGGTATGGGCAACTGGTACAGCATCGAGAAGCAGATTGCGATGGGGAAGTCCTACTCCATGCAGGTCGAGTCGCAGTCGAAGATGGTCAACGATCCGGTAGTCACGGAATACGTGAACCGGCTGGGACAAAACCTGGTGCGTAATTCAGATTCCCAGGTGCCGTTTACCATTAAGGTAATTGACGCCGACGACATCAATGCATTTGCTCTACCCGGCGGATTCTTCTACGTAAATTCTGGACTGATCCTCGCAGCGGACGAAGAAGCAGAATTAGCGGGCGTGATGGCGCATGAAATTGCCCACGTCGCCGCCTGCCACGCTGCCCGCGAAAACACCCGCGGCAATCTGATGAATATCGCTTCGATCCCACTGATCTTTATCGGCGGGCCCATCGGCTACGCCGGATACGAAGCTGCAGGATTGGCGCTTCCTTTGACGTTCCTGAAATTTTCACGAACGTTCGAAGCCGAAGCGGATTATCTTGGCCTGCAATACATGTACAAGTCAGGCTACGATCCGCAGGCGTTTGTAGCATTCTTCGAAAAAGTGCAGGCGCTGGAAAAGAAGAAGCCAGGAACGCTCTCCAAGGCTTTCGCGACTCATCCGCAGACGCCCGATCGCATTTCGAAGTCGCAGGAAGAGATTGCGACGATCCTTCCCGCGAAAGCGGAGTACATGGTTACTACTTCGGAATTTGACGATGTGAAAGCGCGTCTGGCCGCCATCGAAAACAAGCACAAGGTCACGGACGAAAAAGATGGCAAGAAGCCGAGCTTGCGCCGCACTTCGACCGCGGACAAAAGCGGTACGGATAATGGCGGAACCGATGATGGGCGCCCAACGTTGAAGCGGAGAGACGACAGCAATTAATCTTCAACGTCCGAGAAAAAAATAGTGAGATCGTCGATCGCGCGTTGACGCTCGTAAACGGCGCCGCGAAACTGCTTAATCTATCTCTGTACTTCTCAGGGGTTATCTCGGATCAGCTTTTTTGCCGCGTCCACCAACTCCGGTCCAGCTTCAATCTCCGATTCGACTAGTTTCTGATTTCTTTTGAGCGTGCTGCAAAGCGTTCAGGCTTTCCTCATCGGTATAGGTGCGTTCCGGATCATGGTGCGTCTTTGTAGATTCGGTTCATAACCCTGACTATTTGGTGGGTAGGGTACGTCGCTTGTCGATTCTTTGGTCCGCGAGAATTTCGAACTGTACAACCATCGGCATGCTTCGTGAATGCTCCCCAGCCCCTTCATTCACGTATAATAAAAAGTTCGGCTTCACTCCTATTTCATCGCTATCGAGCGGGTTACCCTGCTCCAGTCCAGGAAGGATAGGGAATGGCAACCACGGATGTCGCGCTCCACGGGGCTTCGGGCTCGGCGGAACGCAAACCTGTCGTCAATGACATGAGTATTCAGGTGGCGACGGTCAATGGCAGCGGTTCGCAGAGTTCAAACACCGTTCTTTTGCGAACGATTTTTCAGATGGGCGTTCCGGTTTCCGGCAAAAATCTTTTTCCGTCGAACATCGCGGGCCTGCCTACCTGGTACACCATTCGCGCCAATAAAGACGGATACATCGCCCGCAAAAAAGAAATCGACTTCGTGATTGCGATGAATCCGGAGACCGCGCAGGAAGACGTCAAATCGCTGGCGCCCGGTGCGGCTGTTCTCTATGACGAGCCGCTCAAGTTGAACGTCCTGCGCGACGAC
>DATBAX010000156.1:0-3147 GCA_036271275.1 Terriglobales bacterium
GATCCCCTGACCCTCGCGGATCGTGACTAGCTGACCCGCAGCCAAACCGGGATAGGTTTCGGTTGCTCCTGAGGGCCAGTGAATCTCGACGTCCGCAATCAAAACCGCGCCCAAGCCGAAATGCAATCGCGGATCATTCGCGGAAAGATAGCTGGACTGGCTGGCTAAGGTCTGAGCTTGCAGCTTACCGCCATAGCGGACCAGAACGCGGGCGCCGATGGCGCTGCGATTGCTTTTCGTCCCCTCCAGCCGAATCTTCAACCAATGGTTGCCGGCGGGTGCGTCATTGCGCAGGAGCGAAGGCGGTTCGTTTCTGTTCATGATGAGCACGTCCAGATCGCCATCATTGTCGAAATCTCCAAAGGCGCACCCGCGGCTTACGTGACGCGCGGAGATGCCGGGACCGGTTTCATCGCCGAGTTCCACAAAAGTTCCATTGCCCTTGTTGCGCAAGATGACGCGCGGGCCTCGCGCCGGATACTTGCTGGGGAAAACCCGCTCTAATTCAGGCGCGACCGTACCGGTGACCAACAGAATATCGGGATAGCCGTCATTATCGAGATCCACCAGTCCGGTTCCCCACGAACTGAATCGGCGGTCGGCGGCCAGACCGGCACGCCCGGTTACATCTTCAAATTCTGCCTTGCCATTATTGTGGTAAATGCCGGTAGCCTGATTGACGAAGTGGGTCTTGACCAAATCGAGATGACCATCGAGGTCATAGTCTCCGATTCCCACACCCATTCCCCCCAAAGGTTCGCCGCCGCCGCCGAGAGCGACCCCGCGGATAAGGGCCTCTTCGCGAAAAGTGCCGTCATGATTATTCATCAACAGGAGGCTTGGTGTAGCGTCGCATGCCACGAATATATCTTGCCAGCCGTCTTCATCCGCATCAAAGGCGACGACGGTGAAGCCATAAGAACCCCGGAGTGCTGCGACTCCCGATTCCTTGGAAACGTCGGTGAATGTTCCGTCTCCATTGTTGCGATAAAGGGAGTGAGAAGGAAATCCCAATCCTCCCGGCCCACAGTTGGTGGGAACACCCTCAAAGTTGCAGTTGGGCACCTGGAGCGAAGGCTTGGCAGCCGTCGCGAGATCGATTTCGACATAGTTGGAAACGAACAAATCCAGCAGACCGTCGCGATTGTAGTCTACGAAGGCGCAGCCTGAACCAAAACGGGTGCTCGTATCGAGCAGGCCCGCCTTGGCGGTAACATCGGTAAAAGTGCCGTCTCCGTTGTTGCGATAAAGACGATTTTGGCCGTAATAGGTAAGGTAGATATCTTCGAATCCGTCGTTGTTATAATCGCCGACGCAGATTCCGTCTGCCCAGCCGGCGTCGGTTAAGCCGGATTTTGTGGTCACGTCGGTGAAGGTGCCGTCACGATTGTTGTGATAAAGGCGATTGCTGGCGCCCGGAGGAACCCCTTCGAGACGGCGCCCGCCGAGAATAAACACATCCATCCAGCCGTCATTGTCGTAGTCCAGGAAGGCGCACCCGGCGCCGTTTACTTCCACAATGTAGGTGTTATGCAGGGGATCGCCATAAACCATGGTCTGCGTAAGTCCCGCGCTCTGAGCGATGTCGACAAAGTGGGAAAAGGGCGGAGAAGAAGGCTTGGACGGAGCTGGCGCGGCCAGAAGTCTGCCCGGAAAAACCAACGGCGCAAGTGCCGCGGGAAGGGTTTTTAGCAGATGGCGACGTGTCCAATGGCCGGGTTTCTCGGTGTTCATAGGCGATCGAATCATACTAATTGAACTGGGGCGCCCATTTGTCAGCGTTGAGCTTGCGCGGCAATGAGATCCTTGCGGAGTTGCAGGGCTTCCCCATTCTGGGGATCAAGGCCAAGAGCACTGGCTAGGGCTTTCTGGGCTTCGTCGAAGCGGGATTCCATGCCAAGGGTCGCTGCCAGGCTGATCCACGCTTGGGTGTAGTCTGGAGCTGCCGCGACCGCGAGCCGGAAGTGTTCTTCGGCCGAAGCGGAGTCCCCGCTCCGAGAAGCCAAATATCCCAATTGATTCTGGGCCATCGCCAGGTTTGGGTTGATCTTGATCGCCTGTTCCAAAATAGTGCGCTCGGCACCGGTGTCGCCTGTTTTATCCAAAGCCAGCGATAGTTTGAATGCCAACAACGCATTCTCAGGCTCGGCGTCGACGGCCTCGCGATACAGCGCGACAGCATTTTTGGCATTCCCGGCGTCGAATTCTTTGGCTGCTTGAGCCGCTTTATTAACGGACACCGCATGGTGGGCGTTTGCCTGCAATTGACTCTGATATAGCTTAAGCTGCTCATCCGCCTGTTGGGTTTCGCCCAAGGCACGCAGCGCAGAGGCAAGTTTGAAACGAATCTCGGGCTCAGAGCCGCCAAGCGCAATGGCTTTTTCCAACTGTTCTTTGGCTCCGGCAGGATCATTCAAGGCAGCCAGAGCGATGCCAAGGTTAAACCGCGAGTTGTAATAGTTGGGATCCAGGGCCACAGCCTGTTCCAAATGGCTCCGAGCGGCAGTAAACTCCCGGGCCTGGTTTTCCAGGACGCCGTTCAAGTATAGAAAATCGAAATCTTTAGGAGCGGAAGCCAGTAGTTTCCGCGCCAGCGGTCGTGCACGGGTGGAATCGTTATTGAGAACGAGTACACGGAGAAACAGCCTTTGTGCATCGATATTATTCGGATGCACTCGCACCGATTTTTCGGCGAGATGTACGGCATCTTGATAGCGTGCCTGATTCACCATTACAACGGCCAGGGCGTTGGTTAGACGCAAAGAAGCAGGATGCACCCGCAACGCATCGGTGAGGGTTTTCGCAGCGTCCGGCAGCATTCCCGCCCGGCCGTAGGCTTCGGACAACAGAAGTGTGAGGTTCTCGTCGTGCGGCGCTGAACGCAGCAGAGTAATGGCGGTGGGGAAATCTCCATCCGCCATGAGAGCTTTGCTCATACCGGTGATCGCCTCTTTGGAGAGATGGTCTAGGCGGATCGCCGCTTCCCATTCGATCATGGCTTCTTTGCGGCGCCCGAGTTGTTCCAGTGCCGAGCCCAGTATCAGCCTTGGCTTGAGAACCTCTGGCAACAGGAAGACGGATTTTTCGAGCGCTGTCACAGCTTCTTCGGCATGGCCAGACGTGTAGAGGCTTAGGCCAACCAAATAG
>DATBAX010000157.1:0-10756 GCA_036271275.1 Terriglobales bacterium
AGCTGTTGATAATAGATGCCATATCCGCCGCGCAGCACGAGTTTCGAACTATCGAGCGGGCGAAATGCAAAGCCAAAGCGTGGGCTGAAATCCTTATGGTCTGGACTCCACATGCCATTGTTCTGGCTTTTAGTGTAGCCCGTGGGCAGAGGTCCGGAATAATTTGCGGGAAGCACGAACCCGCTGAAGCTGCCGCTGACAGGGACATCATGAGTGGCGATCGTCGGATCAAAATTCGGCAAGTGGCCGTCAGTTTCGCCGGGAGCGCCGAAGTACTCATACCTTAAGCCGGTATTCAAGGTCAGTCGCGAGTTCACCCGAATGTCATCCTGGATAAAGCCGGAGAAATCGCTGTAGCGTTCGTTCTTGCGGAACTGCCCGGCCGCCCCTGTGGTGGAAAAGATATTACTGACGCCGCTTCCATTTTGCGTTCCGCTTTGTCCTAGCAGGAAATCAGGAACACTCAGAAAAAACAGAAAGCCATCCGAGACGAAGGGAACATTGACGTTCAATTGATCGTGCTTGGCCTCGCCGCCCATTTGGAAACTGTGTCTGCCGCGGGTGAGCGAAACGGTGTCCTGCCATACAAAGCTATTTGTATTTTCGAAGTAGAACGGCCCGCCGGCGGGGCCGATGGTAAAAGAATTGTTGATCGCGATGCCCGGAATCTCCGGCAGTCCCGATGGCGTCGCCATTCCTACACTCGCGGCGCTAATGGGCTCGTCGCCCCGCGATAGTCCGTTGAATCTGATATATCCAAAGCGTGCCACATTGATCAAGTTTGGATTGAACACATGCGTATCCGACAAGACAAACATGTTGTTCAGTTCGGTTTCCGGCAGTCCCCATCCCGGGACGGTGCCACCGAAAGGCGCGAACGGCTGAAACTGCGGAGCGCGTGAATAAAAGAATTTTCCGGATAGCTGATTGCTGCCGGAAATTTTATGGTCCAGGTTGAACGTGTATTGGTCCTCACTGTAGTGGGCCGGAATGGAAAACGACGACTCGCCTTCTGTACTGGAAAGAATCGTTTGCGGACTTGGGATCGCATAACTTCCGTTGGGGAACTTGAAGTTCAAGATCGCCAGCGCCACGGGATTGATATTGGACCCATCGGGGGCTACCGCGGTTCCTCCGAACGCTCCTGACTGTCCTCCGAAAAGCGCGCCCAGCGCCGCCGGAGATCGATCGTTGGTCAATGCCGGAAGCAGAGAACTCTGGAGCGCGCCCACCGCCTGGCCGTTAATCTGACGCGTCCCTTGATAGGAGCCAAAGAAAAATGTTTTGTCTTTTCGTATCGCCCCCCCCAGATCGAATCCAAACTGGTTTTGCTTCATGACAGGACGTGCCTGGTCGTTGCGATTGAGAAAGTAGTCGTTTGCGTTCAGGTCGTCATTGCGGAAGAATTCCCAAAGGTTTCCGTGGATGCGATTCCCGCCGGTTCGGCTGACTAAATCAACCGTCGCCCCGGCGCTCCTCCCATAAGACGCGTCATACAGCCCGGTCTGTACCTTGAACTCTGCAATCGTATCCGGTGCAGGAACAGCAATACCGGTCTCGGGATCGAATCCAGAAAATGAATTCTCCGACATGTTGTTGGCGTCCACGCCATTGAAAAGAAAATTGTTGGACGTGGTCCTCGCCCCATTGGCGGAAACGTCCTGCGTGGCTTTACCTAACGCCGCCGCATTCGGCTGTTCCACGACAACGCCCGGAGACAGCGCTAAAATTTGGGTGAAGTTGCGATTTGCCAACGGCAAATCGGTAATCATCTTCTCATCGGTCACCCAACCCAGGCTCGAACTCTGCGTCTGGGCCAATTCCGAAGCGCCGGAGACCTCAATCTTGACGCTGTCTCCGCCGACTTCAAGCTTTACGTCCACAACTGCCGTTTCGCTGACCACCACATGGACCGATCGTAGCGTCTTCCGTTTAAAACCGGATTGCTCGACGATCAGAGAGTAATTTCCCGGCAGAAGCAATGGCAGGCGATACACGCCTTCAGTCGTAGCAGTCACCGTTCGGGAAGAGTTCGTGTCCTCGCTGACTACGGACACATGAGCATGCGCGATGACAGCTCCCGAAGGATCGGAAATTGTGCCCGCGATCGCTCCCGTCCCAGGCGCCTGAGCTCTGAGAAGGGTGGCTGTGAGGAGCACCAGGCCCACTTGAAGCGTGGAACGCAATAAATGCACTTGAGTTTTCATTTTCGTTTGCTCGAATCTTGCAGGGGCAGTCGCAGATACGGTGAAAGTCGTTAGTCCGCTGCCTCAATATTGGCGACCTTGATCTTTTTCTTTTGCAGCGCGCCCGACACTCTTACTTTATGGCCGGCGAATTTTTCGGCTTTGTCCTGATCGTCCAATTCGTAAATCGACTTTTTGCTCGAATCGTACAAAACATACTTGCCGCCTAACTGAATACACTTGGCACTGCAAGTGGTCTTGTCCTTGCCCATGCTTTTCATGTCTTGCATCATCTGGTCGTGTGATCCGGCTTTGGCGCAAAGCGAATCCATAATCTCGCCGGTAAATGTCGCTCCGGACTCCGAATCAGCTTGCGCCACACACAAAGGGAGCGCTACCAGCAGGATCAAAACTAGGGATGAAATGCGGATGAAGCCATTTTTAGCAGTCATTGGAGAATAGATTTCCTGTTTATCCTTAAGATGTGGGTCCACAAAAAAGTTAAATGAGACAAGCCAGCCGTTTGTCAGAAGTTTGTCAACAGTTTGCAACTGTTTGGAATGGAATCTTGACCGAAGCTTCTCGTGCCGATCGCGGATAACTCCGTGTTTCAACTTGGAAAAATCCCAAACCGGAACCACTCGTTTCCATGGGTCAGTTTATTTTTCGGGAACGCTTACACGAAAAGTGACAAAGAGTTAACCCTTCAGTGACAAACTGGATTTCTCTCCGTTTTACTTTTGAAGTTCATACTTCACCCCGGATGATTTCGCATTTCACCAGGCTTTTACGAACCCTGGAATCGTCCGTGTGGCGGAAGGTTGCAACTTTTGGAAAGAGGAATTAGACCCATGCGATGCAGCAAAATACTGGAACGGCTGACTGCCGGTTTGTTCGTTTACGGGCTTCTGGTTGCCAATCTTGGATTTTCCCAAACACCTGCAGCCTCAGCCACGCCTGCTGATCTCGGCGTTTCCTTCGTAAAAGACTCCACTTCGCAGATCGTAGTGGTGCGTGACGGGAAAAAGTACATCGTAGATTTGGTGAGTCACGAGATCAAAGAGGCAGGTGCCGAATCATCAAGCCTCACCGCCAATAATGCCCCTGCGAGCGATGCAGGTCAGCCTTCATCTCCAATGGCGACCGCCAACATCTACCGCCCTGGAGACGATCTGGTATTCAGCGTTCCCACCGGCCGCCCGCTTGACCGTCATGGTTTGTACCTTAATTTCACTCACCGCTTTCCTTACGGACCCGCATTTACCGGCCCAGCCGAGGGCGGTACCCTGCTCGGTCTGGATAATTTTGCCATTCCTTCATTCGGCTTGCGCTACGGAATCACATCGAAACTTTCTGTGATGGCGACTCGCTCGCCCAGCGTGATCGGCCGCCCGATTGAAGTGATGGCCGCCTACAATTTTCTGGATGAGCACAACGGCAATCCGATCAACGCGGCGCTCCGGTTCTCGGTCGACGGCCAAAATGATTTCGGCAAAAACTTCGCGGAGAGTTTTGAATTAGTGACGTCCAAAAGCCTCGGCCGCCGAGCGCAAATCTATGCAGTGCCAACGCTCTCGTTGCATGCCCGGCCTTTGTTAAGCGAGAACTCGATCACCGATGCTCCCCCCGATCTACCTTGCAGCGAAGGAAATGTTCCGTCCGCGGATAGCGCCATTGCTGTGCGCTCCTGCGCCAATACTTTCTCTATTGGTCTTGCATTGGCCGTCGATATCCGGCCCACCGTCGCACTGGTTGCGGAAACCATACCCACACTGATGAATGGCGATGAGTTGGGCATCCATCGACCATCATACGGATTTGGTATACAGAAAAAGATCTGGAGGCATGCCTTCACATTCGGATTCACTAACGGCCCGACCACTATGGTGTCGCAGCGCGGTGGGACGCGCGCTACGTTCCTGGGCGACACTACGGCCGACAAACCGGGCGGACTGTTTATTGGATTCGATCTTACGCGTCAAATATTTTAGACAGCGCGAAGTTTAGAAAGAAGACATGCGCAATTTCATTATCGGAATCATCAGCACGTTCCTGATGCTCGGCATCATCGGACTGGCTTTTGCAGTGTTCGGCCTGATGCCTACCAATGCCGATTCCAGTCCCCCTTCTCTCGAACGGCGCATCGCTACCAATGCGCTCGACGCTTCGCTCAACCGGCGGGCCATGCGTTTAAGCAATCCGGTTCCTGCCAGCGATGGCAATCTGATCGATGGCATGAAAATCTACACCATGAACTGTGCTGTTTGTCACGGTACGCTCGACAATCAACACAGCCCTCTGGAACATTCGTTTTATCCGCCGGTGCCGCAGTTGGTTCTCGATCCCATTGACGATCCCGAGTGGCACACCTATTACGTGGTCCGCAACGGCATCCGTTACACCGGTATGCCCTCCTGGAACCACACGCTAAGCGATCAGGATATGTGGAAGGTGACAGACTTTCTGTCGCGAGTGGATAAGCTGCCTCCTGCTGTGCAGGACTATTGGAGGAATGCTTACGGCGTGACGCCTCCGGGCGCTCCGAATAATCGTAGCCAGTTGCAGTGAGTCCGATTACTTGTTATCAAGCAGGACAGCCACTCCGTAAGGAACCAATTCAACCGTCTCCGCTTGCTTATCATCCAGTAAAGACTTCATGGCATGCGGCAAGGTCACCTGTCGATTCTCCTGCGAGTAGTTGATCAGAATAAAAACTTGTTTCCCCGTTCCAACGCGGCGGCTCACTTCCACTCCAGGAGGCACTGGCCCAAACACCGGAGTGACGCCGCTGTCCTTCACCATCCACTCCGCAGCGGACGCCATCAGCTTCTCATCAAGGATTCCACCGATGTAAGTAATTCGCCCCTTGCCGTAGGGACGGGTAATGACGGCCGGCTGATCGTCCAACCAGCCGTTACTCTTGCCATATTTCATCAGCACTTCCACATCGGGTGATTGCGATTTCAACTGCTCAGCCCAAACGCTGACCTCGCCGCTGCCCCAGGCTCCGGAAATCGGGAAGTTTTTCTCCAACGCATAATACTGTTCAACGCGGCCGCCCAGCGCATCGACCAGAAATCCGGGTTGCCGTTGCGGCAACAAGGCATTGAACTCATCTTTCATTCCGGAACGTGGTCCAAGGACAAGATGGCCGCCACCGTTCACATAGTCCAACAAATGCTTCGCCAGGTCCTTGGGAATCAGATTCAAGTCTGGCGCCACAACCAATTTGTAATCGTTCAAAGGGGCGTACGGATTTATCACATCGACGGATTGTGACAGGCCGCGCAGCGCGTGGTAGTAGCTCTTGAGTAGTCCAATTTGCTCGTACTTGTTGGTATGTTTTTGGAAATCGATGGCCCAGCGGCTGTCGTACGAATTCAGCAACGCGACTTGCGAAACTACCGTCGTGCCGCGAAATGTACTCTGCGTTCGGGCGAACTCTCCGGCGGTCTGACTTACTTCTTCAAGCAATGGAACGCCCGTCCCATCGGGCCCAACCAGAGTGCCGTGGATTTCTTCCTGACCATTCAATGCGCTGCGCCACTGCCAGTAGTTCACATCGTCCGCGCCGTGAGCGACCGCCTGCCATGCCATGGCGCGAACCTCACCTTTATTTAGAAAATTGTTGACGTCGGCCCAATTGACCGCGCCGGGCTGCGTCTCCATGACCCAGAAATTCAGTTGCTTGAATCCGCGCGTCAGGTCGTGAGTCAGCCCGTTGCTATCGGCATCGACATGACCGCTGCCCACGTAGTCATCCCACGACGCAAACGTCAGAGGTTCGGACAGGACGTAGTGATCGAACCCGTCAAAGAATCCCATGAAGTTGCCGGTGACGAATTGGCGCGGATCTGCAAACTTGTGGATTACGTCGATCTGATTCTTCTGATAATCGTTCCAGGTGTAGGACACAAATCGCTTCCAATCGAGCATCAGGCCGGGGTTGTGCTCACCGATCGGGATCGGAATCTCTCCCCAGTTATCGTAAGTTTGGCTCCAATAGGAAGTGGTCCAGTGCGCGTTTAGATTCTCGACAGTTTTGTATTTTGCTTTCAGCCAATCCTGGAACTGCTGGTGGGTGATGGCATCATAAGACATCAACGCATAGCCGTATTCGTTGTCAATCTGCCAGCCAACTACGTTCGGGTTGTGCCCGAACCGCTCCGCCATTTTCTCCGCGATATCACGACAGAATTGACGATAGTGAGGCGATCCCGAAGATGCATGCGCGCGATTGCCGTGAATGGAACGGCGGCCGTTTTCTTCCACGCGCAATGTATCTGGATACTTTTGTGTGAGCCAGGCGGGAGGAGTAGCGGTAGGCGTTCCCAACACGGTGATGATGTGGTGCTTTGCCGCCAAATCGATTGCGCGTTCGAGCCACGCGAAATCGTAATGTCCTTCCGAGGGCTCCATCCTGCTCCAGGCAAATTCCGCGATGCGCACGACTTTAATGTTCGAAGCTTCCATCAGGCTCAAATCCGCGTCCCATCGCGATTCCGGCCATTGCTCCGGATACCACGCTGTGCCTATGAGAATCGCGTCGTGGCCGGGGACTTGAGAAGGGATCGGCTTGTCTTGGGCAACACACGAGAGGGAAAGGATGGCGATAATAATGCAGATGAAAACCGAAACGCGAGGTGCGTTCAATGATGGCACGAATGGCCTCCCAAAAAAATTTCGACTACGGAGTCACGCTGATTTGCTTTCCTGAATACTGAACTGTTTTATCCGGATCGCTGGCCGGGTCAATTCCAACGCCGTGGTTTTCACTTACAAATACCACGCGAAAAGTACGGGTCTGCAACATCCCGGGAAATTGACCTTGCCGGTCGGCTACAGTGAGAGTTTGTTTGGCGTCGTCCCAGTGCATGGGAATGGTTGCGTGCACGCCCTTTTCGTAGTTGTAGTTATCATTCTCGTCTTCATAGAGCGTGAAATCCCCGTCGGCGCCGCGATAGATCCGCAACTCAATGGGATCAGCAGGCTTTTCGGTGGACCACTCTTCATCCGGGCCGAGCGGCAAAATGGAACCTGCGCGAACATAGAGAGGCAGTCGGTCGATGGGAGCGGCAGCATCGATGGCGCGGCCGCCGTCGGTAGTCTTCCCATTCCAGAAGTCATACCACTTGGCGTCAGGCAGATATAAATCTCGCGTGGTCGCGGCAGGTTCGGTCACCGGATTCACCAAGAATGCCGGCCCAAACATAAATTGATCGCCAATATTCTCCGCACGCACATCGGTGCGGAAATCCATGACCAGCGGGCGCATCGGCGTATAGCTTTCGCTCGTCGTCTTCCATGCCAGCGAATAGATGTATGGCAACATGCGATATCGCAGCCGGTCGAAGCTGACCAAAATCTTTTGCGCGTCGGCTCCGTACGACCACAATTCGTTCTCATCAGGATTTCGGGTGCCGTGAACACGCAGCACCGGATTAAATGTGCCGAACTGAAACCATCGAACAAATAATTCACGAAAAGCCGGATCGGTCGGATTTCCAAAGACGAATCCACCAATGTCGGTCGTCCAATAAGGAATTCCGGAAAGAGCGAAGTTCAGGCCCGCCGGGATCTGCCGCTTGAAACTAAAGAAATCGGAATTGATATCGCCCGACCATGCTGTGACGGAATTTCTCTGCGAACCGGAGAACGCAGAACGCGAAAGAATGAACACGCGCTTCTGGTCGGAAGCGCTGCGCTGGCCCTCATAGACCGCGCCGGTATCCATTTGCGAATAGACATTTACATACCGGTTGCCGCTGCCGGCCGAAAGCGTGTGATTGAGCAGAATGTTATCGTCTAGTCCCTCGGTTTCTGGTTCCGTGGTGTCCATCCACCATGCATCCGCGCCGATACCGAATAAACCTTTGTTGACCGCATCCCAATAAAATTTCCGTGCCTTGGGATTGGTCGCATCGTAAACCGCCATTCCCGACGTGTGATAAGGAGGCTTGGCGTACTTAAATTTTTCGATTAGCCATCCCTGCTTGTCCATGAAATCGTAATTCGTAGACCCAGGTTCGAAGAATGGCCAGATCGAAATCATCAGATGAAAATTCAAACGATGCAGTTCGTCGATCATCCCCTTGGGGTCGGGATAATTCTTGTTGAAAACGAATTCGCCTTTGCGATTCCACCAGAACCAGTCCTGAACAATGTCGTCCACGGGAATATGCAGGTCGCGGTATTTCTTCGCGACACTCAGGATTTCCTCTTGTGATTTGTAGCGGTTCTTGCATTGCCAAAAGCCATAGGCCCACTTGCCAAACATTGGCGCCTGGCCGGTGAGTTCACGATATCCAGCGATCACCTTGTCCAGATCGGGCCCATAGAAAACGTAATAATCGATTACGTCGGCGACTTCCGATGTGATGTACAGAGAGTTGGCAAAGCGATTGTTGAATTTCCCTCTGGAATCATTGTTCCAGTAAATTCCATAACCCTTGCTGGATACCAGGAAGGGCACCGCGATATTCGAGTTGTCCTGGGAGATATCGACCGACTCGCCGCGATAATTCCAAACTCCTGCCTGGTGTTGTCCCAGCCCGTATAGCCCTTCATGTGAGCCGTAAATATTAATAAAGGATTCCGCTTTATAGGTGTCCTCGCCATTTACTTTCACAGGCGTCAGTTTTCTGGATGCCTCTTGTACGATCGGTTTACCGTCGAGTTCGCTATAGGTGATCGCGCCATCTTTTCTCGTGACGACGACTTTCAATCTCGCGGTCGTCAACGTGACGTCGTCATTGGTGGACTCCATGGTCCACTTCGTCCCCGCCCAGTCTTTTTTGATGACCACGTAATCGGGGTGCTCGGCGAAAGAATCAGTCGGGGAATAGAGAACGTGAATGATGGAATCCGAACAGACCTGTAATTTCAGTGTGCCCGTACCCATGGTGAATATCACGCCGTCCGGTTGTTGCTGGACGGCGGTCACGGGATTCATCGGGGTCCACTGGGCGTAGGCTGCCGTGGCCACGGCCAGGAGAGCGAATTGTAGAAGTCGCAGGACGGCGGATCGCAGTTTTTCCATGATTAACCCAATCGTTTTTCTACTAGCAGTTGTGAAAGCGTTGCGCAACTTCGTCCGGGGAATATTACCCGTTGCGGTAAACGCTTACAATATCAACCTAATACTTATAGGATCAAAAGAATTGTATGCCGGTCCGGATGAAAGACATTGCCCGTGATCTCGAAGTGTCCGTGATTACGGTTTCAAAAGCCCTGCGCAACCACGCTGACATAAGCAGCGAAACCAAGGCGCGAGTCTTGCAGCGCGCCAAAGAATTAAACTATCGCCCGAACCTGGCGGCCCGTGCTCTGGTGACCGGTCGCACCAAAATGATGGGCCTGATTGTGCCCGACCTTGTCCATTCTTTTTTCGCCGAAGTAGCCAGAGGCTTGTCCGACGTACTTCGCAAGAGCGGATACAGCGTGGTGATTTCTTCGTCCGACGAAAGCCCCGAGCTGGAACGCCAAGTCATCGATCAGTTTATCGCCCGAGGTGTGGACGCACTATTGATCGCTTCTTCTCAATGGACGGTGGAAAGTTTTCACCGCCTGGAAGAGCACAGCCTTCCCTACATCCTGATCGACCGCAACTTCACCGGGCTGACGGCTAATTTTGTGGGCGTCAACGATGACGCAGTAGGTGCGCTCGCCACCAGCCATCTCATCGAAGCCGGCTGCCGCACCATTGCTCACATCACTCGCGCGCGCATAAGCACCGCACTGGCCCGCCTGGAAGGCTACCGGCGCACACTCGCCCAACACAATCTTTCGGTAGGCCCAGAGTATGTAGTGAATGCCGAAGAGTTGGATTCAGTGGCTGACCAATCTGGCTACGAAGCCGCCAAGAAATTATTGATGCTGAATCCGCGGCCCGACGGAATTTTCTGCCACAACGATCTTGTCGCTAGCGGCGCCATGCGCGCAATCTTCGAAGCGGGATTGCGTATCCCCGACGACATTGCTCTGATCGGATGCTGCAACGTCCACTACGCCCCTCTTTTGCGCGTGCCCCTCACCAGCATCGACCAGCGCAGCGACGCCATCGGCGAACACGCTGCGCGCCTGGCCATGAATCTGCTCGATGCGAAATCTCCCATCGCGGCCGAGTCGATTTTGTTGGAGCCAAAGTTGATCGTTCGAGAGTCGACACGACGTGTTCTCGGATAGTCCTAAGATTATTTCTGTACCACCTGAAGTGGAACCGTCTGCGTTTGGGCCGAGCTGGGTCCGACCATGATGTCGAACATTCCCGGCTCGACTACGCGATTCATGTTGATGTCGAGAATCGAAAGTGCCTCTGGAGTGAGGGTGAATTCGACTGTGGTTTTTTCGCCGGGCTTCAAACTTACGCGATGGAAGCCGCGAAGTTGCTCGACTGGTTGGGTGACCGAAGCTACTTTTTGATGGATATAAAGTTGAGCGACTTCATCGCCGGCACGGGTGCCTGTGTTGGTGATGTCGGCCTTTACTATAGCGGTGCCGCCGGTTCCGACAGTCGAGGGCTCGACTCGAACGTTGTCGAAACGGAATGTGGTGTAGCTGAGTCCGAAGCC
>DATBAX010000158.1:0-9264 GCA_036271275.1 Terriglobales bacterium
CGAACTTGCACACAAGAAGAAACTTTCGGTGCTGCTGGTGGGAACATCTGTTCTTTTGTTACGACTCTCTTTGATCCCCATGCTTGGGATTCCCCAGCCAAGCATTGCGGATGAGTTCAGCTATCTGTTGGCCGCCGATACCTTCGCGCATGGCCGGCTGACGAATCCACCCCATCCCATGTGGGAGCACTTCGAGAGCTACCACATCATTCAACATCCCACGTACATGTCGATGTACCCGCCGGCGCAAGGCTTGGTGCTCGCTGCCGGGCAACGGTTAGGACATCCATGGATCGGGGTCCTAATAATCACCGCAGCTATGTGCGCCGCGCTGTGTTGGATGCTGCAGGGCTGGCTGCCGCCGGAATGGGCCCTGCTAGGCGCTTTGCTGGCCGCTTTACGACTCGGGATAATCAGCTATTGGATGAACAGCTATTGGGGTGGCTCTTTGTCTGCGCTGGGAGGGGCCTTGCTTCTCGGGGCATTGCCACGTCTCAAGCGTAGGCCCAAGATTCGCGATGCCATCATCATGGCGGTGGGTCTGGCGATACTTGCCAATAGCCGCCCTTACGAGGGATTCGTTCTTAGCCTCACGGTCGCGGTCGCCATGCTGGCGTGGATGTTTGGGTCAAAGCGTCCGCCATTTCGCATCTTGCTCTTTCAAATGCTCGCGCCGATTGTAGTTTTCCTGTCGCTTACCGCCGTTGCAACCGGCTACTACTACCACCAGGTCACGGGCAATGCGTTTCGTATGACTTACATCGTCAATCGCGACGTATACGCCATCGCTCCGTATTTTTTATGGCAGCAACCCAGGCCTGAGCCTGTCTATCGTCACGCAGTTCTGCGCGAGTTTTATGAAAAAGAGCTTCATGACTATCAGGAAAGCCGAACGACGCTAGGATTAATCACGCGGGCGGCAGCAGCCCTCTTCGTGGTGTGGGCGTTTTTCTTCGGCCCAATTTTTACTCCGGCGCTCATTTTTTTCCCCGCCATCTTCCGTGATCGCCGAATGCAGTTCCCTCTGGCTGCCGGAGCGCTATTTCTCATCGCGTGTTCGCTCAATACATGGTTGTTCGCTCACTACTATGCTCCAGCGACGGCGCTCCTGCTCTTGATCGGGATGCAATGCCTGCGTCATCTTCAGCACTGGCGATGGCATGGACGGCCAATGGGCGTGGCACTAGCACGCGGCATTCCTCTGGCTTGTTGCGCCATGTTAATGGTTAGACTGATTTCCATCGAACTGCATTTGAAGACTGAGCTACCATGGCCTCCCGGAAAGCTGGAGCGTGCAAGCATCCAACGTAGTCTGGAGCATTCAGCCACGCCACAACTGGTATTCGTTCGCTACGGCGCTCGTCACGTTCTGGATTCTGAGTGGGTTTACAACCGCGCCGACATTGATGGCTCCAAAGTGGTTTGGGCGCGAGACATGGGGGACGAGAAGAACCGAGAGCTGTTGCAATATTTCAAGAGCCGTCAGGCCTGGATGCTCGAGCCTGATCTTTCCCCACCGAAACTATCGCCCTATTCCGGAGTCACACTTCCCCCGCCGGCACGATAGATCAGAAGTTCTGTCGCGCTCAGCACCGCATACGTCGCCAGAAGGACTATAACCGGCTCCATGGGATGCCGATAGGTGGGCCAGGTATGAGTGACGTAGTAAATGAACGGAAATACGAGAAGAACAATCGCCAACGGAACTGCACCTTCCCGCTTCCGCCACAAACCTATGATGGCTCCTGTCCAGGCCAGAAGAGAGATCGGCAGCCAGGTCACCGGATCAGGTCCAGTCCAGTAGCTATAGCATCGCTGACCGCACAACTTTACAAATTGCGCCGGGCGCTCGCGAATAAATTTAAGTGCAAGCTCGCGCTTCGTTTCCATGAAACGCATTTCTCCCAGGCGGTTGTATTCCGAAGGATCGATGAGCGGAAAGCTTTGAGCGAATTGCTGGAGGTGGGCCACGCCTTCATGGTTTCCGATCCAAAGCTCCAGGCCGAGATTGTCGCGCACCGGCATGAGGCGATGGAATGTCTCGTAATTGCGGATTGTCCAGGGAACAAGCATGAGGACGCAGACTGCGATCGAACTCCATAAAACTTTTCCACAAGAAATTCGGCGACGACGATAAGTGATCCAGAGCCAAATCCAGAAAAGCGGGAACAGAGAAATAAAAGTGGTGTTGGTGAGCAAGGCAAATCCGGCAAGACCGCCAAACAGCCACCAATGCAAGGGCCGGAGTGAATCCTGCAGTTTGAATAAAAGCAGCAATCCGGACAGCAGCAGAAAACCCGATAGGCTGCTCTCCCATAACCGGATGGAAATTACTGCTGCATACAACCAGATCGCCCAGATCCAAGCCGCGAGCGCCCCTGTGGATGCGCCAAAGACCCGCCTTCCGAGATGAAACAGAACGACCGCCGTCAGTGCGGACAGCACAGCATTCAGTTCAACCCCCAACCAGAGTGATAAATCGCTGTATGGCCCTGCTACCTTGAAAATACCCGCCAACAAATACGGATAAACAGGAGGTTCGACAGCCGTGGGAAGGAGCGGGGTTCGTGGCCAGGGCGAACTGAATCCAAAACCTGACGCGACTGACCAGGCAATCCGCGCCGATTCATTGTTGGCATAGAAACCGCGCCAGGAATTTCCCGGCAGCAATTGCTGGATGGCTCGCAGCCGGGCCAAAAGTGCGACGACAAAAATTGCCAATGGCGAATTCAGGATACGTAAAGCTCTTTGTGCAAAGCGTCGCCGGAAGAAAGAAGGAGTATCCCGCATGAATTGAGCGCAGCCTCAGACCTTGCGCACGGAATGAGTGACCAGCACGGATGCCAATATCGCGATCAAGAAAATCACACTCAGTGAAGACAAACAAAGAATGCACCACACCGCCAGCACGAACTTTTCGATATAGGTGAGATAGAGAGCAAAGCCCAGCCCGCCCAGGGATCCCAGCAAAAGGATGATGGGCGTTTCCGCCTTGGTGCGGTAGAGCGTTGAAAGCGTCAATAATGCGAGGTAGCCGAGCAAGCCAATCAATGCCACCGGAATACCGGCCACGACCGAGTAGATGCTGCGATTGACCATGTCACAGTTGAAGCTTGCCCCGAAATCACAGTAAGAAGTTTTGGAAGTACCGTAGTGGTGATACAAGGACAGCGAAGAAACGGCCATACCTGCAACGGCGAGTAACGAGACAAGTAGGTGGATTCGCCGCGCTTTTGGATTCATGGCAGGCCGCATCCTGTTTTGTCGCTCAGGACTTGCAACGGCTGCGCGCCTTCTTTTCTTGATCCATCGGGAAATTGCCAGGTTGGAAAATTCTTAACACCGGCTTCCTTGCAAACTGGCTCTTCATCCTTCGATCCTTTGATTCCGCATTCGACGTAGGTCACATGTTTGAACGATGCTCCGAACATTTGTTTCTGCGCTGCGCAGTGCTCGCACCAGAAAAGTCCGTACATCTTGACTTGTTTTTCGGTTAGACATTTCGCGAAGGCATCGTATCGAGTGTTCCCCTTGATGCGCGCGAAGTAATAAACGCAGGCAATTGCGACGACAATGACGGCGGCAAAGATAATCGTCGTTCTGGTTTCTGATTTGTTACTTTTCTGTTCCATTCTCTTGGTCTTATACCACCACATTCAAGGCTGAGGGCAGGACGTCCAATTCCTGACAATGCAAAGTCAAAACTTCCCCGTCGACCATCACATCTACCGGAGAATCCAGCGAAAACTCTACTCGCTTCGCCGCACGACGTTCTGCCAGCGGATGTTCAATATGCGTGCCATCATAAAGCGTTGGCAAATTTCGAATCAGGCCAACACGTCCAATCGGTCCCCAACGAACATATTCGATCAACCCATCGTCAACTTCCGCTTTGGGAGCGATCATCATGGTGCCGCCGGTGAATTTACTGTTGCTGAAGGTCAGAAACAGGCAGGGACGACGATCGATCTTCCCTTCACCATCCACGCTTAAGGGAAACGGCCGACGTCGAAATCTCGCCAGGCAAATAAAGATGGAAGATTGATATCCTAGTTCCCCCCAACCACTGAAATAACGAGCGCGCAAAGTTGCGACGTCCGCAGAGAATCCGATGCTCAGGAGGTTGATGTAGTGGATGAGGCCGTCTTTGTGTTTGAGTCGCAATACATCGCACGGCCTGGTTCGGCCTGCGAGCATCGACTCGATGGCATATTCGACTCCCTGATCGGTGAAGTCTCGAAGAAAAGAATTGCCGGTACCGAGAGGCAGAAAAGCGAGGGTAGGATGTTCGTCGCTTTCCGCGAGCGGAAACAGTCCATTCACAATTTCGTAGGAGGTGCCGTCGCCGCCGACAGCAATGAATCGCCGATAGCCCTTGTTATACGCATCCCGGGCGAGTTCCGCGGCCTGGTTAGGAGCTTGCGTTTCGATGACATCAATCTTGATTCCGCCTGCTCGCAACCGATCGAGCGCCGGCTGCAAGAGCTTTCGGTTGCGCCCCCCGCCTGCCATCGGATTGACCACTGCCAGGAACGCATCGCTCAAAGTTGTGACACCATTGTTTAGAGTGAGTTCACAGCAGTATCGCGATCCAGCGTTTTTCTGATCTCTTCCGCCAATACGGTGCGTTTAATTTTCATTGAAGCCGTCCGAGGAAAATCCTGGTTCCAAACGACATATCCGCCAACCCGCTTGTAGTCCGGCAAGAGACGATTGCGCGCAATCATATCCTGCTTCAGGGCGTCATTGAATTCCTGGTTTTGTTCCAAACGCAAAACCAGCACAAGCATTTCGCGTCCCAAACTTTTTGCGGGCCAAATATAGTTGGCGGCATACACCGAATATTCTTTCACCGCCAGACCGTCGAAAGCATTTTCAATGTCTTCGGGATAAATGTTTTTGCCGCCCTCGGTGACAATCATGTTTTTCTTGCGGCCGAAAAGTTGTAAGTGTCCGGCATCGTCGAACTTGCCCAGATCACCAGTGAGCAGCCAGCCATCCACAATTGTTTCCGCAGTCAATTCCGGATCATCCAGATAATGCGACATCACCGTTTTGCTGTGAGCCGCCACCTCTCCCACTCCTTCCGCGTCCGGATTCAAAATGCGCAACTCGACGCCGGGAAGCGGCTTGCCGACGGTGTCGGCACGAAACGGCTTGAGGTCGTTCACGGTCAGGACAGTTCCCGCCTCGGTAAGGCCGTAGCCATTCGCGATTGGAATCCCAAGATCGTAAAAGAATTGCAGCGTGGAAGCTTCCATAAAAGCGCCACCCGTGAACATTGCCTTCAATTCTCCGCCAAATGCCAGATGCACTTGCTTTAAAAGCCTTCGGCTTAGGCCGACCTTGGGCTGCTTGCGGGTGAGAGCTTTATTGACCGCAGTCAACCGGTTCAGCATCGCACGCTTCCCCGCAGGCAGCGCATCCAATTTCGCCTTGAGTCCACGTTCAAGATTCTTGAGCACCATGGGGACCAGGCTCACATAAGTGATTTTGTAGCGCACAAAAGCATCGCGAACGAATTCAGGACGTAGCGTGCGCAAATGAACCACGCATGCACCGCAAACGAATGGCCCAACGAATCCGACCATGAAATCGATCGCATGATTGGTGGGCAGAATGCTCAAATAGCGGTCGCCCGGCTTGAACGGATACCACGCCGTAAGCACTTTGCATTGCTCGAGATAATTTTCGTGGGTGAGCACGCATCCCTTGGGACGCCCGCCGGTGCCGGAAGAGTAGACGATGCACGCGACGTCCTCGCGCTCTCGCGAAACAAAAACCGGATCGCCCTTGCGGCGAAAATCCTCCCAGCGATTCGCGCCGCCAAGCTCCGCGCTCAATGGGGCTTCCGTGACCAGAACACGCGCCTTGAGATTCTTGAATTCCGGAGCCTGCAAAATGGCCCGCCACAAGTGATATTCGATGATCAGGACTTTTGCCTGCGAATGCGCCAGCAATTGCAGGTGCTCGGCAGCCGTTAACTTGTAATCGAGAGGTACCAGTACACCCCCACCGAAGAAAACCGCATAGGCCGAGATCAACCACTTCGACTGGTTGGTCATGATGACGGCAGCGCGCTCGCCGGGCTTGAACTCGGCGTCCTGCAAGGCGCGCGCCAGAGGCAGCGCCATCTCTTTGAAATCAGAATAAGTGAGACGTGTCTTTTCCTTCTCGCGATCGGCCTCGATCAGGCAAGTTTCGTTCGGCCAATGATCCAACGCATCCCGAAGCGCGGCCCCCAGGCAGGTGTATTGATCAAGATTCAGCATGAAAGGTTATTTCACCACAGTGGGATGCGGTCTGGAGAAATCATTGTTAATCAGTTCATCGCCTTGCGCCAGTATCACAATCGGGCCTGGATCTTGCCCGCAAGCGTTCGGAAATCTGATACGCCCTGTAACTCATAGTCCGGCAATTCCACATTGAAATGATGTTCGAGATGAGTGAGCAGATCCAAAGCCTGAAGGCTATCAACGCCAAGTGACTTGAAGAAGTCGTCGTCGGGCGTGAGTTTTTCACGCGGGACTTTAAAGTGCGTCGCCGCGAGGGTAAGGATTTCATCCAGAGTCTGGTCGCCAGTTCTCATAATCTCCGCTTCACGGCAAATACGGTTGCGCTTCGGTGCTCTCCACAAATTTTCGTAAGCCAGCCTCTACGGCCGGTTGCGCGAACAACTCACAGAATAAATCGATTTCACGCCGCAGTTCTTCGTGAGGAATGGGCTTTATAAATTTCTTTGCTGCCGCAGCGGTTCGTCGGTCAAATTTCTTAAGTTGAGAAGCGGTGGCGCGGGCTGCATTGAGTGATTCTCCTTCGGACACAACCTGGCTTATAAGCCCAATCTGCTGCGCTTTCGTGGAGTTAAAACTTCGCCCGGTCAGTAAAAGATCGCGAACAACTCCATTGCCCAAATCGCGCTTCAGGCGCGGGATGCCGCCGAATCCGGGTATAAGTCCCAGGCGCAGTTCGGGAAAACAAAAGCGCGCCATCTTATCGGCGATAATGAGGTCGCATACCAGCGCAAGTTCAAATCCTCCGCCGAAAGTCACTCCGTGCACGGCAGCGATGGTGGTCAAAGGCGAAGCATCAATCACATTCATCACATGATGAATACGCTCGAGGAAATCACGAACGCCTTTGATGGCGTCGCCATGATCCATATTTTGTGAGCGCCGATAGAGTTCGCGCAGATCGGCTCCGGCGCAGAAACCAGACTTGAGCGAACTATAAATAATTAACGCGTGAGCTTCGTCTCCAAGTGCCACCAAAGCAGTGGCAAATTTCTCCAGATCCACCAATGTGGTCGATCCAATCTCGTTGCAGGGATCGCGATGGAGCGCGAGTTCGATCACGCCGTCCTTCAGTTCCCACGAAAGCGATTGGCCCTGGAAATTCTTCATACCGCTTGTTTGACCTCATACATCTCTTCAATCTGCGCTTTGAATCGCGCCGCTATCAGATCTCGCTTCAATTTTCCATTTGCAGTCAGCAATCCGTTTTCAATCGAGAATGGATCCTGTTGAATATAAAACGCTCGTATTTGCTTGTAATGCGGAAGACTTGGATTCACATCGTCCAGTGCAGCTTGCATCTGTTCGCGGTTCACGCTTCCGGTCACGATTGCGGAAAGATACCCACGGCCGTTTCCCATCAATACAACTTGCTGTGCTCCCGGCAGATTATCCAGAATTTTTTCTTCGATCGGCTCCGGAGCGATGTTATGCCCTGACCCGAGGATGATGAGGTTCTTCATGCGGCCGTTGATTCGCCAGTTCCCTTGCGCGTCCTTTTCGCCCTGGTCGCCGGTGTGGAACCAGCCATCGCGCAAGGTTTTTGCGGTTTCCTGTGGACGATTCCAATATCCAGGAAAAATATTCGGCCCCCGCACAATGATCTCTTCGCTCTCGCCCAATTTCATTTCAACGCCGCTGATGGCCGGTCCCACACGCCCCGCTTTTACTTGGCGCGGATCGTCCATCGTACAAATGGCGGTGGTTTCTGTGAGTCCGTAGACCTGCAATACGGGAATACCGAGCATCATGAAATATTGTTGCGTTTCCACATTTAGCGGCGCGGAGCCACAGATCAGCGCCTTCAAGTTCGGTCCAATCATTTTCTTTCGGATGGTCGGAAACACGATCGTATTGGCCCAACTCAGCCACATTGAATCGGCGAAGCTCGATTGACCTTCTTGCTTGCGGGTCCACGCCAGCTTGGCTTTGCTGTAAAGACTCTGCGCGAGGCCGCCGCTTTTATAAAGCTGCTCATCGACAGCTTTCCGCATGCGTTCAAGTAACGCGGGAACATTCAGAAAATAATCCGGCCCAGCAGCCCGCATTTCCGCCGCAATCTTGGTGAGGTCGGTATTCAACGTGAGCAAGCTGCCACGGAGCAGGCACGTAAGCAGCATGATCAACGAACCGGCAAAACAGAACGGCAAATAATGAAACACTCGGTCCTGACCGGTCTTGCCGTCCATCAACAAATCCAGCCGGCCAGAGGTGCACGCGAGCATATATCCGAGATTGCCCGCGGTAAGCACCACACCCTTCGCCTCGCCAGATGTCCCGGATGTATAGATGATCGTCACAGGATCAGAATCCGCCACGGAGCGTGGCGCGGGCGCCCCCGTGACGGCGCCAGTCTGAACAAATATTTCCGAGAACAACGATTGCGACGGCGCGTCGGGCCAACTCTGCAGGATCCCATCGCGAAGCACCGCATCCCCGCAGCAAATCAGCGCCGGAGAACAATCCTTCATCATGGCCACCAGTTCAGCCGGCGCTTGACGCGAATAAAGCGGAACCATGATGAATCCTTCCGCCATGACCGCAAGATTCATCGCAACCCAATCGGCGCCGTTGCTAGCAAGCAACGCGCAGCGGTCGCCCTGCTTCAGAGCCTTGGATACGAGAAAGCCGCGGGCCTGCCCAACACGACGAAGCAGTTCGTGCCCGGTGACCACAACTGTCTCGCCTTCGCGGAGCTCTTGCAGGACGGCGGCATCGCCTGCGGACTCGAGCCGTGCAAAAATGTCATCGAGAAAACTCACGCGTAAGCCTTAACCAGTCCATGCAGACTCTCGCTCATTGGCGGCAAATAATCTTCCCAACTCCACTCACCTTTGCGCGTAGGAAAATCCGGATAACGCCGCTGCACTTCTTCCTCAAAATAAACGCCCATCCGCGCCATGACTTTCAAGTTCTTCACCACGGTGCGGCCAATGCCATCGGAAATCCGTTCCCCTTGAGTTGCCAATAT
>DATBAX010000159.1:0-10177 GCA_036271275.1 Terriglobales bacterium
TCATTCGCCATAAAATCGAGCCTCCTGAGAGTACAAAGCGGAATAAGTAGTGTACTGGGCTGGAGGAAGGAGTGTAAAGGAGGGGAGGAGGCAAAGCGACATGCCGTGGCGCGAAGCGGCGAAAGAAAAGGCCAGAGCATGGGAGGTTTAGGAAAATTTGGCGAAGAAATGAAATTGATCCGAAGTCCCGGTAGGGACGACGAGGCCCAACGCGACAGCGCGGGTTAGATGAGTGGATTGCGGGAGTCCCGCATGGAACGAAACGGGGAGCGCGCGGACAGATTGCGCCTAGGGCGCGTTATCGTGATTCGGCCTACCCGGGACTTCGTTCTGGGCTAAGCTTGATCGCCCTCCGGAGCTATCATCAGGTACCGCAAAGATTATGAGAGCTTTGGTTCAACGCGTCACCCGCGCTCAGGTTTCCGCGGACGGAGTCATCATCGGCAAGATCGCCAAAGGCTTGCTTGTCCTGCTGGGTGTTTCAAAAACAGACACCGTAGTCAACGCCGATTATCTCGCCGCCAAGATTGCAGGCTTGAGAATCTTCGATGATGACAATGGCAAGATGAATTTATCGGTCGGCGATGTGATGGGCGCTGTGTTAGTGGTCTCCCAATTCACTCTCTATGGCGATGTCCGCCGCGGCAAGCGACCGTCGTTCGATGATGCTGCTCCTCCGCAACAGGCGAAAGAGCTCTACGAATATTTTGTGGAGAAAATTCGCGCCGCCGGACTTCCTTGCGAAACCGGACGCTTCCAGGCCACGATGGAAGTGGAACTCATCAACGACGGCCCGGTGACCATCCTGCTGGATTCGGTTAAAGCCTGAATTATGTTCGCTGTCCGCGCGTGGTGACGAAAGCAATCACGAAGAGCACGCCGAGCAGCAAATCCGCTCCGGCAAAAGCCAAGTCGCTGCTGTGCATACGCCCGTGCAAGACAAGAATTACGACAGCAATCCCATAGCTGAACTTTTCCACCATCGCGGGAACCATTAGAAGGCGATAGCGCACCGGATCGGTGGCAATCACGAAGAATGCCAATTGCCAGGCCAGCGCCGTACCAACGAAGCCGTAGTAAAAGCCCGGATGAGTGATGGCAGGCGGGTCCGTACGGCTGATCAGATCGAACGTAAAGTACAGAGGAGTGAGCACCAACACGCCCCACCCGCCCGCAACCCAAAACACAATTTTTGCAAATTTCATGGAGTTCATTCTAAGCAAAGATTCTCTTTGCGCTCTTTGCGGAATTTCTTTGCGCTCTTTGCGGTTAAGAAGCTCTAGATCTAATTCACCACAATGTCCCCGATCCTCACCGCGTCCGCGCAAGCCCGAACATCATGAGTGCGGACAATGTGCGCGCCTTTCATAATTGCCGCCGTCTCCGTGGCCAGAGTTCCATAGAGCCGGTCAGCCAGCGCCGCGTCTTTGCCATCGCGGGCCAATGCCCGGCCAATGAATCCCTTGCGGGACACTCCAACCATGAGCGGATATCGCAGTTGATGGAATTCCTCAAAGCGTTTTAGCAGCGGATAATTTTCTTCCATCCGTTTGCCGAATCCGAAGCCGGGATCAAGTACAATCCGCTCCCGTTTCACGCCGGCCATCAGCGCGGTGTCAGCGCGATCACGCAGTTCGCGTTTTACCTGCACCACAATGTCCGCAGCCGGAGACAATGCTGCCCATTCTTCGGGACGCCCGCGCGTGTGCATCAAAACCGCGCCGCATTTCAGAGCCGCGAGAGTTTTTACCATCAGCCGGTCCCATAAAAATCCGCTGACGTCGTTCACGATCTCTGCCCCAGCTTCCACGGCGGCGCGCGCTACGGCGGATTTATAAGTGTCCACGGAAATCACCGCGTCGGCACGCTTTTGCTTAATCGCAGTGATGACGGGAATCACGCGATCCAGTTCTTCTTTTTCGCTGACCGCCGGCTTTTCGATATTGGTTCCTGGCCGCGTCGATTCACCACCGACATCGATTATGTCGGCCCCCTCGTCCATCAACTTGATTGCATGCTGGACAGCCTGATCGCGATCAAAATGCTGCCCACCGTCAGAAAACGAATCAGGAGTGACGTTCACAACGCCCATGATGAACGTACGTTTCCCCAACTTCAAAACGCGGGACCCGAGATTCCATTCCACCACCGGACGCATACGCCGATTCTAAACCTCCCGCGCTGGCCGCTGACATTCTTCCTCCAAAATTGCCCTGTTTCTGGTGCTACAATCAGCGCTCATGCGCCGGACGCTTCCACTGCGGATGGTTCTCTGCTTTGCTCTGGCGGCACAACTCCACGCTGCTTCGCCGAAGCCCAAGCCGCTCGACAAGCGCATCGCCGCCATACTCGCAGATCCCGAGTTATCCCGCGGATTCTGGGGCATCGAAGTCGTTTCGCTTACCACCGGCAAAGTCCTCTACGAGCAAAACGCCGACAAGCTTTTCACTCCCGCTTCCAACACAAAATTATTCACCACTGCCGCGACACTGGCGATGATCGGACCGGATTATCAATTCAAAACCACGGTTGAAACCAACGGCTCGCTCGACAAGCATGGCCGTCTGACTGGCGATCTGGTCCTGGTCGGCCGTGGCGATCCCAATCTTTCCGGCCGCGAACTGCCGTACGTGTTGCACACTCAGCGCAACGATCATCCTATTGAGGTCCTCGAACAACTTGCCGATGAGCTGGTGCAAAAAGGCGTCAAGTACGTGGACGGTGACATTGTCGCCGACGATTCTTATTTCGCATTCGAGCGCTACGGTGAAGGCTGGAGCCAGGATGATCTCGTGTGGGCGGACGGCGCTCCGGTTTCGGCGCTCACGATCAATGACAACGTCATCTTCGTAAATATTCTGCCGGCCGATCACGTGGGAGATCGAGCCTTCGTAAGCATTACGCCGTTCGCGGATTATTATCGTCTCGACAATCGCGTTCTCACCACGCCAACCGGCACGGGCCGCAAGATTTTCATCAATCGCGAACCGGGTTCGACCGTACTCACTCTTTGGGGAAACATTTCGGCGGATGATCCGGGAGCCAATGAAGGACTTGCGATCGAAGATCCGGCGGAATTTGCCGCAGGCCTTTTCCGGCAATTATTGGAAACTCGCGGAATCGCAGTGTATGGCAGACAACGCACACGTCACACGGAATTGGCCAGTCTTTCCACATTGACAGTGACCGCCCTCGCGCCCGCACGCGGCGGAGACGAGCCCGCGCGGTCGTTGCAGATCCAACCGTTAGTCCTGGGCAGCTATCAGTCGAAGCCGTTGATCGAAGACATTCGTGTGATCAATAAGGTCAGCCAGAATTTGCATGCTGAAATTCTGTTGCGATTATTGGGACGCGAAAAAGGGAATGCAGGCAACGTTGAAGGCGGATTGGAAGTTGTGCGCGGCTTTCTCAACCAGGCAGGAATTCCTCGCGAGCAATATGTGTTCTATGACGGTTCCGGTCTTTCCCGGCAGAATTTGGTAACCCCGCACGCCATTGTAATGCTGTTGCAATATGCGGCAAATCAGCCTTGGGGCGCGAGCTTCAAAGATACGCTGCCTGTGGCGGGCGTCGATGGATCTCTTTCGGACCGCTTTAATAACATCGACGTGCAGGGACGCGTTCTCGCCAAAACCGGCTCTTTGGGCGGTGTGAAAACCCTTTCCGGATACGCCACCACCGACCGCGGCGAACCCGTCGCGTTTTCGATTCTCTCCAATAATTCCAATCTTCCGGTGAAAAGAGTTACCGAGACCATTGATAGCATTGTGGGAGAAGTGTTGCGGGATGGGGTGGGAAAGAAGGCTGGTGCGAAGTAGCATTTAGCAATTGGCACTTAGCATTTAGCCATCACAGTGCGGAGGAGCCGAATGCTGATGCTGCTCTACCGCGGCATCCGCTTCGCTTCGCGCTCCTGCATCGCGCGGATGGCTCCGCGTCCGGTTCCATTCGGTGGTTTGCGCATGCCTTCCAATAGATCTTTCAATACCACTGCGTTGTTGTGCTCTTCGTCTTTCGAGGCAAATAAAAGCGTCAGCGCTTTCTTTTGATTGGCCAGTCGATAAAGTTGGTTGAGCGCTTCCCCGGCCTCGGGATTTACCAACTCTTTGAGATAGCGCTTGCGAAAAGTAAGCCACGCATGTCCGCGCGTATGAAACCATTGCCGCAGTTCATCCGACGGCGCCAGATCACGCAGCCATGCATCCAGCTCGGCGCGTTCTTTGCTCAAACCCCGCGGCCACAGCCGGTCTACAAGGACGCGATTTCCATCCCCACGGGCAGGCTTCGCATAAACCCGCTTCACCGCAATCTGTTTAGCCGTGGTCGTCATGGCGTTGCCTTATTATTGTACGTCGAGAGAATTCCCGATGCCCGAGGCTCCAATAAAAATCCGGCGCCGTCTCAACAAAAGGTTTTCTCTGTGTCTCTGTGTCTCCGTGGTAAATCTTTCCCTGTTGATATCCTGCACCGCAGAACGCCGAAAAAGCGACGCCGAACTAGGACTCACTCCGCAACAATCCGCCGGCCGCCGCATCTACGACGACAATTGTGCCCGCTGCCACGAGCCTTATTCTTCCAGCGGGAAACAGGGCCCCAGTCTGGAAGGCATTTTCAAGAAGCCATATTTTGAGATGAGCGGCCTACCCGCCAACGATGCCCGCGCCACCGATGTCATCCGCTTCGGCCGCGATAAGATGACGGGTTTCGGACAAGTCCTCTCCCAACAACAAATCAACGATCTACTAGCTTATCTCCACACTTTATAGGCTTTTGTCATTTCTCCGCGTTTCCCAGGACTTTAGTGATTTGCAAGCCCTATTTCCAATCTCCAGTTCATCCCCGTAATGACACTTATGTACCCGCCCATTGGCCTTCTAAGCCTTTGCCTAGCCGCCGATTACAGGCCAGAATAGGGACTCAACATGGCATTGAACCCGACCATGCAAATTGCCCCAGGAACGGTCTTTTCGCCCTCCTCGACCAAGAAGGCGCTGGCTCGCGTGGCGCTGGTGGACCTCAAGGAATCGGTGAGAACCGTGCTTTCCGAGTGCTTCCGGCAGTTCGGCATTGAAACCGTAATGATGGCCGACCAGGCCGCGGACCGGCTCAAGCGCGAAAAATTTGAGGCTTGCGTAGTCCGGTTAAGCCCGGAGACGGAACCTGTCCTGGATTCTGCGCGTTCCTCGCCGTCGAACAACCGCATGGTGATTTACGGGATGGGCGGCACGGTGCAGGATGCCATGAAGTATTCCAAATATGGCATCAATGCAGTTTTCAACGAACCGATCGAGCGTCCGTCAGCTTTGAAATTGGTGCGGG
Source organism: Terriglobales bacterium (assembly GCA_036271275.1). Lineage (GTDB taxonomy): Bacteria > Acidobacteriota > Terriglobia > Terriglobales > Acidobacteriaceae > DATBAX01. The sequence goes on from DATBAX010000159.1 coordinate 5,320, forward strand.
CTACGCAGATGCTGGTGCTGCACGAATTCCGCCGCTATGTGCGGATTCCTGTGATCACTGAGGTTTCCGTGGTGGCGCCCGATGGCCGCCGCTTTTCGGCTAGTAGCCAGGAGGTCAGTTCTGGAGGCATGTCTCTGCGGAGCGGAGAAGACGTCTCGCCCGGCCAGCCGGTGGAGATTTCCTTTGCGTTGCTGACCCTGCCGCGCATCTGGGTACGCAGCACTGTGAGTTGGCGGATGCCCGGCAACAAGACTTTCGGTGTCCGCTTCGATGCCCTGGATGAGCGCCGACTGCGGGTCAAGGAGTGGATTGAGTCCTACCTGGACAACTAAAAATCTCTAAACCACCAAGGAACACTAAGTATCACCAAGGAAAGCCTTTGGATCGTGGGCGCTCCTTGGTGATACTTCGTGTCCTTGGTGGTTTAAGCCCTTGATTTAGCATATAGGCAATCCGGCATGTAAAATCTAAGAGACACATGGCCAGCGTCTCAGAACTAGTTCAGATCGAAGCCTTTCCGCCCATCCGTCATCCCAAACCGGCATGGCTGAAGGCCAAGGCGCCTTCCGGCGATAACTTTCATAATCTCAAGAAGCTGGCCCGCGACTTGGGACTTCATACTGTCTGCGAGTCTGCCCAGTGCCCTAATATAGGCGAATGCTGGAACCACAAGACTGCAACGTTTATGTTGCTGGGCAATATCTGTACTCGGCGGTGCGGCTTCTGTGCCGTGCCCAAGGGGCGTCCCGAGGCAATTGACTGGGACGAACCGCGGCGTGTGGCTGATGCTGTCGCAAAACTTGGATTGAAACATGCCGTCGTGACCAGCGTGAATCGCGATGACGATAACGTCGGCGGAGCGAGGGTGTTCGCTGAGACGATCCGCCACATTCGAGCACTGACGCCGGATTGCCGGATTGAGGTGCTCATCCCCGATTTTCAGGGGATCGAAGAAGCGCTACGGGTCGTTCTCGACGCCCAGCCGGATGTGTTGAACCACAACACCGAAACTGTCCCGAGGCTTTATCGCGCGGTGCGTTCTGGTGCACGCTATCAACGCACGCTGGACTTGCTGGAGAATGCAAAAAAGATTTCACCCGACGTGGTGACGAAATCCGGAGTAATGGTCGGCTTGGGCGAAACGATTACCGAGCTAGTGCAGACGTTCAGCGATCTGGGTTCGCGAGGAGTCGATATCCTGACCGTGGGGCAATACCTGCGTCCGTCAAAAGATCATCTGCCAATGACTCGCTACTACACGCCAGATGAATTTCAATACATGAAAGACGAAGCTTTAAGATTCGGCTTCAAGCATGTCGAATCCGGGCCGATGGTGCGCTCCAGCTACCACGCCCACGAGCAAGCCGAATCCACTTCCAAAAAATAAGGCCACGGATTTACGCCGATCTACACGGATTTTTTTATAACAAGATCTGATCCGTGGAAATCCGCGTGGTCCGTGGCCAATGTTTCTACCAGACGCGGCAGGCGTTTTTGCTTACCATCGGTGCGTCCGCTTTGCAGTGGTAGGCCTCGCGGAACTCCGGCATGTTGACCATCACTCCATTAATTCTCGCTTGCGCCGAGGAATGCGGATCGCCCTCGACGCCTGCACGAAGCGATTCGTCGGTGTCGTTCTCACACCACACATTCGCCCATCCTAGAAAGAAGCGCTGCTGCGCGGTCAATCCATCGACTGGAGCGGGTTCTTTTCCTCCCAGCATGCTCATGAGCGCCATGAAAGCGATGCGCATGCCGCCATTGTCAGCGGTATTTTCGCCCAGAGTAAGCTTGCCATTTAACTTGAGGTTGTCGACCACGGTGAATCCCGAGTATTCGTCGGCCACGCATTGCGTGCGCTTTTCAAATTCTTTCTTGTCCTGTTCGGTCCACCAGTCGCGCAGATTTCCCTGAGCATCGAATTGACTGCCTTGGTCGTCGAAGCCATGCGTTAGTTCATGTCCGATCACCGCGCCAATGGCGCCGAAATTTAGGGCATCGTCGGCCTGCTTGTCGAAAAACGGAGGCTGAAGAATTCCCGCGGGAAACGTGATGTTATTCAGGAGCGGGTTATAGCTGGCATTCACCGTCGGAGGCGGATAGGGCCAGTCGTTCTTGTCGACGGGTTTGCCGATCTTATCCAGTTGGCGCTGGAACTCGAATTCATTCGCCCGGATGGAATTACCGATGGCGTCGTCCCGCTTGATATCCAGCTTGCTGTAATCACGCCATTTGTCAGGATAGCCAATGCGGTTCGAAATCGATGCCAGCTTGATCCGCGCTTGTTTCTTGGTTTCCGGACCCATCCAGGACAGGCTGTCGATATCCTCGCCCAGAGACTTCTCCAGCGCCTGCACCATTTTCAAGGTTCGTTCTTTGCCATCCGCGCCGAAGGTTTCGTCCACATATTTCTGTCCTACAGCTTCTCCCAGATCGGAACCGGTATTGCGCACGCACCGTTTCCATCGAGGAGGTAATTCTTTGGTCCCGTACAAGGTCTTGCCGAAGAAATTGAAGTTTTCATCGACGAACTTCGCAGGCAAGAGTCCCGCATTCGCATGGATCAGGTGCCAACCCAAATAAGTCTTCCAATCTTCAAGAGAAGTTGCGGTCAGGATTCCATCCAGATGCTTGAAGAATTCGGGCTCGGTCACGTTCAGGATTTGCGTAGGAGGAGCACCGATTCCCTTGAGATAAACACTCCAGTCAAAATTTGGGCTAAGTGCCGATAGTTCCTGAGCAGTCAGACGGTGATAAATCTTGACCGGATCGCGGCGACTGGTGGGATCCAGCGCACCTTTAGCCAGGGCGGTCTCTATGTTCATTACGCTCTTGGCTTTTGAGGCCGCCGTGGCGGCCGGATCTCCCAGCAACTCGAACATCTTCTGGATATGCGCGACATACTGCTGACGCAACTCAACGGACTTCGGATCATCCTTCAGGTAATAATCGCGATCGGGGAGGCCCATGCCACCTTGATCGGCTTCCGCAATCACCTGAGTGGCGTCCTTGAAATCCTGGTCGGACCCAAAACTAAAAAGTGCGCCTACGCCTTTCTGGTGCAGACGAATGATCTCCTGCGCGAGTTCCTGCTTCGACTTCAGGGCCCGGATGATCTTGAATTCGTCCTCCAGCGAACTTACGCCCGCGCTTTCAATGGCACTTTCATCCATGCAGGAGCTGTAGTAGTCGCCGATTTTCTGCTCGGCGGCGCTGCGCTTGGGATCGTTCGCGGAATATTTCTCCATGATCCTGCGTTGAATGTATTCACCTTGCTCCTGCACTTCATCAAAAGCTCCCCACGACGAGTGATCGCCGGGGATCGGGTTTTGGGCGCGCCACTTGTTGCAGGAGTAGGCATAGAAATCATTGCAAGGATCGACACCCTTGTCCAACAAGGCGGCATCGAACTGCAAATGGGTCTTGGGCTGGTCTGCCGGAGAGCTGGTCTGTGCCACACTCAAACCAAGAGAAACAAACAGGAAGGCAGTGATCTTTAGCAGACGCATTTTCCCTCGCGTGAAATATTGAATTTGAAGTCCTAAGTAAAGCGGAGAAGGCTCCCGACATCTAAGTTACGCAGGCGCGATTGGACTTGTTCCAATCAGCAATAAACACAAGCCCCGGCGTTAGACGGGCACAGAGGCAAAACGTCACCGAAACCGCCTCTCTCTAGAAAATCTTGAAATGGATGGTCAGATACTTCTTGGGGTCTTCACGAATGGCTTTGATCAGCCCACGTGTTTCGACCAGCATCTGATTGGAATTGTCGTAGAGGGCGGGATCGTGAAGTAGTTTGCCGGCAGTGCCTTCGCCCGCGTCCAGGCGATCGCTGATCGACGAGAGCTTGTTGATGGTGTTTTGCAATTTGTCGGCAAATTGCTGGTCTTTGGCCAATTTGCCAATCGCTCCCTTACCGGCATTGATGTCGTCAGTCAGCACTTTGACGTTGGCGATGGTCTGATTGGCGGTGTCGTAGAGAGCGGGATCTTTGAGGAACTTCCCGGCAGTCCCTTTGCCTGCATTCAGGTCATCGATAATCACATTGAGCTTGTCTACGGTGGTGTTGGCCTTGCGATAGAGTTCGTCATCCACCAGCAATTTTCCTAACGTTCCGTTGCCCGCTGTGACTTCGTTCACCAATCCCTGAAATTCGCTTACCGTGGTATTCAGCTTGTTATAGAGGCTGGGATCGTAGATGACCTTACCGATCGAACCCTGGCCGCTTTCCACAAAAGCCACGATCCGATCGAGGCGTTTGAGCAGCGCATCCATGTTTTGCAACGTGCCTTGACTGGCGCGCACCACGTCCTGGATGTCGGGCGTGTCACGTGTTTCGAGAACATCGCCGGCCTTCACTTCACCTAGATGTGCTTGTGAACTATTGATATCTATGTAGGTTTCGCCCAATACGCCAGCGGTTGCGAGAGCAGTCTGAGAATCCTTGCGCAGGCTCTCGTGATAGACGGTGCTCACCTTCATGGTGACTTCGACCGGGGTCAATTGCCTGGTCTGGTCGTGAACGATCCGGATCTTGGTCACGTTGCCGATGTCGACGCCTTCAAGGCGCACGGGCGCGCCCACGCGCAATCCGCCCGCGTTATCGAAGTACGATCTCAAAACAATTTTGTGGGTGAAGATGCCGCCGGTACCGCTCATGAGAAAAATCAGAACGGCGAGGACGGTGCTAGCGATCAGCACAGTGAGGCCGACCTTCAGTTGAGACCACTTCAACTGCTTCTGGCTAGGCACGTAATCCCCCAAGTATTCTTACGGACAAACATTCCCCGTAGCGAACCCGACCCTCGGATTCCGATGATGATACCAGACTAGGGACTGCGGTTACATCTTAAGCCGA
>DATBAX010000160.1:0-6948 GCA_036271275.1 Terriglobales bacterium
GCCTCGCCGCATACTTCCCATTTCGGTTCAGAAGACAAGATCCCGACCACTCCGCGACGCACTATCTCGTTATCGTCAGCAACGAAAATACGCAAAGAGTTAACCTAGGCCTTCGGCGAGACCTTTATCCAAGACTAAGCGACCGTCGCTCCTGGAGGATCTTCTCACCTCCCGGCGGAGCAGTTGGCGAAACCGGCAGCTTGACGGAGATCTTCGTACCGGTCGCGTCCGAATGAATATCCATTGTGCCCTTCAAATTTCGGACACGCTCTCTCATACCAGCGATCCCCACACCCGAACGTTGCGCATGTATCCCATCGAGTTTTTCAGCCGGTACTCCCCCGCCTGCGTCCTGAATCTCCAGGACAACCGCATCGGCGCTGCGGCATAGAAGGATCATCGCAGTCTTGCTGCCCGAATGACGATGAATATTGGTGAGGGCCTCCTGCATAATACGAAATACTGCCAGTTCCATATCATCTGGAAGCCTACCCAAGTCTTCAGCAATTTTTGCCTCAATAATCAGGCCGCTGCGTTCGGTAAGCCCTTCGATGTACCAGCGAACAGCCTCTGGCAAGCCACTTTCGTCCAATAGCGGGGGATGCAGGAGATAGGACGTGGTGCGTATTTCCTTGTTTAACTGCTGTACGAGATTCTGGCTGTCGTCCACCGTTTTGCCGAGCACCGGATTCTTCCTCGCATATTGGGCCATGCTCGCGAGGTTCATGCCGAGGGCGGTTATGACCTGTCCAGCGCTGTCGTGCAGCTCGCGGGCGATATGCCGCCGTTCTTCATCCTGGATTTGTCGCATGCGATTCGAGAGTTCTCGAAGTTGTTCCGATTGTTCCAGGATAGCTTGGTTTCGCTGCTCCAGTTCACGGGTGCGCATCCGCACTTGCATTTCGAGGTCATTGGCGAGTGATCGAAGGCGTTCCTCACTTTGTTTTAGCTCGTCCTGCATGCCTGTTCGAGCAGTTACGTCGCGCGTGACAGCGAGTTGAGCCAAATTCCCGTCTTCCATTCGCAACGGGGCTGCATGGGTTTCCATGTGGCGCGACACGCCGTTTAGCCCGACGATATCGAATTCCAAAGTCCCTCTCTCGCCTCCGCAAACGCGTTCATTGAACGCCCGAAATCTCTCCCGGTCGGGCCGTGCGATGAGATCGTAGACATTTTTCCCGACCACCTGCTCAGAACAATCGGCACCGACCATCGCCAATCCCGGCGGGTTCATGTGAAGGAGCTTGCCATCGTACGCTACCAGCTTCACGCATTCCGGCGTGGTGTTTACGATTGCTCTGAACCGTTCTTCGCTCTCGCGCAATGCTTTTTCGATCTGCTTTCGTTCTGTGATGTCGCGTGCTACCTTCGACGCTCCAACAATGCCGCCTGCTCCGTCCCTTACTGGCGAAATAGTGAGTGAGATTTCGAGCGGGGTCCCATCCTTCCGCACGCGGATAGTCTCGAAGTGATCGGTTCGCTCACCGCGCTTCAGTCGTTCAATAATCTTTGTTTCTTCGTCACGGCGGTCGCGTGGAATGATCAGGGTGATGTGCTGCCCAATGGCTTCGTCGCCGGTGTAACCAAACATTCGTTCCGCTGCTTTGTTCCAACTGGAGACTATGCCGTCGAGCGTCTTACTGATGATCGCGTCGTCCGAGGAATCCACAATGGCAGCGAGTAAACCGTTAGCTCGTTCGGCTTTTTCCCGTCGGACCGCTTCTAACTTGAGGCCATCAAGAGAGGCGAGTATCTGATATGCCGAAGACGCGAATTTCCCCAGTGAACCCATTATCCGCTCATCTTCGGCGTCGAACTTTCGGTTTTCGTCGTGCGCGACCACCCAGATCGTACCGACAGCTTTGCCTTCAACATAAAACGGAACCAGGAGAGCCTCTTCAACCAGTGGAGTGACGGGCTGAAAATAAGTGTAACGCCGTTCAACGTGCCTGAATAGAAGTGTGGTGTTGCGATCTAGTACATCGCCGCAGGGTCCGAAGTCGCGGGGCGTGCCTCCCCCGATATGTGACTTCCAACTACCGGAAATCGCCGGCCAGTAAAAGTTCTTCCCGTTGTCTTCGGTCGTGAGAAGGCTGATGCCTGCCGAACCGGCCCTGCAGACCTCTAGAAGCGTCTCGGCAAGAGTTTGAAGAACCGTGCGCGGGGAATCAGCAAGCGCCTGGGCCAATGCTACAAGCGCCCGGCTTTCTGTCTCGTAATCCGGCCCACGTGATGGCCGCCGACGCAACTCTTCTGTGCAGAGAATCGATTCTACTGGCACGACGACCTTACTCTCAGAAGTGTACGCCGCATCGCGAGTCTGAGGTATTGTGGACTCAATCATGTTGGCACCTGCATTTGACGAGGGTTTGCCCCTGTTAGGGCCGGCTAATCGATCAAGGGCGGGAATCAACTCACGGCCAATCTCACTTTTCGCAATATAGGTCCCGGCTCCAGCCTCCCGCGCGTGCCGACCGACTATTGCCGGATCGTTCTGACTAATAATGATGACTTCGGAATTCGGAACCTCACGGCGCAGGATTCGAGTAGCCTCAATTCCATTCATGCAGGGCATTGAAACGTCCATGAGAATCACGCCGGGGGAAAGGGTCTTCGATTTTTCAATCGCTTCAATGCCGTTGCTCGCTTCTCCGCAGATGACAAAATCCGGACGTGAGGACAACACAGACCGGATACCGTTCCGGACTACCTCCTGGTCATCGACAATGAGGACGCGCAACGATCCCATTGGGAACGCTCCTGAATTGTGGGATAACGCCGCCGAAGCTTGAAGGAACGGCGATAACAGCGATTCTACATTGTTGTCCATCCACGCCATATGCGGCGTTTTCGTTGGCGGAATACAGTGTTTACCCGATGGTCATCCCGTTGCCCTCTTCCCACGCTGGATCAATCCATTTATTCCGTGCGGTATTACGAACTGAGGCTTCAGACTCACGACCATCAAGAGCGCGGTTTCGCCGCTTCCCCGCACACGATCAAGTCGGTGTTTTGCTCAATGGAGGAGCGGACGTGGGCACGTATGTTTTCGCTGTCAGCGACCTGCAGAATCCTGAAGGCCATAAACTTCACACTTTTCAACTTGCCGCCATAGATGTGATTATCGTGATCAGACCGCTCAATCAATCTTGCCGGCACACTGCGGATGCCCGCATTCGCAGGCGACCTCAGGATCGGTCTTGAGCGTTTCGCAGTGGGGGCTACAATATTTGCTGTCATTCCCCACCACGCAACTACACCCGGTGTGCGCACATTGATTTTTCTTATTGTCATCCATCAGGCAGTCCTTTCAGTGTCGCTTTCGAAAATTGTTATCGTGAGTATCGTCAGCGTGCAGCCGTGGGAATCAATGTTGGCCTTACCGAAAACCTCCCAACAAGTAGGCAATAAGCAGGATCAATAGAATGGTCCCAAGCCCAATGCCAGCACCACCTCCATAACCCCAGCGGCTGTGGCCGTAATATCCCCCGCCGCCACCCAACACCAAAATCAAGATAATAATCAGGATCAAGATTGCAGTTCTCCTTTCCTATTCACAGGGGTAAGAGCCCCTGAGCTCTCAGCCTCAGGCTCAGCCCTCGATCAGGCCAGCGTCCGTACTGACTTTTCTCGGCCCCACTGTCGCGTCTTTGCAGCGGTGATAAACGCGGTCTCGTCTTCGGCACTCAACACGCCGGCGTCGTGCCCGATATTGGCTGCTTTCAAGAGTGCTTTCGCGCCCTCGTCGGCCGCAATCGCCTTGAGATGGCCGAAGGCATCGCGCACGAACTCAACCGCCGCACTCTCCACCGACAGTGCTTTCGCGCCCTCATCGGAGAGAACTAATGCGACGGCGTCGAACAGTACCGAAGGCGTGCCAGCCAATTGGCCGTCCGCCGACATCATGGAGCCGTCTGCAAGTTTCGCACCGCCAACCTTAGGCGCGATGATCTTAACGGCTGCACCCGCTGCGGTTGCAGTCTTCCTGATCTTCTTAACTACAGCGCCATCCGAACCATCGGCTATCAGAATACCGATGGCCCTTCCCTTCAACGTATCCTTCATCTTGCCGATGATCTGCAACGCAGGAGAAGGCTTCATCTCCTGCACTTTGGCAGCAGTTTTGGGCGCACTCGGCATTTTGTCCAATCCCAAACCGGCAGCAACACGTTTAGCGAGATCTTCTTCGATATGCCGCAGATGTCCGACCACGGCTTCGCGCACATGCAGATGATCGACCTTTGAAAGCTCAAACACGAGTGCCGAGGCAATGTGCGCCTGTTCGTACTCAGTTTGACTTAGGTAAAACTGGCGTGCCTGACTGTAGTGATCGGCGAAGCTCTCGGGCCGGACGCGGCCTTTTTCGCCAGCCTCTGCAACCGCAGTGCTGCGGAAGCCCTTAATGGGAGTTTCGCAAGGCGAGTTCTTTGACAAGGAATTGGGTTCGTAGGAGACACGGCCGACCGGTTGCTCCATCTGCATGTGGCCGTCACGCTGTTGGTTCGCGAACGGGCATTTGGGAGCGTTGATCGGGATCTGATGAAAGTTGGGAGACCCCAAGCGCGACAACTGCGTATCTTGATAAGAGAACAATCGCCCCTGCAACAGTGGGTCGTTCGAGAAATCAATGCCCGGAACGATATGAGACGGACAGTAGGCAACCTGTTCCGTTTCCGCAAAGAAATTGTTCGGCCAGCGGTCCAAGACCATGCGGCCAATCACTCTTAAAGGGACGAGTTCCTCTGGAATGAGTTTGGTTGCGTCCAGATGATCGAATGGGAATTTGTCGGCTTCCTTTTGGGTGAATAGTTGAACCGCAAATTCCCACTCGGGAAAATCTCCGGACGCTATAGCATCGAACATATCCCGGCGGTGAAAGTCTTGATCGGCACCCGAAATCTTCACCGTTTCATCCCAAATTGTGGACTGCAAGCCAAGCTTGGGACGCCAATGGAATTTAACGAAAGTCGATTCCCCGGTAGCGTTGATTAACCTAAAACTATGGATTCCGAAACCCTCAATCATGCGAAGCGAGCGCGGTAAAGTGCGATCCGACATGATCCACATAACCATGTGCATCGACTCTGGGGTAAGCGAGATGAAATCCCAGAATGTGTCGTGCGCGGTTGCCGACTGCGGGAAACCCCGATCAGGCTCCATTTTTACGGCGTGGATCAAATCAGGGAACTTGATGGCATCTTGTATGAAAAAAACAGGGATGTCATTGCCTACCAGATCCCAATTTCCTTCTTTGGTGTAGAACTTAACCGCAAATCCGCGTACGTCCCGGGGTGTGTCCACCGACCCTGCGCCCCCAGCGACAGTCGATATTCGGGTGAACACCGGGGTCTTCTCGCCCACCTGGGTGAGTATCCTGGCGGTGGTGTATTTCTTCAATGACGACGTCAGTTCGAAGAATCCATGGACTCCCGTGGCTCGCGCGTGAACAATGCGCTCGGGAATACGCTCATGATCGAAATGAGTGATTTTCTCGCGGAGGATGAAATCTTCGAGAAGCGCAGGACCGCGCGGATTGGCCTTCAAGGAGTTCTGGTTGTCTGAGAGTGCGACACCTTGGTTTGTAGTGAGAGAGGGATGATCTCCGATAGCAGTCTGGTGCAGTTCACCTCCGGCAGCCTGTCGAGATTGGCCAACGCTTGCGGGCCCGTTTTTCTTGCCTGGTGCTTCCGAGGAACTCACTTTCTTCTTGGCCATGACTCATTCTCCCCAAGCATCCGCCCACTCTACATCCCATTCAATTTAATGTCCGCGCTTTTGGCGACGTGGCGGATTCTACTTATTGAATTCCCAGTGATCCCCGGTCTTAACTAGCGTCGCATTGTCCGATGGGTTGGTAGCAAGCGTTGAGGCCATTCCCGGATATGCAGTTTTCATTTCTTGCGAATTTGCCCAGCTAGCGACATTTGCTATTTGATAGTGGTATGCAACATCGACCGTCTTAGCACCTGATGCATTCGTCCCCAGTGTCGAATTGTCGATTGATGTCACCTCTCTATTGCCGTAGCAAAAGTTTCCGTAACCAGGCTGAGAGGAATCCGGTGTCCATGAAGTCCGCCCCTTATCCGAGAGGTCATAATTGTTTACCTGCTTCGAAGCTACGATCAGCACTTTCTTTTCGGTAGTAGTCCGCGTCAGCAACTCTTCCTGCGTCAATGCGTCGTAGCCCTCAGTCTTCGCATCGTCGGATGTCGCCGCCTGGACGGGGAATTTCTTCGGCTGCGACCAGATGCAAACCGGGTGCACCTTGAAATGTTCATTGATTGCCGCTTTGTAGCTCATGTCCGTATCGCTGCCGTTGTTGCATCCCGTCGAGAGCAACACGAGCAGACTCAAACCGACTGCACAGCCATAAATCCGACCGATAAGCATGGGACTCCTTCTTCGATCTGATCGCACGTGTCTAAATCAAAGCACCGCCCCCGAAGGAGACAGTGCTTCCTTGTTTCGTCCGACGCTCACGGCGGTTTCTCGGTCTATGATCGGGCGAAGTGAAGATTGTGCGGCCACGGATATCTCCTCGTGAAGTGCGCTACTAGGACTACTTTTCGCCCGAATCAGTTGCTTCTTAAGTTAGATTTCTCAATTATTTAGAGGCAGCTTTTCTAATTTGAACTGAAACGGCAAAGAAATTCCCGCCCGCCAACATAATTGCCCCCGTCACTTTTCTGACTGACGCTGAACCAAAACAACGGATGGGCATGAACCGATCGTGAAAAGTGCGAGAAAGCCAGGGCGTATATGATGGACCCGATGAAGAGCAGAGGCGAGATCTGTAAACCCGAGGATCGAGCGGCAATTTTGACGGAGCGGCGAAGACTCAAGATGGCCCGTTCTGCTCATGCCTACGTGCGCGGCAATACTCTCACATTCTACGAGTGGCTGGAATCCTCAACGGCACGCACACTTCCGCAAGGTTCGCCGGAATGG
>DATBAX010000161.1:0-7964 GCA_036271275.1 Terriglobales bacterium
ACTTTCACCAACGACCCGCTAAACACCTTCGGTGGCGCAGGCGTGGTCCAGATTCCCGGCATGCAAAAACTGCTGCGCTACATTTGCGAAAACGGATTTGAGCATCACGTTGCCGCCAACTTCTCAACCGTCGCGGGCGCCACTTATGAAGCGACCACCCGCTATATGGGCTGGGATATGCTCTGGCATCGCGAGTAGGTCTACGAGAACCCAATGGCCATTGTTGCAGGAGTTGATTTCGGCACCCTCAGCGTCCGCGTTTCGATTGTAGATAGCAAGCGTGGGCTGCTGGCGTCCGCAGCGTCTGAGTATCCTCTTCATCGCAAGCGCGAAGATCCCGACTTCGCTACGCAATCGCACGACGACCAGATGCGGGCGCTCGCCCTCGCAACCCGTCAGGCTGTAAAAGAGGCCGGCATTTCCGGCGATCAAGTCGAAGCCATCGCTCTCGACACCACCGGCTCCAGCGTGATTCCTGTGGGCGAGAATCTCGTTCCCCTCGATGAGTATTACCTCTGGTGCGATCATCGCGCGAAAGGCGAAGCGGCCGAGATCACCGCGCTCGCGCATCAGGAAAAACTTTCAGCCATTGAGTGGTGCGGAGGCGTGTACTCCTCGGAGTGGGGCTTTTCGAAACTGCTGCACTGGCTGCGTCACAATCCTGATAAGCGCGACAAATTTGTTTCGGCTTTCGAACACTGTGACATGGTTGCCGCGACTTTGTGCGGCATCACCGATCCCAAGCTGGTGAAACGCAGCATCTGCGCCATGGGACACAAGTGGATGTGGAACGCGGAACTCGGCGGCCTGCCTCCGGAAGAATTTCTCGTTAAGCTGGATCCACTGCTTAAAGGCGTTCGCGCGAAACTGGGTGGAGAGTATGCGACCTCGGACAAAATCGCGGGGAAACTTTCTCCGGCATGGGCGGAGAAGCTCGGACTGAAAGCGGGAATTCCAATTCCCGTAGGCGCATTCGACGCCCACTGGGATGCGATCGGTGCCGGCGCGAAAGAATGCGATGTAGTGAACGTGGTCGGCACCTCAACCTGCATCATCGGTTACGTGAAGAAGACGGCGTTGATTCCCGGCGTTTGCGGAGTGGTGCAAGGCAGTGTGCATCCGCAATTCACCGGTGTTGAAGCGGGTCTTTCCGCTACCGGAGACATTTTCAGCGCCATCGCCACTCGCGCAAATACCAGCGTTGCAGAACTTAGCAAAGGCCTGGAGAAATATCGCGCCGGACAAACCGGGCTGCTGCGCATGACCTGGGACAACGGCGATCGTACCGTGCTGGTAAATCCAAATCTAGGCGGGATGACTCTTGGCTGGAACTTACAAAACACCGCGCAGGACGAATTATTCGCCGCCATCGAAGGCACAGCGTTTCATACCCGGATCATCCTCGATCAAATGCACACCTACGGAGCGCCAACTCTGCGTGTGATTAACGGCGGCGGCATTCCGCAAAATAATCCAGTGCTGAATCAGGTTTATGCCAACGTTCTGGGGAAGCCGGTGCTGGTGCCGAGCAGCAAAGTCACCGGCATTGGCTCGGCGATTTTTGCTTTTATGGCGGCTGGAGCTTTCAAGACGGTCGAGGAAGCACAGAAGCAGATTTGTCCCTCACACACGGTCTTTTCTCCGCAGCCAGACGCACAGAAAGTTTACGAGCAGCTTTACGAACTTTATCGGCGCATCTATTTTGATTTCGGTAAGCCCTCGGAGAGTAGTCGCTTCGGAGATGTGTTGCCGAGCTTGATAAAGATCAGGCAGTAGTTCGGCAGCTCCGGAGGAGCGACCCAAGTACCCTGCGTTGAGTGGGGTCGTCCCGACGGGACTTAATCTTGCTCTGTCCGCTTCCCAGCGCTGTCGCGCTGGGCTAAGATGGGTCGTCCCTACGGGACTTGGCGTCAGCGCGAATCGGAGCTTAAATTTCCGAAACTACCAACTCGTCTGCGCTGCCCCTTGAATCAAAACATCGGCTGACTCATAAACCATCCCGTCCAATTCCACCTTGATCTTGGGCCAATCTGGGGTGCTGCTTAAATTCTCGGCCCGCGTTTGCTGCACAAGAATCGTGTCTTCGGCTTTGGTTCCCTGCACTGTGGGATTCATCGCAAACGCCTGATGATCCAGGACGATCTCCGTTGAGTCCGGAGCAACGAGGTATTCCCGCTCGCCGTATCCCGTTGCGCCTCCTTGATGATGGAACTTCCACTCTCCCGGATAGCCAAGCTCCGCATACCATTTGGTGGCTTGCTGAAAAATATCTGAAATCTTGGCGCCAGGTTTTAGCGCGTGCGAATATTTTGAGTTCACCACCGTGGAAGCGTGCAGCCGCTTCTTAAGTTCAGGATCGAGCGCCCCGAAGTGGACGAAGCGGGTCACCGATGCGATCAATCCCCACTTCTTGGCACAAACATTGACCATTGCGTATTTCTCGACAGCTTTGTCGGAAGGCAACGCATGCCGGAAGCGCATGATCCGGTCGTCCGACCCAATCAGCAGGACCGTCGGCCGAATGCCGCGCTGCATAAGGGCGTTCGCGATCAGCGCTTCGATCTGCCGCTCGGTCATCCCGGGCTTCACCGCGCGCGTGATCTCCTCGACTGCTTCGGCGGACTGCCGTCCAAGCCAGCGATACTTCAAAATTTCAGTCGGACTTAATTGATATCGTAGTGGCGCGACGTTCACTGTCGTGCAGCCATCGCGATCCACATCGCTGCCGATAGTGCCCGGCAAACCCAGAAGTTTGCCAAGATCCGGCGGCTTTTCGTACCAGGGCGTTTCCACCGGCGCGTATCCGAGATTTCCCAAGCCATCTTCGATTAGCCGCGGAATCTCGCTATGCGCGGCCACCAGAAACTTGCGTCCGTCTCTGGTTAGCAGAAGTGAAGCCAAGCCGAATTCGCTGGCGCGGCCTATCTGGTTGTCCCCAACTCCGCCGGTCAGCCACTCAAAATTCCGCACCTGGCTGAGGAGAATTCCCGCGTATCGTTTCTGCTCCATGAAATCCTGTAGGCGGGCAATCTTGGTGGAAATTTCGGCTTTCAAGTCAGCATCAGTGAATGGAAGCATAGGCCTCAATCAAGTTGGATTTTGCATTGCAGAACTAACATCAAACGAAATGCCGGCTCTGCCCTCGGAAAGTATACAGAGAGACGCTCTCCAAGAAGGATGCCGCAAGATTTGTTATCGTGGTTCATGGTTCAAATTAGTTGCAGCGCACTTCTCTTCGATCTGGACGGTGTTTTAGTCGATTCAGCTCCGGCTGTGGTTCGAGTGTGGACGAAATGGGCGATCGCGCATGGCTTCGATCCGCAAGAAGTTGTACAACACGCTCACGGGCGGCCGAGTATCTCGACCATTCGCGATTATCTGCCGAATGCGGACGCCGAAATGGAGAATCTGGTCGTACTGAACGGAGAGATCGAAGACTTGGACGGCGTTGTAGCTTTGCCGGGAACTCGCGAGCTACTCAATGCTCTTCCTCCCAACCGATGGACGATCGTGACATCGTGCGCGCGTCCTCTGGCGGAGGTCCGGATTCTCGCCGGCGGGCTGCCCATCCCCGAAAAATTGGTCACGTCGAGCGATATAAAAAATGGCAAACCGCATCCGGAACCGTATTTAAAAGGTGCGGCCGTGCTGGGATTTCCCATTCAGGATTGCGTGGTGTTCGAAGATGTTCCAGTCGGCATTCGCTCCGGCAAGGACGCAGGCGCAAGAGTCGTTGCGTTCCGCACCACGGTCGATGATGCCGAACTGAAAGCTGCGGGAGCCGATTGGATCGCGGACAATTCCAGTGCGATTTCTTTCGCCGCCAAACCCGCGGCCGGACAATCGCTCGCACTATTCATCGATGAAGTGGCTAAACCCAAACAGAGATAAAGATCGCGCGCTGCACTTCGCCCAGGAGGATCTGGATTTCGAAATGCAGCGCGCAAACTTGTTTAGGCTCCGTCGCCGGCGTGCAGCACTCGGAATGAGCTGCCACCGTTCGACCAAACCAACAACAGCGCATCCTGCCCTTTGGGAACATCGGACAGAGCTTTCTGCACATCCGCTGCGCTTCCTACATCGTGACGATTGACCTGCACGATGACGTCACCGCGTTGCAGTCCGGCGTTGTCAGCGATGCTGCCCGGTTGCACCTGCTCGATCAATGCGCCGCGTACATCGCTCGGCGCCTGGATTTGCTGCCGAACATCGGGCGTGAGATCGGAAAGCCCCACTCCCCATCGCGGTTTGCCGTGCTCAGCATCGCTGCTGCCATTTCCGTCTTTGTCACGGCTTCCCATGGCTTCTAGCTTCACCGTAACGTTTACGGGTTTGCCGTCACGGAGCACTTTCAGATCGATGGTCGAGTCTGGACGTTTTTGTCCAACTTCCATCTGGAGTTCTCCGGCATCGCTTACCGTCTTGCCGTTGAGCTCCGTAATTACATCGCCGACTTTCAGGCCGCCTTTTCCGCCCGGAGAATTTGCCTCAACCTGCGTGACTACTGCTCCGGTGTTTTCTTTCATGTCGAAGAACTTTGAGTTCTCCGGAGTTACGTCGTTGATTCCGATGCCAATGTATCCGTGCGTAACTTTGCCGTCACGAATCAGAGTTTCGACCGTAGGACGCACGATCTGCGTCGGAATGGCAAAGCCCATTCCTGAGAAACTTCCCGAAGGCGAAACCAGGAACGTATTGATCCCAACCACTTCTCCGCGAGCATTCACCAGTGGCCCACCGGAGTTGCCTGGATTGATGGCAGCGTCAGTCTGAATGAACTCGCCGGGTTTGCGGCGGTCATCCGCGAACGGATTCGGACGATTGAGCGCGCTGACAATTCCCCGCGTGACGGTAAAGCGGAAACCGTAGGGGTTGCCGAACGCGAGAACCGTTTGTCCCGGGTGGAGTTCAGTTGAACTACCCCAGGGAACGCTGGGCAAATTGGTAGCATCGACTTTGATGACCGCAAGATCGGTCAGCGTGTCAGAGCCAATTAGTTTTGCTTTGAGAATTCTGCGGTCGGTCATAGTCACGCGAATGTCGACAGCTCCATCGATCACGTGGTTGTTGGTGACGATATAGCCATCGGGTGAAATGACCACGCCGCTGCCGATCCCGTGTTCGATCTGCGGTTGCATTTGACGGTGCCCGCCGAATTGCCCTCCAAACTGTCCGAAGAATTGCTGCATGTTTTCGGGGATTTCGCCGTTGCCAGCCTCCTCTTTCGCTTGCGAGGTGACCGCAACATTGACGATTGCGGGGGTGACTCGCGCCGCCAGTGTTTCCATGGCGCGATCAAGCGATAACAATGCCGTAACGCTGTTATCGTCCAGGGCCGCGGCGGGCGCAGCAATGATCGGTGAAGCCGCTCTAGCCGACGCTGGCTTGATGAGTTCGTATGCACCGAATGAGAATGCACACGAAATCGCCAGCGCGGACGCCAGTAACGGTCGGGTTAATTTGTTTTTCCAACTTCCCATAAACTTACTCATGACTTTGTTTCTCCTTCGTAGTAATTCGTTGATGGATGACTAACGCTCAAACTAATTCTTTAGTTGATGCTCACACAGTTTGTCGACTCGCTTTTTCTTCAAACATTCCTTAAGTTGATTTTGGTGGATTTACCGGGATTGCCTGTTGCTCGGCCGGAACCGTCACGCGCCATACGCAGATTGTCCAGTGTGCAAAGCCGGCATCATCGTACTCAAGACCTTGATAAACCAACAATACCGATTTCAGCCGCGGTTGTGGCTGGTTGCTGGACACTTCGTTCCCGCGATGATTAGTCGGCAAAACAAAATTGACCGGGACGGCGCTCGGCTGCGGCTGGTTCATCACCGCTTCGTCTGACTCAAAGGTTTTCGGCTCGACTGCGCGATTGAGCGGAGCTAGGTTCGCGGGACTGACTTTTATCGGATGCACCGCCGCAACTCGGCTATTAAATTTCGCCCTCACTACCTTGGTCGGCTGGATCGCGGCTGACATCGATTTCAAAGCTACCGTGGACGCTGACTCTACCCTCGGAGCACGATCCTGGAATGAAACCAACTCCGGACTGCGTGATAATAGCCCGACACAAATCATCGCAAAAGCGCCCACCATCCCGAGAGCCGGCTTCCAGACGCGAGTAGCGCCCGGCCGTTTTGCATCCAGAATTTGAGCCACCCGTTGCGACGTCTGCCGCACCCGGCTCACGGCAGCTTGTGCCATCGCCAGGCCCCTGCGCATAAAAGTCTTTTCGGCTACAGCGACCAGGCATTGAGCGTATGCACGAGGATTCGCCGTCTGCGCCAGGACGGCGTCATCGCAGGCCATCTCACGCTCAAGCGATAACTTACCCTCGATCCACCAAACCGCTGGATGAAAGAAGAAAATTGCCCGCAGCAATTTCTGCGCTAGATTGGTCCAGTCATCCCAACGCCGCAGATGTGCGAGTTCATGCAGCAGGATTGCGTTCAATTCCGTCGGCGACAATTCCTGAAACGTCCATGCCGGCAATGCCACTACGGGTTCGATAAAACCAATGGCTGTTGGCACCTGCAAGCTGTCCGACACGCAGATCGTCACCGGTCGGACTGAACGAAAATCGTTCAAAGTCATTTGGAGGACGGGATCCAAATTCGCCGTGTCAATCGCCACGCAATTTCTGCGCACTCTGCGCACATGCCACAAGCCGACTCCAACTTGCAGAAGTCCCCAGCTCGCGATTACAGCCCAGACTGCAAAAAGATAGGTCGCCCACGAACCGGGCACGACAATCGCCGACTGAGAGAATCCAGCAGAACCCGTAGCGCCGGCCGGTACAACGGCACCCATAAAAGGTAGTGCGGCAATCGCAAACAGAGTGACCAACCAAACCGCAAAGCGTGTGCCTGAGTTTTGACGGCCCGAGTTCTGCAAACCAATCACCCGCAGCAGCAGCCATGCGAATAGCGCGATGGCTACACCTTCAACGATGCAGTTCAGCATCCTCTCGGCGGAGAATTGAGCCACCGCATGCAGATTGATCGCGGACGTCATCTACTCTTTCTCCTCCAACATCAGCCGTAAGCGGGCCAATTCTTCGGCTTCAATGCTTTGGTCTTGCAGAATATTCAGCACCAGCAGCTCATGCGAATTCTTAAAAAAACGATTCACCAGATGACGCACTTCAAAGCGCGTCGCTTCCCTCTGCCCCACCAACGGCATGTAGATGTGGGCGCGACCATCCTTCACATGCTTCACGTATCCTTTTTTCTCGAGGACGCGGATCGTCGTCAGCACGGAGTTATAGGCGAGAGGCTGTTTCTTGGGCAGCGATTCCAGCACCTGTTGGACGGTGGCCGGCCCCTTCATCCACAACACATCCATCAACCGCAGCTCGGCTTCGGTGAGAGTCACGGATTTTCTGGGCGGCATCGACAGTCTCCAACCAACAAATTCCCTGCCACTATTAGACGCGGGGAGCCTTCAAACGTCAACTAGTTATTTAGTTGCTTCGTCGGCCATAATGGTTGCCCTCTGTTCGAGGCCTTATTTCTCATAAATTTACGGTAAGACAAGCTTCTGAGAGGTATTATGTTCTCCGCCACGATTGTGGTCTTTGAGGAATTTCAAACATGCGTCCAGCAAGAATGTTGTGGTATTGCGCCGTAGCAATGTCGTTCTCAGTACCCATGTGGCCACAGGCTTCGAGCGCTGGCCCTGCGGTTCCTGACACGACCTCCGCGATAAATTCCACTCAGCCACTTTCGCAGCGGGTGGTCGCGTACAACATCGACGCAAAATACGATCCGAAGACTCATTCTCTTGAGGGCACGGAGACCCTCACCTACCACAATCTAACGGGACAAGCGCTCGACACTTTTCCTTTTCATCTCTACTTGAACGGATTCCAGCCAAAAGCGACATGGGTAAAAGAAGTAAAGCAGAATGGCACTCGCGACGAATCTCTCGACGAGTGGAAAGATAAGTTTTACGGGGCC
>DATBAX010000162.1:0-5952 GCA_036271275.1 Terriglobales bacterium
GGAACGATGTTTTCGGCGCCGTCATTGTAAACCCAAAAATCCGGCGAGCTCAGAAATCGGTGCGCCCCAATTGCATGGGCCCTTCGCTGTCGCTCAGGGTGACAGTTCCGTGGGTGGAATCCCATCACAATGTCATGCTGAACGAGCATTCTCAAACCGCTGCCATCTGTCATGCGGAAAGACCATTCTCACTGATTGTCATCCTGAGAGAGCGTTCTTTGCGAACGAAGGACCTTTGCATTGTTGCTCACGGCGCAACTCGCTTCTCAGCCCCGGAGCGTAAAACCCTACCGTCCCTTACGCGACCGATTGATCGCGTCCCTCGCTTCATTGTCGGCCGTCCGACGACGTTCGGTTTCCCGTTTGTCCCAAAGCTGCTTTCCCTTGGCCAAGGCAATCTCAACTTTGACTTTGCCGTGCTTGAAATACATCCGCGTAGGAATTAAGGTCTGTCCCTTTTGATGGGTTTTTCCCATCAATTTCCGGATTTCTTCCTTATGCATCAACAGCTTGCGAGTCCGAAGCGGGGCGTGATTGGCTATGTTGCCATGCTCATACGGGCCGATATGACAGTTAAGGAGCCAGATTTCGTCGTCTTTGATCAATCCATAGGCGTCTTTGAGGTTGGCGAGGCCGTTTCGTACCGATTTGACCTCGGTCCCGGTCAAAGAAACGCCGGTCTCAAATTTTTCCAGCAAGAAGTAGTTATGTGAAGCGATCCTATTGACAGCGGCGTCTCTTTGGCCGGCTGCCGTGGGGTCGCGCTTGGGGTTTTTCTCCGGGTTCGACTTCGTCGGGTGTGAGGTTTGGCGTGCCATGGGTCTAATTAGGTTATCTCACAAGTTATCTCATGGATGGGCATGGTGACAGGTGCCGGGTGTCAGGAGTCGCGTTTTGGATCCTCCTTCGCGACCCTGGCCCCCGGTCTTTGCCTTGCGATGGACCAAAAGGTTGCACACCCGATCTCTAATGGGACTAGTCCTTACGACTGTAACTACTCTCTCGGCAATCACTTCGGCGGGTTTGAGGCCGATGGTATAATTTTGCAGTTTACGTCTTCTTGGTCTGAAATCGAAAACCTTTGCCTTGGGTCCTGTCTGGCCTTCCGGGGAAGACTGCTTGCGAGGAATCAGTGATGAGACGTTTGTTTCGCCCGGCGACACTCTTAGTGCTTGCCGCCGCCGTGACCCTGGCTTTTGCCGCCGATAGCGCCAAGTCTGTCTTTCAAAAAGGCAAAGACGCCGAAGCTCGCCAGAATTACGAGCAGGCCTACGACCTCTATAAGCAAGCCTATGGGCTGAAGCCGCAGAACGTCGAGTTCCGTTCGGCCTACGAGCGGTTACGCTTTCTTGCCGGCGCTTCGCATGTTCATCGCGGACAACTGCTGCGTGAGTCCGGCCAGTTGGATGGCGCCCTGGTGGAGTTCCAAAAGGCCGCGGAAATCGATCCTTCCAGTTCCATTGCCCAGCAGGAATTGAAGCGTACAAAAGAGATGATCGAAACCGGGAAGAACCCGGTGCCAAAGGCTTCCAAAGCTCCTTCAGCGGCGCAGAAACGCCTGGAAGAAGCGCTAGGCCCGGTTGAACTGGCATCCATCTCGAATATCCCCATCACCATCAAATCCACCGAAGACAGCAAGGTCATTTACGAGACGATTGGTAAATTGTCCGGAATCAACGTCCTGTTCGATCCCGATTACACTTCTCGCCGAATCAAGATTGAGTTAAACGGAGTCAC
Source organism: Terriglobales bacterium (assembly GCA_036271275.1). GTDB lineage: Bacteria > Acidobacteriota > Terriglobia > Terriglobales > Acidobacteriaceae > DATBAX01. The sequence continues at coordinate 1,738 of DATBAX010000162.1, forward strand.
GCTGGAAGAGGCGTTGCAGATCGTTGCCCTCGAGTCGAAGACATTCTGGCGGCCGGTAACTCCGAATACGATTTTTGTGGCGGCCGACAATCCCGCCAAGCGCAAAGATCTCGAGCAGAGCGTGATTAAGACGTTCTACATGGCGAACCTTTCGCAACCCACCGAATTGCAGGACGTAGTGAATGCGCTCCGGCAAATTCTGGAAGTGTCCCGAATTCAACCCTTGCCTTCGCAAGGTGCAATCGTGGTACGAGGTACGCCCGACCAAATCACGCTGGCGGAAAAGCTGGTCACCGATCTGGACAAGTCCAAACCGGAAGTGATCGTGGACGTGGCCATCATGCAGATCAGCCGCGACAAAGCCCACACTTTAGGGATCAATCCTCCCACCAGCGCATCCGTTACCCTGCAACCGAATATCAATACCACTTCCACCGCTACGACTGCGACGTCAACGACCACCAACGGCATTTCTCTGAACGCCCTGGGAAATCTGAATGCGACCGACTTTCAGGTGACAATTTCGCAAGCCACGGCAAGTGCGTTATTTAGCGACAGCAACACCAAACTGATCCAAAATCCGCAGATCCGTTCGGTTGACGGACAAAAGTCTTCGCTCAAGATCGGTGAACGCGTCCCGATTGCAACCGGATCATTCCAGCCTGGTATTGGCGGAGTAGGCATTAACCCGCTGGTAAATACTCAATTTCAATACCTGGACGTCGGCGTGAACATCGACATCACGCCTAAAGTCCACTCCAACGGCGAAGTGACCTTGAAGATCACCATGGATATCTCTTCCGTGACCGGCCAGACCAGCATCGGCGGCATCACCCAACCGATTATCGGACAGAGAAAAATCGAGAACGAAGTCCGGCTGAAAGAAGGCGAAGTCAACATGCTGGGCGGGATGATGGAAAACCAGGAAACGAAATCGCTGACTGGAATTCCGGGCCTGGCGCAGATTCCCATCCTGAAATATCTGTTTGGACAAACCGTCACGGACCATTCTGAAACCGAGACCGTGTTCGCGATCATCCCTCATATTGTGCGTTTGCGAGACGTGAACGAGTTCAACGACCGGGCCATCGACGTGGGCACCGCCAGCACTATCAGTCTTCGCCGAAAGACCCAGCCGACCGCCGAAGTTGCCGCATCCGCTGCAGCCCAGACGCCTGCTGTAACCCCGGCAGCGCCCGAGACTGCGCCAGCGCCGGCCGGGTCACAGACTTCCACCCCCGCGAGTTTCACGTTCGATCCGCCAAGTATCGTGCAAAAGGCGGGAGCTACGTTCGCTGTAAACGTAGTCCTCACCGGGGCCCAGAATGTGTATTCGGTGCCGCTGCAGGTCAGTTACGATCCCAAGGCTTTGCAGGTCGTGAATGTCTCCAGCGGACCACTTCTCTCGCAGGATGGTCAGATCGTGCCCATCGTGAAGCGCGATGACGACACCACCGGAACATTGCAGATTACGGCGACCCGGCCTCCCGGAGCACCCGGAGTATCCGGACAAGGCGCTGTGGTCACGCTTACATTCATGGCGAAAACCCCCGGGCAATCGTTGCTGACCATTTTGAAGGGCGGAGCTCGTGATCCGGGCATGCAAGCCATTCCTGTAGCGGGAGCGGCAGCCACTGTGCAGATTCAGTAATCGGGCAGGTTTTAGATTTGTGATTTCAGATTGGCGGATATGTTTCAGTCTGCAATTTAAAAATCCTCAAACTAGAATCTTCAATCGACCATTTCAGTGATCTCTATGCAGCCGGTAGCCATAAATAACAGCTCCATGCGAAAGTGCCAGGGTTTCACGCTGGTGGAGTTGATTGTGGCCACCGCTATTCTGGTAATTCTGACCAGCATGGCGATCCCAATGGCACGGGTCAGTATCAAGCGACAGAAGGAACACGACCTCCGTGCCGATCTATGGGAGATGCGTGACGCTATTGATCGCTACAAAGACGCCGCCGATCGGGGAGCGTTTCAGATCAAAGTGGGATCGCAAGGTTATCCCCCCGATTTGGATACGCTGGTTAAGGGTATCGACATGAATGGCAAGAAGTTGAAATTCCTACGCCGCGTGCCTGTCGATCCCATGACCGGTAAGAACGAGTGGGGCATGCGCTCGATGCAGGACGATCCCGATTCCGATTCCTGGGATGGCGACAACGTTTTCGACGTTTATACAAAATCGGAAGACACGGCGCTCGACGGCACCAAGTACAAGGATTGGTAAATGGCGAGATTTCGCAGAAACAATAAGAAAAGCCGCGGCTTTACCCTGATTGAGCTGATGATTGTGATCAGCGTAATCCTGATTTTGGTCGCGGTCGCCGTGCCGAACTACACGCAGTCGGTCATCCGGGCCAGAGAATCCGTGCTGCGGCAAAATCTCTTTACCCTGCGCTCGCTGATTTCGCAATATACGCTGGACAAGCAGAAAGCCCCGCAGTCATTGGACGATTTGACGACGGCCGGTTATATCAAAATTATTCCCAACGACCCCATGACCGGAAAGCCCGACTGGGCGCCTGATCAGGAAGATTCAACCATCATGTCGGTCGATCAGCAGGATTCCGGGATCGACGATGTGCATAGTGCGTCGAGCGCGATGTCGACGGACGGCACGGCGTATAACAGTTGGTAGAGAGCTGTCAGCTCTCAGCCACTCGATCCTATTCCTTTCAGTGAATTGCACCCGGTGAATAGAAGCACTAACATCTAGCCATGCCGGTTGAAACGGAATTCACTCCCTCCACCTACAAACCCATTCGTGCACCCCGCGGCAATCAGATCACCTGCAAAGGCTGGCAGCAGGAAGCCGCCATGCGGATGCTCATGAACAATCTCGATGAAGAGGTTGCGGAGCGGCCCAGGGATTTGGTCGTTTATGGCGGAACGGGCCGGGCAGCGCGTAGTTGGGAGGCCTACCACGCGATCATCGCTTCGTTAAAGGCCCTTGAGAACGACGAAACCTTGCTGGTGCAATCCGGTAAACCTGTCGGGGTTTTCAAGACCCATGAATACGCGCCGCGAGTGTTGATTGCGAATTCGAACCTGGTCGGACATTGGTCCAACTGGGAAAAATTCAACGAACTCGAACGCGCCGGATTGATGATGTATGGGCAGATGACCGCAGGCTCGTGGATTTATATCGGCTCGCAGGGAATTGTGCAGGGAACGTTCGAGACTTTCGCGGCGGCCGCCGAAAAACATTTCGGCGGCGATCTCTCAGGAAAACTGATCGTAAGCGGCGGCATGGGAGGAATGGGCGGCGCGCAACCACTGGCTGCGACCATGACCGGAGCGGCTTTCCTGGGGATCGATGTCGACGCAGAACGCATTAAGAAGCGCCTGAAAACCGGCTATTGCGATTTCATGGTCACCACGCTCGATGAAGCGTTGCGCATTCTGAAAAACGCAGTGCGCAAGAAAGAAAATATTTCGGTCGGGCTGGTGGGGAACTGCGCCGACATTATTCCGGAACTGGCGGAACGTGGCGTTGTTCCAGATATTCTTACCGATCAAACTTCGGCGCATGATCCGCTGAATGGTTACGTTCCAAATGGGATGACTCTGGAAGAAGCAGTCGAGTTGCGTCAGCAAGATCCCAAAACGTATCAGGAAAAATCTCTCGACGCGATGGCGAAGCATGTCGAAGGCATGCTGCGTCTGCAAAAGATGGGCGCGGTCACTTTTGATTACGGAAATAATATCCGCACGTTCGCTTTTCAACGCGGCGTGAAAAACGCCTACGATTTTCCAGGCTTTGTGCCGGAGTACATTCGTCCCCTCTTCTGCGAAGGCCGCGGCCCGTTTCGTTGGGTCGCGTTATCAGGCGAACCTTCCGATATTCACGTCACCGACGATTTGATTCTGCAAATGTTTCCCGAAAATAAAATTCTGCGGCGCTGGATCGATCTGGCGAAAAAACGGATTAAGTTCCAGGGACTACCCGCAAGAATCTGCTGGCTGGGATATGGAGAGCGGGCACAATTCGCGCTGGCCATGAACGATCTGGTGAAGAAGGGAAAAATTAAAGCCCCGATCGTCATTGGCCGCGATCATCTGGACTGTGGTTCGGTCGCGTCTCCCTTCCGCGAAACCGAAAGCATGAAAGACGGCAGCGACGCCGTGGCCGACTGGCCTCTGTTGAACGCAATGTTGAACACCGCGGCAGGCGCGTCATGGGTGTCGATCCACAACGGCGGCGGGGTT
>DATBAX010000163.1:0-12874 GCA_036271275.1 Terriglobales bacterium
TGGCTGAAAGTTGATACTGCGGGTGCCGTCATCTTACGGGATACTGGCTTCGATTGACAATCTTGGATATCTCCCTTAGCATCAAGCACTTGGTGGACATTATGCACAAACTCCGCCCCCGGGAGATCGCCTGTGATTAAGCTCGACATCATCAATGAAGTGGTGAATAAAACCGGAATCACCAAAACCAAAGCCGAACTGGCCGTGGAAACCGTCTTCGAAAGCATGAAGCGTTCGCTCTCCAAGGGTGATCGTATTGAGCTGCGGGGATTTGGCGTGTTCAACGTGCGTCCGCGCAAGACAGGTATTGGACGCAATCCGCGCACCGGCGCCGAAGTTTCCATTCCGCCGGGAAAAGCCGTCCGCTTCAAGCCAGGCAAGGAGTTACAGTCGATCGACTGAGCCTGGCGCCTCTTCGCCGCGAACGCCGATGTCTTGGCGCGCGCTATGTTGCCGTGAATCCGTAATGTCTGAAACCACCCCGCCAAATCCTGCACTTCCCTCTTTGTCGACCGTCGAATATTACCGTCCCATGGAAGTGTTTGTGGTGAAGCAGCCGAGAGAGCACTACTGGCTGCACATCTTACTGCTCCTGATTACGATCTTCACCACGCTGGTCGTCGGCGCGCGGATGCAGTTTAATTTTAATCACGGCATTCCAAATTTTACTGCGGGCAATGAGTGGATGCCGTTTTTTCCGATCGAATGGATACTCGCCGCACCCCGGCGGCTTCTTCTCGGCATTCCCTTCTCGGCCACGCTTTTGTTTATTTTGCTGGCGCACGAAATGGGACACTACGTTTTCTGCCGATACTACGGAGTACGCGCCACGCTTCCCTTTTTTATTCCCGCGCCGACGTTGATCGGAACATTGGGAGCGGTGATTCGCATCAAGTCACCCATCCGTTCACGAGCGGCTTTATTCGATATCGGGATTGCCGGACCGATCGCGGGATTTGTCGTGGCGGTGGTCACGCTTTTCGTTGCGCTGATTTTGTCGAAGCCTGCAGGCGCGGTCATGGGTCATCCCGACCTGGAGTTGGGATATCCGTTGATCTTTCACGTTGTCCATCGCTTATTGCCGAACAGTATTCCGCTCAGCCAGATGGCGCTTCATCCCGTTGGCGTCGCTGCCTGGGTGGGAATGTTTGCGACTGCTTTGAATTTATTGCCGAGCGGCCAACTCGATGGCGGCCATATGGTTTATGCATTGTGGCCGCGGGCCCATCGTGTCGTTTCGTGGATTGTGGTTCTCGTTCTGGTTTATCTGGGATGGCATTTTGTGGGATGGCGACTCTGGGCAGCATTGGTCGCGGCTATGAACATCCTGTCGTGGCGTCAACATCAGGCTCCCGATTATCCGGGAATTCGCGGATTTCGTTTGTGGCTGGCCTTGCTTGGATTGGTGATGTTGGTGCTGACTTTTACCATTGTGCCATTTCACGGCGAGGGGTTTGGGTGGAAGTAGTTGTGGCTCCGCCTATTGCGCGTTAATCGATTCGACCCAAAATGGCAGGGCTGAAGCCACTGCCCTGTCACGAACCGACATCTCAAACCGCACCACTACCCAATTTCTTCAGCATCGAGCGGGGTCCCGGAAAGCAATCCATACGGTTTCCCCAGCATTCAGATAAGATTGCGCTGGCAGGCAAAGCAATATCATGGACGTCCTCTCCGGCCCATTGCCGCAAGCTCCCTTGACAGGTCCTCCGGGCCACGACGCGATGTTCTACTCGGACGACGACTTTATGATCGATGGAATGCAATCCCATCTGCGCCGCGCCGTGGACGGGGGCGATGGGGCATTCTGCATTGCCACGAAGCAACACCTCTCCGCGCTGGCGCCACGATTCGGGCCCTTTCAAAGCGACATGGACGCCGCTGCCGAGCAAGGCCGTTACGTTGTCCTGGACGTGAACGACGCGGTCGCCGCAATTACCGCGAACGGTGAACTCAATGAAAGCTGCGCATCGGAATTCTTCGGAAACATTCTTAACAAGATGATGGCCTCAATCCAACACGAAAACCCCCGCGTTTTCTCTTTCGGAGAGAGTTCCGCCATATTGTGGGCCAGGGGGCGTTTTGATGACGTGCTGAGGATGGAGCAGTGGGCCACGGAGCTGGTCCAGGAACAACCGGTTGCGATATGTTGCGCTTATCCCGTTCAAATTTTTAATCATCCCCGAGACACCGAATACCTGGGCACAATCTGCAGCGAGCACTCCGCCATCATTGCGCCTGAGAATATCGCGCCCTGGGCGAAAACGGAGCCGGAGCCAACGGAAGTCTTAGAGGACGGCTTGCTGGCGGAAAACCGGCGGTTGTTAGAAAGCGGCTCCCGCCTGAGCTATCCGTCGTGGCAAGGCGAATACGAGGATGCCGTGATGGAAGTGGACAAGGCGCATCTCTTCAAGAAAGTCGAAATTGCGCAGGCTGCCGTGCTTAACCGGCTGCATGAATTCCAATACCAGACAGATCATGCGACGGAGCGCCATCAACTGATGACGGCTTGGCGAGTACTGCAGATTATTAAGCAAGAGAAGCTGGGATTTATCGAGTAAGGGATTTCGGAATGCGTTTCAGCCTGTAAACGCCTTTTAACTCCGGATCTCCGCTTCGCTTCCGCGAAGAAGATCCAGCGCTCACGGTAATCCGTGGAACGCTAGTCTTCAATAATTTGGGCTGTCATCTCTTGCGACGGCTCGCCTCCGGCAGCTTCTTGCGCCACGATCAATCGCCGGGCTTCCACGCGGATTTTCGAAAGGTTCACGCCGAAAATTGCGGCGCCGCCAATGGCTCCAATTCCGCCCATGGCGACCGTAACTGGAGCCCCCAGACGATCCGCTAGTGCTCCTCCAAGGAAAGCTCCGAATGGGGCCATACCCATAAACATCATTGAGTAAACAGCCATGATTCTTCCGCGCAGATGATCCGGCACCATGGCCTGGATCAAAGTATTAGACGATGACATCCCCAGCATCATGCAGAACCCGACGGGTAGAAGCGCGGCGGTCGAAAGCCAGAAATTCTTCGAGATCGAAAATAGAACCAGACTGACGCCGAACCCTCCGCAGGAGATTGCCACCCAGCGGCCGAGCCCCCGGACGCCGCTGCGAGTCGCCAAAGTCAACGCACCCAGCATTGCGCCAATTCCGGTTGCGCCCATGAGAATTCCTAATCCCACGGCCCGGGGATCGTCTTTCGCTCCCATGAAAATTCCCAGGCCGCCGACTCCGCCTTTCACCAAATTGTTGGCGAACACCGGCATCAGCACGGTATAAGGCATTGCCACCAAACTTATGACTCCGAGGAGCAACAAAATGTTGCGAATGGGCGTCGTACGTTTCGCGAAGCGGAAGCCTTCGATGATGTGATCGAGCGGTGACCCCGGCGGCGCGTGATAAACCGGCCGTTGAACCTTCATCATCACCAGCCCGATCAGCACGGCGATATAACTCACGGCGTTCGCCAGAAAGCACCAGCCCTCGCCGATTTTGGCCACCAAAATTCCCGCGATCGCGGGCCCGATAATCCGCGCGCCATTGAACATGGACGAGTTCAACGCAATCGCATTCATCAAATCTTCTTTGCCCACCATGTCGACGAGAAAAGATTGGCGTCCGGGAATATCAAAAGCGTTGACGACGCCCAACAGTGCCGCCAGCACAAAGATGTGCCAGACCTGAATTCTGTGGCTAAGAGTTAATACAGCGAGGATGAACGCCAGTACCATCGAAGCGATCTGGGTTCCAATCACGACACGGTGCCGATTGTTGCGGTCAGCCACAATCCCGCCCAGCGGCGCGACAAGGAACACTGGGATTTGACTGGCAAACCCAACCAATCCCAGCAGCAACGACGAACCAGTCATTCGATAAACCAGCCATGACTGGGCCACGCTCTGCATCCAGGTGCCGATCAGGGAAATAAGTTGGCCGCTGAAGAAAAGCTGGAAGTTACGGTGCTTCAGAGCACGCACCGTCGTGGAGATTCGACTCGAAGATTTGGATTTTTTGGTGATGACTAATTGTTTCATCTTCGGGCAATGGTTGTCGATGAAAGGTGGATACGAAACAAAATGCGCGCGTTCCCAAATTGCCCTGTTGAACGGCATGCCTGAAGGCGATGCACTGATACGAACCTCTGCGGACCCCTTCGTGCGACGGGCCGCCTTTAGAGTTTGTCCCGTTCCCATGGTGGAGGCACCTTCACCGAGGCCATCCCCGCGGCCGTCGCGGCTTGAATTCCCATGTCAGTGTCTTCAAAAACCAGGCATTCCCCTGGCGCAATCCCGAGTTTGGCCGCGGCCATCAGAAATGCTTCAGGATCAGGTTTGCTCCTCTGATATTCGCCTGCGCAGACCAAAGTGTCGAAACGATCGAGCAGTTTCAGGGTTTGAAGTGACGCCGTCACCGAATCCCGGGCACTTCCCGAGACCACGGCAAACGGAATCTGTCCATGACTGGCCTCAATATGCTCCAAAACTTCCGGAACCGCCTTCAATTGGGGAAGGAGTTCGTAATAGAGCTCTTCCTTGCGCTTAGCGACATCGTGGACCGGCATCTTCAGCCCGTGTTTTTGGTTGAGGCTTGAAATGATTTCGACCACCGGCATCCCACCCCAGGAGTAGAAAAGCTTTTCGTCGAATTCACAACCCCATTCTCCCAGAGCCTTGTACCAGGCGATATAGTGAAGCGGCATCGAATCGGCGACGGTGCCATCGCAATCGAACAAGTAAGCTTTAAAGGGGCCAGGTGGGAGTTTTAGTTTCATGTTCAATGTGTTTGATGTTGCAAGGACTTGGACCGACTCACATTCGGCCCCCCGTGACTAACTGTGGACTTCCCAACCGACCGCGCGTCGGGTACAGTTGTTTTCCTGATTTCTGGCCAGAAACCGGCAGGTGTAGATTTCAAAGTCGTCGACGTAGCGGAGAGTTCCATGAGTACTGAGCAGGTTAGCTTCGAGCGCCGCGCCACTCAACGTTTCGATTTCCAAATACCCGTGACGATCCGGTTATCGGACAAGCAAACGGAAAGCACCGGCTTCACCCAGGACCTCAGCGCCCGTGGAGCGCTTCTATATACAGACTTAGCAGTAGCTCAAGGGGATGCGGTGGAACTGACTTTGTCCATGCCGTCTGAAATCACCCTCACCGAAAGCATGCGTGTACGTTGCCGCGGAAAAATCGTGCGTGTGAGCACGGACCTGACTGGCACAAAATTCGGCGTGGCCGTCCACCTCGAAGGATACGAATACTTATCTGAAACCGAGACAGTGGCCATTACTCGTCCCGTCGTACACAACGAAGGCACGCAAGAGAACGAAATGACGGCGCACACCTTCCAGATGCGCAGCGATTTGCTTCACTAATTTTGGACTAATCTCTGTGGATTACTTCCACGCATAAAGCCTGTGCAACGTGGATTTTCCACAATATTCGCTGCTTTCCAAGCCCTGCTGTTTTGCGTAGAATACAGATTCCAGAGACAATCCATCCGCCGAGGGGCTTTCCCTGCTGTGTATGTCCTTCGTCTCTGCTATTTAAGGGCTTTTCGTGGGCGTTACGTAAGTCACTTGGCGTAACCTCGATCCCTTCATAACATGTCGTAATAGAGACAGGAGTCAGGCCCCGGAAATGCAAGGCGTAGCAGTCACTCTCCTTACCGAAGACAAAGAACGGCTTTCTGCGCTTCAGCATCGGCTGGAGAGTACGCAAAGCGGCAGGATTGTGTTTGCCCACGTGGGCTTCCCGTCCTCGGCCACGGACCCCAGTCTGCGCCAAATTCAGGATGTGCGAACAGAAGTCGTGCTGGTCGATATCGATCCGCACAATGCGCAGCGCGCCATTCATACCATTGAGTTAATCCATTCCAACACTTCCGACATTGTGATTTTTGCCGTAGGCGGCATGCATGAGCCGGGGACCATCGTTTCCGCCATGCGCGCGGGTGCCCGCGAATATTTGGAACGGGACGCGAGTCCGGCTAGCATGATCGAAGCCCTGACTCGCTATTCCGCTTCTCGCAGCAAAGCCCGCACCACCTCGGGACGCGCCCGCGTATTCACTTTCGCCAGCGCCAAGGGTGGGGCCGGCGCAACCACGGCAGCCGTGAATACGGCGATCGCGCTGCAAGAATCCCACGGCGGGGTTTTACTGGTCGATTTTGCACCGCTCGGTCATGCGTCATTGCATTTGAATTTGCGTCCGGCGTTCGGCGTGATGGATGCGTTGCAGAACTTGCATCGCCTGGATTCGTCGTTGCTCGAAGGCTTGATGACCACCTGCAAAGGTGGATTGCAATTGCTGGCCGGACCGCAGCAGCCTTTGACTCTGCAGCCCAATGCCGCTGACCTCGCGCGGCTATTCGATCTTCTGGTTTCGCATTTCCGCTACGTAATCGTAGATGCTTCCAGCCGCATGGACCAAACTGCGCGACTGCTTTGCGATCTGTCGAATGCAGTGTTATTGGTAGCGCAGGCGGATGTAGTTTCATTGTGGAGCGCGGCCCGCATCCGAACATTCCTCGAAGAAGGCGGCGGACGCGATCGCGTGCGCCTAATCATCAATCGCTACAAGAAAATTCCAGGCTTCACCGACGAAGACGTAGAAAAAGCCACCAACTGCAAGCTGCTTTGGAAGCTTCCGAATAATTTTCAATCGATTTCGCCTGCCATCGACAAAGGCACTCCCGTGGCCTGGCAGAGCAATGATGACATCAGCCGCTCCTATCGTTCTCTGGCGGAAACCCTGGCAGATGCCTCGGCCAGTTCCGAAGGATCGATGGATCTCTCCTACAATCCCGACAAAGCTGGATCGAAGAAGAAGGCCGTGGGACACCTTCTCATCTCGCCCCTACGCGCCGGACAGTAAGACGCTCCTGTAACACTCCTAAATAACCGTCTATATCGCAACTTTCTCTCGTCTCCAACCTACAGATACTTTTCGTGCCGACGCGGAGCGAGGAATCTCCTGCTTATTTGCGGCCGGAGACAAACACAGTTCACGATGACAAGTATGTGTGGGTTTCGGATGGAGAAGCTCTGGGAATCGACCCGCCTACTTCCCGGCTGCGGATTTTTTTTCCAGGGCGGTATAAATGGCGGCGTTGGTGCAGACTTCGTAATACCACTTCTCGGTCCAGTGTTGCAAAGTAAAATCGTGGGTATCGATTTGTGGAATGCGGCTGCCTCGGACGACAATCTTTCGGAAAATATCGTTGCCCACCGGCACTAGCGCGCTGAACAGACGAAGTTCCTCACTTCCCCACAAAGCCGGCAGTGGAAGATGCAAAGGCTCCAGAGAGATTTCCGATTGCAACTTTTGAAACGCAGCGGCACTCAAGCGAATGCCGCTCAAGTTGTACTTCATGATGAAGTCGTCGGGACTCTCCAGCGCGTCATCATCGCTGACCGTCTGAAACGCATAGACATTGAATGGCGTCTTCATTTGCTCCATGGCTTTGCGCACCCGCTTGTTACAGGACGAAAGCCGGTCGCTTTCGTTCAGAGCATCGGAAATCATGATTCTCTGCTCGCCGTCCATCAAATACATAGGAGCGGAGTCCTGAAACGATATCCCAATGCCTAACTCCAACGAAGGCAGACCCGCTCGCTCGGACAATTGGTTATAGCCGCGAACGATCTCGATCATCTCGCGCCCCAGCACGCAAGCCTTGCTCACGGCCAGCGGCGGCTCACCTTCACGCTCAAGCAGCGCCAGAATAATGGCGTCGCCTTCCAGAAACACCTTCGTGGCCCCATATTTCTGCAGGAGCTTGTTCACCGGATCGTAAAAGTTCAAGCTGAAATACGAAGCCGGATTCATGTCACGCTCCAGCAGCGAACGGGTTAAACGCGACGAATCGCGGACATCCGCTTTGAGAATCACGTGACGGATAACTTTTTCTTCCGACGGCTTCTTTTCTTCCGGCAATAGCAATTCATAGAGCGTGCCGTTGAGCGACGAGAGTTCGCGTAGTTTCGCATTGCCGATTAGATTGATGCTGTCCATCGCGCCGTTGAGCACTTCCAGACGCCGCAGGTCGCGATGATAAAGCATGAAGTCACGCATAAATCGTCCAGCCATCTTGGCTCGATCGGTGGCGCGGCAGTTGGCGACTCGGCCTACCGCGGAAGCAAAGCCCGCCAATGACAGCTTGCCGTGTTCCTTAATAAGTTTTTCGACGCGTTCACGTTCGTTGCGAGAGATCAGACCATTCTTCAATTGCTGCGGATTGATTCGCTGCGAATATTCAGCCAGTAACGGCACCACTTCATACGAAGCGACCACGTACTCCATCACGTTTTCCCGCTCCAGAAGCTCCAACCAGGTCATCAATCGGGCTTTCTGCGAGCGACCCTCCCGCGTCGAATCATCGGGAGAACCGGCGCCCACTAATTCCTGGGCGTTCTCTGGCACGCTGAGCCATCCGTCGAGCACGACGCTTTGCTCTGCATCGTCAGCATTAAGATCCAGAGACAGCAAGAAGTCACAAGCCATGCGGCGGATATTTGCAAAGGTGTCAGGGTCGCGATCGAAGTTCCCCAGCATGACGTAATGCTCGGCGCACAGGTAGGGATCGCGGCCGTCATCGCTCAGGATGAACGGATTCAAAAATAACTGGTACTCGGACTCGGGTTCATTTCCAAACAACGAACGGCGCGTACGTAGAAGCGTTTCTTTCTCGATTTCGCGCAGGGTACGAAACAACTCCTGGGCGGTCTGGCGAAGAATGACTTTCTTGGCAACCTGGAACGCGGCCAGCCTCTCGCGATATTCCAGCGCTTTCTCCTGCCGCACGCCCTCGTAACTCTTGAGCATTACCCGGCATCGTTCAAGAATTTGCGCAAACTGCAGGTTCAATTCAGTGCGCAGAAATTTAAGGATCGCCGAACGTGCCAGCAGGTCCACCGAGTTGTTGCTTTCCGCTTTAGCGTGATTCAGCGCCGCCAAGTGCATCTCAGCCAAAAGCGGCTTCAAGTCAGACGGACTCGTTTTGGCTTTGCCAGTGGCGCGGTTTGCCCGAAGGAAATGATTGGGTTGCGGCGCCTCGGGAACTTCGGCGGCCAGCAGAGTATCGATGTTGCCGTAACGCATGATCAATCGCGCCACATGCAGACGAGTTTGTTCAACAAACTTGGCGCTCAAATGAACGTCGTGCCGCAGGTTATCGACGCCGAGCTGCAGCCCCGCCAGCGAAAGCGCAGGCGTGTACGAGGCAAGACGCGGGGGCACCATGTCTTCGGAAGAAGAGCCGAGCCTGAAAATAGGGATTCGTGGCATCGCTGTGCGTTTTTAGGCGAGGCAAATCCTTGGAAACTACTGATTTTCCTGCCTATTTGAGGAGGTTACCACGGGAAATTAGGGTGCCAAAGTTACTCAAGTTATCTGGGGAATATCGACAAAACTGAAGTCAAATGCGTCAGATTTTCAGGAAAATTTTCTTGCGATACAAAATCGCCATGACCAGCCAGCAAACGATCACGAAGCTCAATGCAAAGACCAGGGACGCATTGGCGGGATTGAAGTTGGGTTCGATCCATTTGAGGTAAAGAACCCCGCCCCAGCCCGTATAAATCAGCAGATGGGCTACCAGGGCGGCACAAACGTAGGCGGCGATGGCGTTCATGCCAAAAATCAGAAATGGCTTTGTCCACGCACCCCGCCACTGTTTTAGATCGAGTATCCAGTAGCAAAGCGCCAGGACGATCAACGCCAGTCCCGCAGTTATCAGGACAAACGAACTTGTCCACAGCTTTTTGTTGATGGGAAACCAGGTATTAAAGAACTCCCCCGCCAGAAAAAGAACAACTCCAGCGATCGCCATGCCGCCGGCCTTGGTCGCCGCGCTTCGCGCCGAGCGAAGCCATTTTCCGGTTTGCAGTCCCAATAAACACGTCGCCACTGACGGAATCGTACTCAAAACGCCTTCCGGATCGCGAGTGCCTTCGTACAGATGGCCGATCAGCAATTTACGATCGAGCCAGGCAGCAATATTGCGATCAGGATCAAGAATGGGCATGTCATGGGTCGGAATCCCAAATCCTGGAACGGTGACGTACCGCATCAGAATCCAATAACCAACCAGACAACCAAGAATTACCGCGAGTTGCGCCCGCCACCCGACCCACAATTCCAGAATCGACGTGATCACGTAGCAAATTGCAATGCGCTGCAAGACACCATAGAAGCGCAAGGTATGAATGTGATATCGATTGGGAAAACCGTTGAGAAACACGCCGATCGCAAGTATCAGGAATCCTCGCCACAGCACATGCTTCAGCAAGTCCTGCCGGGATTCACCGCGATCGATGCGTGACCGGAACGAGTACGCCAGCGCCACGCCCACGATGAAAAGAAAGAATGGGAACACCAGATCGGTCGGCGTCCAGCCATTCCACGCCGAGTGCTGGAGCGGCCAATAGGAGGCCTCTTCATTGCCGGCATCGTTGACCAGAATCATGAAAGCGATGGTTGCGCCCCGAAACAGATCCAGCGACATGAGCCGGGTTGCAGGCGAGAGTACTGACTTCGTTGGCGTCTCACGCACAGCGGCAATGGGAAGGGTCGACATGCTTACGACTGCGGATTGTAGCATGGGACGACTCTCGAAAAGCTGTCATCCGAGCGCAAAATGCGGGGTTCTAGGGCCGTGTATCCAGCGGATGCGTAGTCTTCTCAAAAAACTCATTCTGTAGTTGCAAGCTGGTCTGGTCGGCTTTCACTGCGCGAATCGAAGTAACGATCGCATCGATCCAGGCTTTCATCTTGAATTCGCCCAACTCTTTGGAAGCCGCCGAACCATCTCCCGAATAATGATTGGGGAAACGCGCATACCACCAGATCCCGGTATAGAGCTCGTCCGGCAATTTTAAACGGGCCTGGTCGGCGCCGGACTCTTTATTCGCCCGGTCCATATGGACCAGGTCGGGATGTGAAATCAGGCTTGTCGACGTCTCCGATTCACCGGCATGCATGTCGATCGTTGTTTTCTTGGCGGGCCCTCCCGGCGGAGTGTCCACCAGACCGAGAACGTAGACAACATAATCGTGTGGCTTCTGCAACTGTGACTGGGCAAAGAATGGCAGCAGGCTTTCATTGCCGCCGTGTCCGTTGACGATGATCACCTTCTTGCATCCGTTGCGCGCCATCTCGTCCGTAGTTTCCTGAAGAAGCTCCAGTTGCATGTGCGAACTGTAGGCGACCGTTCCTGGTTCATGACGGGCTTCAAAGATCTGGCCGAAATAATATTCCGGAAACACGATTGCATATTCCTGTTCTGCGGCGTGCAGCGAGGCGTAGCGCACGTTAAGAAGATCGGTACCCAGCGGCAAATGCGGCCCGTGTTTTTCCAGGATGCCAAAAGGTAACAGGCAGGTCCCTTGCGATTGCTGAATTCCGCTGCGAAAGTCGGAGGCGGTCAACTCTTCCCAATGCACTGACAGTTTGCCTTGACTCCACGATGGCGCGGCGAAGGACAAGAACATCAATGAAAACAAGAGCGTTTGTCGCATAGGAATGCCTCCGGGAAGGGCTAATTTTAACATCCGCAGACACCCGCTGAGAATCGGCTGGCGGCCGTTTTGTTAAGCCACCCGGTGTCCGCCGTGGTCAAGTTGCCTGTCCCTAGTTACTCTAGTCACGCTGTGCAGTTGTTCCGTCACGAGTATGATTAAGGCATCAAACGGTTATGAAGAAACTAAATTTCATACTCTCGCTGACGACTGACGATAACGACTACCAGATCGAACAGGCTTCTTCCGCGGAAGAAGCAGCTCGTCGTTTGGGAGTGGGTCTACAGATTATTTTTGCCGAGAACGATGCCATCATTCAGAGCCAGCAACTTTTGAAATTCATTCAGTCGGGTTCGGCTCCCGACGGAATTATCTTCGAACCCGTCGGTGGGACCGCTCTGCCGCAAGTGGCCCGTGCCGCAGCCGTTGCGAAGATTGGTTGGGTAGTCCTCAACCGCGACGTGGATTATATTTCCGATCTGCGTAAGACCCATCGCGTCCCCATCTTTGGTCTGACCTCCGACCACGAGGAAATCGGACGCATTCAGGGCCGTCAATTTGCCTCGCTTCTGCCCAAGGGTGGCTCGGTCCTTTATGTGCAAGGACCCTCCGAGAGTTTGGCCGCTAAGCAACGGACCAGCGGCATGTATGAAACCAAGCCGATCGATGTGCAGGTGAAGCTCATGAAAGCTAATTGGACCGAGGCCAGCGCCTACAAAACGCTCAGCTCCTGGCTGCGGCTTTCTACTTCTCACCAAACTCCCGTTGATGCCATCGCCGCGCAGGACGATTCCATGGCCATGGGCGCGAGAAAAGCATTTCAGGAATTGCCCGATAACACAGCTCGTGATCGCTGGTTGAGCTTGCCTTTTACCGGCTGCGATGGAATGCCCAAGACTGGACAAGCCTGGGTAAAAAAAGGCCTTCTGGCCGCGACCATTATCGTGCCGCCGAACGCAGGCAAGGCCGTCGAGATGCTGACCAAGGCGGTGCAGGAAGGTTCCATTCCGCCCGAACGCACATTAAGCGAACCCGTTTCATTCCCAGGGTTCGATCAGTTGGCGGAACAAAAAACCCGCACCCGCTCCGCTGGATCCAACCGCTAGAAGAATTGCATTTCATCCAACGTTTCGTATCAGGCCATAGCCGTCAGGCATCCCCGCCCATTTGAAAACGCCGCTCTTGGAGCGGCTGTCATCTTGAAGAAAACGTCGCTAGCCAACCGTATATTTTTGCTCCGGGCAAGCGCCTTCCCAAACTATTAAGAAGCTCAGTAGGGGTACAATGTTTCCGGTCGGATCACCGGAGTCCTATGCGCCTATTTCAGACTTCCCTCTTTTGCCTGCTGCTTGCAGCC
>DATBAX010000164.1:0-18507 GCA_036271275.1 Terriglobales bacterium
TAAACGCCGTTCGCGATGGCGTGAGAACGTTGAATCGTTCGCCATGCATCGTACTGGGCATTGCCGAACTCCGCCTTCTCGGCAGGATGCCATCCGATGGCTGTCGGATAGAACAGGAGATGCGCGCCTTGAAGCGCAGTGATTCGCGCACCTTCTGGATACCACTGGTCCCAGCAAACGAGTGTGCCGACCCGGCCAACATTGGTGTCGACAGCCTTGAATCCCAGATCACCGGGCGTGAAGTAATATTTTTCGTAATAAAGCGGGTCATCCGGAATGTGCATCTTGCGATAGAGGCTGCTCTGGCTGCCGTCGGCGTCGAAAGTCACAGCCGTATTGTGATACACACCGGCCGCCCGCTTCTCGAACAACGATGCAATCAGCACGATCTTCAACTCTTTCGCCAGCTCACCCAACTTTGCTGTCGTCGGCCCCGGGATCGGCTCCGCTAAATCAAACAGCGCCGTATCTTCGCGCTGGCAGAAATATTGGGTCTGGAAAAGTTCCGGCAGGCACACAATCTGAGCTCCCAAACGAGCGGCTTCTCGCACGCGATCCATCGCGTGTTGCAGATTTGTCTCCGGATCGGGCGTGGCCGACATTTGCACCAACCCGACATTAAATTTCTCTGGCGGCACTGCGTGAATCCTCCTAAGGGACGAATAGAATATCAGTTCCGGACTCTAACTCTAGAACCACCATAGACGTTAAGGTGCGTCCCTTCGTTTCCTCAATGATCCGTCGCCGTATGTAGCAGCGGTTCACATTGTTCTAGTAAAGTAGTGGGTCGGTTCGATTCGACATAATTTTGGAGGCTCCTATTGAAACACAGCAATCCTGACGGCGCGGGTATCGACCGCAAACTTCACAATCCCATCGAAGACCGGTTGATTCCGCTGGAGCCATTGGATCTGACCAAGGTGCGCTCGATTGATGACTTAGTACGCGCCATGGCAAAAACTGCATTCACCGGACGCCAAATTGGCGAAGCCGCCGATGTTCTCGAAGCCATGGCTCGCGACCAGGATTGTTTCGTAGTCATGACGTTGGCCGGCGCGATGACCGTCGCGAAGCAAGGCCTGATTATCGCCGAGTTGATCGACCGCGGCATTGTGAATGCCATCGTTTCGACCGGCGCATTAATGGCCCACGGATTGGTCGAGGCCACCGGCAAGGCCCACTTCCAATACAACCCGGACGTTCCAGATACTGAACTTTACGAGCAGGGCTATAACCGCGTCTACGATACTTTGGAGCCCGAGCAGAATCTCGATGACGTGGAAGAAGTAATGTCTGAAATCCTGGAGAACTGGGACCATGCCGAAGTGATGTGCTCGTACAAGCTGAATCATGCGATCGGAGCGCATTTGGCGAAGCATGCGGCTGGGCAGCGAGGAATCCTGAAATCTGCCTTCGACAAGGGCGTGCCAGTATTCGTGCCGGCATTTACCGACTCAGAACTGGGCTTGGATGTCGCTCTGAATAATCGCCTGCGAGAATCGACCGGTAGACACAAAACACGTTTCGATCCTTTTGAAGATCTCGAACATTTCGCGGCCACTCTGTTACGTCAAAAACGATTAGGAATTCTGACGATTGGTGGAGGGGTTCCTCGCAATTGGTCGCAACAGTTTGGACCATTCATCGAGCTGCGGCATCGTCGTCTGGGCGAGAATATTCCGTTGAAGCGGTATCACTACGGAGTGCGAATTTGTCCTGAGCCTGTGTATTGGGGAGGCTTGTCGGGCAGCCCTTACAGCGAAGCGATTTCCTGGGGAAAATTCGTGCCGCCCGCAGAAGGCGGTCGATTTGGTGAAGTGTTCGTGGATGCGACCGTCGGGCTGCCATTGATTGCTGCGGCAGTGCTCGAACGGCTGGATAAAGATAAACCGAAGAAGGAAACGAAAAAACCGGCCAAGAAAAAGTAGGATTAGCGTCCTAAAAGCTTAAACCACCAAGGACACTAAGTATCACCAAGAAAATCCCAACCAAATTGGATTTCCTTCGTGTTACTTAGTGTCTTTGGTGGTTAATCGTTTTTAATCGAAGATCAAAACAGCAGCCGCGATCACCGTTGTCCACAGCCCGCGCTTATCACCCACCGCAGACTGAGTAACATTCGCCGTCCGGACAATCTTGTTCGAGATGCGGTAAATTTCCTTCTTCTCGTCCCACGATCGATCCGGATCAAACTCCACATTCAAAGTAGTGGCCAGCATTTCGGCCGCGAGCTCTTCGGCATAATCTCCGGCAGAATCTTCGGTTTCTCCGAAAGAGTGGTGTTCGCTGAGATACCCGTAGGTGTTGCGGTCGGCGGGAATCGCTACGCCAATACTGGACGCCAGCAATCGGTGCGGTTCATGGGTTGAATTTTCGGCCACGACGGAAAAGACGACTTCGCCGGGCGAGAGATACTTCAATCCCTGCGAACGGGCCAACAGTTTGCACTGCGGTGGAAAAATCGATGAGACGCGTACCAAATTCTGTGCGGCAATACCGGCGTCACGAAGCGCGAGTTCGAAAGAGGTGAGACGCTCCCGATGTTTGCCGACCCCCTTGGTGAAAAAAATCCGCTTGGGGACCATGTCTTTTCCCAATTCGCTATTCCTCCGAAATTCTTGGGTTAACTAAGTTTCAAACATAACATAGCGAATCGTGAACAGAAGATGAAAAGTGAGGCAGGATCAAAAAAATAAGGCGGAGGTCCGATTGGGCCTCCGCCTGGGATATCGTTTTCTCCTAACAGGCGTTACTTCGCTGCGGAAACGGCACTTACCGTAATGGTGTCGTCTTTCGCCGTGCCGGTGACTTTCGCGTTGGCGCCAGCCAGCTTATCGAGCGCGGCAAGTACTGCTTTGTCTCCGCTCTCCAGCGTGTACACCTTGGTGCCGACGATCAAAGCGTACTTTGAGCCCTTGCCCACGCAAGCGCGGGTGCAGTCGGCGGCGCTGCCTTCCATCATGTGACTCGCGCCGCACATGGCGTCGCTGACCTGGCCGGTATAGCTTTGGCCGGCAGCCCAGGCGGAGGTGAGGGTCAATCCAGCGCCCATAATTAAGGCTGCCAGTAGAATTCCTAATTTCTGCGAACGGGACTTCATCAATGCGTCTCCTTAGTGCGTTTTAACGGCGAACGTGGTAACTCTTATTTCCAATAAAAGGGTATCAAAAAGCGGGACAGTCGATTGTCACGAATTTATAAATTCTACCCTTAGCCTGTCTTTGCGCTCTTTGCGGTTAAGAGCTTTCGATTTTTTCCTCATTTCTTGACTGCTTCAAAATGAATTGAAATATCCGCCGTTTTGTCGGACTCATTCAACGACTGACGAACGCTTGCTGTCCACCCGACAAGCGATGGGTCTTTGAGTGAGGCGTCGAGAAATGATTTTGGGTAGGTATCGTCAAAAACGTCTCCAGCATGCAATTTCCACAACTCGACCAGGCGTGCGGTTGTCCGGGTGTCCACGCCACGAATCTCCAGATCTCCCATGTGGTAGACGTCGCCCTCATGCACCCTGAGGTGATAGCTGACGGTTGATGCCTCGTCGTTAAATTCGGGTACCGAATGGATGTTCGCCGCAAGATAGCCGCGAGTCCCGTAGATTTTTCTTGCGGCCTCAAGGTCGTCGGCCAACTGGACTGCGTTCGCCGGTTGCCCTGCTTGCAGGTGTAAGAATGGCTGGAGTCTTTCATCCGGAAAAACCGAATTTCCCGCCCAGTGAATTTCCGCAACTTTATACTGGCGGCCCGGTTCAACCGGATACGCAACGTCGACAAAGGTTTCTTCCGGCGTGTCTTGCGCCACTTTTGCCTGTGCATCCCCGAAAGACGCTTTCAGATAGCCACGCGCCAGGTAAACCGGCAAGAAATTCATGTCTTCCTGAACTCGCAGAATGGAACGTTGGAAATCCTGCTCCCCCTGCTTCTTCGCAACCGCTTGAAGCAGCGGCAACTCAGCCGGGGCAGCTCCCGGAAATTCCGTATCGCGAACGGTAATTTTCAGCCCACTGACGCTGAAGGCAATCGCTTCGATAGGACCATTTTGTTTAGCAGTTCGTAAATAGTCGATTTTGCCCTGCAAATTCTTTTCGTCCAGGAAACTTTGCAATGCCTCCGAGACTTGATCGATTAAATTCCCAGACAGTGGCAGTTGCCCTTGAAACAGAGGAACACGTGCCTGTAGTTTCTCGAGCAATTCCTGATCAGAGAACCAGACCAGATTATCGAAGCGGGCCGGAACCAGTTGCCCATTTTCGGCGATTTGCAGCTCCAGTTTGGTGCCCTCCGCCGAATATCGAAAGGTATAAGCCACCTCGGTGAAAGCGCCAGTGTCCCCCAATTTCTGGACTGCGCTCTTGAAGTCATCCTCGCTCACGGTCTGACCGAGCGTCAGCCCGGCGGCCGCAACAATCTGCGCTTGTTTGTAGCGACTGGCGCCCTTGACCTGCACCGAGATCAGCTTGAAAGCCGACCCCGGCAGGCCTTTGTTTGAGGACTTATGGGCAGGTGGATTCTGAGAAATTGCAATTGTAGCCGCGAGCAGCATCGCGAAAAACAACGCCGGAATCCCGCGTCTCATGGGTGATTTCCGGACGCGGCGTCGGCGGCTTTAATTCTTACGGCGATATCGATGAACGCCAGTGCGGCGCGGCTTAAAGCTTTATCCTTGCGGAAAACCAGGGCAAGGTCGCGGCGAATTTGAGCATCTGACAGAGGAACCGCCGCCAGAACTTTCGCCTGGACATCTTCCTGAACGTTCGAGCGCGCGATGAATCCCACTCCAACATCGGCGGCCACAAATCGCTTCAGCAACTCACTGGAATCGAGTTCCATGGCATAGCGCGGTTTGAGCTTGCGTTCATGAAAAAGGTCATCGAGTCCGTCGCGAGTGTGCCCGGCCTTGGGCATGACAAGCGCAAACTTCGCCACTTCAGAAACTGTCGCCGACTTCAACTTAGCCAAAGGATGATGCGGCGGAGCGATGATCACCAGTTCGTCGCGATGAATGGGCACGACCGTCAGCCTGACGTCGGTCACGGGCAGGGAAAGCACGCCAAAATCCACATTGTTGTCGATGATGGCTTCCATGATCCTGCCGTAGTCCGCGCGCTTGATGTTCACCGCGACATCCGGATACTGTTTTTTAAATTCAGCGAAAACCTCGGGCAAAATATGAAGGCAAGTGCCTTCGTTCGCCCCGACGACGATTTCTCCGCGTGGCACCCGCTCCGTTTCGGCAATAGCAGTAAGGACGGCTTTGCGGCCATCCAACGTTTCCTCGGCGTATTTCTGAAATAGCTTTCCGGAAGCGGTGATCGAAACCTTGCCGCCTGAGCGATCCAACAACTTGGCGCCAATTTCCTCTTCCAAAGAACGGATCTGGGAGGAAATAGCCGGCTGCGTGCGAAAGCGCTTCTCCGCAGCACGGGAGAAACTCGACAATCGGGCGACTTCCAGGAACGTTTCTAGTTGGTCATAATCCATAAATAAGCTGGGCAATTACCGGTCGAGGATAATGCCACTTTATCCTCTTCATAAAAATATTAGATTTTCGGGTTACGGTTCGTGGCTCTATACTTCCTCCGGCTTACCGGACGACAGAGATTGTAACAGGTGTAAATTTCCTTCCGAACCGCGACCACATCGTTAGCCGCGCGGAGGGCAAGCATTTAAGGCGAAGAGGGCAGAGAAGAAGCCACAAAAAGCGCGAGACAACTCAAGTCTTGTCATCCCGGCCGGCCTTCAATCCGTGGGGAATCTCACTGTCCGGCAAACAAAAAGGCCCAGCGAAAACGCCGGGCCTCAAATCTGTCACGAAGTATGTCCGAAGGCTAAATGCGGCTACCGACCTGAGCGTGGCTGGCCAATGCCGGAACCTTATGCATTTTTTCAGGGTCTGAGTCCGTAGCCGGCTCAAATTCCTTGAACTGAAGAAGGCTGTCTGTAATCGCTTCCAGGCTGGCGTTCGATCTCGCCAGAACCATCAGCAAATATTTGCGCGCTACGGGCCGATCCGCAGGATGAACCAGCTTCCACCACCGCTTGACCGATTCCTGAACATCGCCTTCGGTCTTCGCGTCCTCAACCAATGCGTCAATCAGCTTGTAGACCTTGCTCTTGACCGCCTGATACGAGACTGAAATTTCCTGACCCATTGCCAAGTTCCCCCATTTGGCATAGAGCAATACTTTCGCCAAACTTTTCTCTGCGATTTGAGGGACTTAGCGGCCTATCAATTCAACTTATTGGAGGAATAAGACTTATGAATATGAATTCTCGTAGAAAGTTAGCGGTACAGTGCCGCCAAACTATGTCATCAGCCTGTCACCGCATCGAAAAATCTGATAGAGAAAACTCATATTATTGCTTTAGAAGCTTTTCCACGGAGGAAACGACTTCCTTGGAATCCGGCGTCACGGCTGGCTCGAACCGCTGTACCACGTTACCGCTTCGGTCGACCAGGAACTTGGTGAAGTTCCACTTGATCTCGCCTGCCACAGCTGGATTGGCGTCTTTGGTCAGATATTTATAGAGTGCCGTCTGGTCGTCACCTTTGACCGAAACCTTGGAATAAAGCGGGAACGTCACGCTGTATTTTCTTGAGCAGAAAGTCTTGATCTCTTCGTTCGTGCCCGGCTCCTGCGCGCCAAAGTTATTGGCAGGGAATCCGACAATGACGAATCCCTGATCTTTGTATTTCTCGTACAAGGCCTCGAGCGCCGTGTATTGCGGAGTGTACCCACATTGGCTGGCGACGTTAACCATCAGGACGACTTTGCCCTTGAAATCCGCGAGAGGCATCGGTTTGCCATCGATCGAAGGCAGAGTAAAGGTGTAAATGCTCGAAGCCGCAAACAAAGACGACGCCATCATGACCACCAGTCCTAACATCAGAAAATCGCGAACGTTTCCACTTCGTGTGAGTTTCATCATAACTCCTTGAGTGTTTGTTTTAGATGGTAGCCGTAATTGACGTTGCTTGTCTTTGCGTTCTTTGCGGAATTTCGTAGCGTCCTTTGCGGTTAAAGGCTCTTCGCACCAACGCGACAGTCACAAGAATCGCCCGCCAAGTATACCCGTCCGCGAAATACGCCGATGTAAAATTATGGTTAACTAAATCTATTATCCCGCCTAAAATCGCAAACCCGGTGGAGTACACTGTGCTGCACTAAGCGGCAATCGAATTCCTAATAAAACTCAATTCTCGCGGAGGCCCCATGAAGCGGCTGCTATGGATATTTCTATGTTTAATACTGAGTGCGGTGGCACAGGCACAAGACCCAGCCTTGCAGGATTCCAATCGCTTCTTGTTTCCCAAAGACACGCTCTACGGATACGCCCAGTTCGATCTGGCGCCGCCCCATAACGAGATTGATCCCAACATCTGCAACGCCAATGCCGGCCAGTACGGCGGCGTGAATGCTCCTTGCACGGCCTTTGCTCGCTACATGCTCACCGGACTGCTGGAAATCCGTCCTTTCGGCAAGGGGCCGCTGCGCCGCTTCGAGCTTTTTGGAGCGCCCAATTTTCTTTTCGGCAAAAACATTCCGCAGACACTCTACACCTGGTCGTTCGACGCGATCGGCGTAGAACATTCATGGGGCGCGGGAATTTATCTCGGCAAAGGATTCGAATTCCGCGCCACCCAGCACTTTCTTTTTGATCGTTTGGGCGCCCGAGACAAGAATCTCGGGACTGCGGACCTTGGCCCCAACGGCCCCTGGGGACGCTACAACACGTTCGGCGTCAGGAAGACCTTTGGCACGCGACGGTGGTAGTTAAGGCGCGTCGTCGCCCCATGCTTCTACCGGAGCGCATCGCCAACCTCATCAACGCCGTCTGGTCTTCAGGCAATAATTCCTTACATCCCCGAACCCGGTGACGCCGATATGCCCGATCGACATCCAGCGCTCGAGTTTGTGATGCCCGGTCCGATGCAGCAGATAGGAAATCCCAATCGACGTCGCCGTCCCAGCGGCCTCAAGACTGGCGAATCCGGCCGAGTTGTTCACAACATCGTCCGGTATCAAAATTTCGTCTCGTCCGCGGGCCTGAAAATTCCGGGTCGAAGCGTAGTCCATTCCGCGAGTAATTCCGACTCCGGCGAACAGCAGGATGTTAGTGCGGTCCCAAAAACGATGAACTACGGGTTCCACACTCTGGGAATTGGCGCTCGGTGCAATCGGCGGCGCGCTTTGCACCGAGCGCGGATTTTCCGGCAAATCTTGTCCATAGAAGGAATGAACTCCCACCACCAAAACGAAAACGAGCGTCGCACAAAATCGCATTTCCAGATTGTAGCGGGACTATTGAGGCTGAATCCGCCACGTAACCAATGCGTAACTAAATAGCGATATTTGTCGGCCCACATTTCGTCAGCACGAATGC
This sequence comes from Terriglobales bacterium, assembly GCA_036271275.1. Classification (GTDB taxonomy): domain Bacteria; phylum Acidobacteriota; class Terriglobia; order Terriglobales; family Acidobacteriaceae; genus DATBAX01. The sequence goes on from DATBAX010000164.1 coordinate 8,388, forward strand.
CAGCCTTTATAATCATTAGTTCCCAATTTAAGGCGGAGGTCTGCATGGCGGCTTCATACAACGGTGTCCCAGTGCCCAGCAACGGGGCCGGGATCGGGTACAGCGATGGCAAATATCAGGTGCCCGACAATCCGATCATTCCTTTCATCGAAGGAGACGGCACTGGCCGAGATATATGGAAAGCGTCAGTCCGAGTTTTCGATGCGGCGGTCGAGAAAGCTTACAAAGGCAAGCGGCGCGTGGCCTGGTACGAAATTTTTGCCGGAGAAAAAGCCAAAGCCAAATTCGACAACTGGCTTCCCGATGACAGCGTGAGCGCGGTTCGCGAATTTCGAGTCGCGATAAAAGGCCCATTGACGACCCCGGTAGGCGGCGGCATTCGTTCCTTGAATGTGGCGCTGCGGCAGATTCTCGATCTCTATTCCTGCATTCGCCCGGTGAAGTATTACAAAGGCACGCCCTCGCCGGTGAAGCATCCCGAGCGCATGGACATCGTCATTTACCGCGAAAATACCGAAGACGTGTACGCCGGCATCGAATGGGAGCAGGGAACCGCTGAAGCCGCGAAGCTCATCAAGTTCCTCAATGAAGACATGTTGAAAGGCGGCAAGAAGCAGGTCCGTCTGGATTCTGGCGTTGGCATCAAGCCGATCTCCGTGACCGGAACCAAACGCCTGGTCCGCATGGCAATTCAATTTGCGATCGAGAGTGGACGCAAAAGCGTGACGTTGGTCCACAAGGGAAACATCCAAAAATTTACCGAAGGCGCATTCCGCAAGTGGGGATACGAAATCGCCACTGAAGAATTCCGCGACAAAGTCGTGACCGAGCGGGAAAGTTGGATCCTCGACAACAAAGACAAGAATCCCAACATCACCGTCGAGCAGAACGCCCAGCAAATCGAACCGGGTATGGAATTCGCCACCGAAGATTTTCGTCAGGATGTTTACAAAGAAGTAAAAGCCGTGATCGATACGATTTATTCCACGCATGGCAAAGGTGCATGGAAGAAAAGGCTGATGATCAACGATCGCATCGCCGATTCGATCTTCCAGCAGGTCGTCACTCGTGCGGACGAATATTCCGTACTGGCCACGCCAAATCTGAACGGGGACTACATTTCCGACGCTTGTGCGGCACAAGTCGGCGGCCTCGGCATCGCTCCCGGCGCCAATGTCGGCGACGGCTATGCGATCTTCGAAGCTACTCACGGCACCGCGCCCAAGTATGCCGATAAAGACGTTATCAATCCCGGCTCGGTGATTTTGTCCGGCGTAATGATGTTTCAATTCCTGGGTTGGAAAGAAGCCGCGGACCTGATCGAACAAGGCCTGGAAACCACCATTGAACAAAAGAAAGTCACCTACGACTTCGAGCGCCTGATGGAAGGCGCAACCAAGGTGAGCACTAGCGCGTTCGCGGATGCCATTATCAGCAACATGAAACCGATGTGACGAAGGGTTTGGATTTCCTTTGTGTTACTTAGTGTCCTTGGTGGTTAATTGTTTTTAGAAAGGGATCATTCATGCGCAAGAAAGTAACCATAGTAGGTTCGGGAAACGTAGGCGCCACCGCCGCCCATTGGATCGCCGCCAAAGAACTGGCGGATGTCGTGCTGATTGACATTGTGGAAGGCGTTCCGCAAGGCAAAGGCCTCGATTTGCTGGAAGCTATGCCCATCGAGAAACGCGATTCCTACATCACCGGCACCAACGACTACGCCGACACCGCGAATTCCGACATCGTTGTCATTACCGCCGGCATTCCCCGCAAGCCGGGCATGAGTCGCGACGATCTTCTCAACACCAATTACAAGATCATGAAAGATGTAGTCGGCAAGGTAGTCGAATTTTCGCCAAACTGCATTCTGATCATCGTCTCCAATCCACTCGATGCCATGGCTCAGGCTGCCTACAAACTCAGCGGATTCGCCCGCCAGCGCGTAATCGGCATGGCCGGAGTCCTCGACTCAGCGCGGTTTCGTGCCTTCATTGCGGACGAACTAAGAGTCAGCGTGGAAAACGTAACGGCCTTCGTCCTGGGCGGACACGGTGACACCATGGTGCCGCTGCCTCGCTATTCTACGGTCGCGGGCATCCCCATCACCGAACTCATGGACGCTCCCACTATCGACCGCCTGGTGCAGCGCACTCGTGACGGCGGAGCAGAAATCGTGAAGTACTTGAAAACCGGAAGCGCCTACTACGCGCCATCCGCCGCCGCAACAGAAATGGTCGAAGCTATTCTTAAAGATAAGAAAAAAATCCTGCCCTGCGCGGCTTATCTGCAAGGGGAGTATGGCATCAGCGGATTATTCGTAGGAGTGCCGGTGAAGTTGGGATCGAGCGGGATCGAGCAGATTATCGAGATCAAACTTACTCCGGAAGAGAAAGCTGCCTTGGACAAGAGCGCGGCTGCAGTGACGGAGTTGACCGGAGTAATTGGAGTTTAGATTGACCATGGTCGTTGACCATAGTACGATTTGACTATGAAGGAAATAGCCATCTCGGAGTTCAAGGCCAAATGCCTCGGCATCCTTGAAGAGGTCCGCAAGACGCGCAAGCCGATTCGCGTTACCCGCTTCGGTAAACCCGTGGCTGAAGTGGTGCCTCCCACTCCGCAACCGCGCCCAAAGAGCTGGCTTGGCTGCATGGCGGGCAGCGCTGAAATCGTCGGGGATATCGTCGGGCCAACCGGCAGCCTGGATGACTGGAACGCTTGGCGGGATGAGGAATGAAGCTACTCCTGGACACTCACATCTGGATTTGGAGCGTCTTGGAGCCTCATCGGTTGAACCGCAGGGTCGCGAAGGCCCTAGACGACGCCCAAAACCAGCTATGGCTCTCTCCCATCAGCATCTGGGAGGCGATGCTCCTTCATCGCAAGGGCCGTATCAAAACCCCTGAAGGGTTTTCAACTTGGGTGACCCGTGCTCTGACTACAATGCCGCTCACCGAGGCTCCTCTGAACTTTGAAGTAGCGGCAGCGATGACCGAAGTCAATTTGCCACATACAGATCCCGCAGATCTATTTCTGGCGGCATCAGCCAGAGCGTTCGGACTGACTCTCGTCACGTCCGATCGCAATTTGATTCGGACCAAGGAAATTTCCGTAATGGAAAATTAACCTGGCTGAATTTAAACCCGCTCAATTACCACTGACTTCAACACCACATCTTTATTCGGCTTGTTCTGCCGGTTCTGAGGAAGAGTAACAATTTTGTCCGCCACTTCCTGTCCCTCGACGACCTCGCCGAAAATCGTGTGTTTGCCGGTCAGCCATTCCGTAGGCACCAGAGTGATGAAGAACTGGGAACCGTTCGTGTTGGGCCCAGCATTCGCCATTGCCAGCTTGCCCTTCTTGTCGAAGCGGTGCGCGGAACCTTTCGTCTCATCCTCGAACTGATATCCCGGGCCACCCATACCAGTGCCCGCAGGATCGCCGCCCTGGATCATGAATTCTGGAATCACGCGATGAAAAATCGTTCCATCATACAAACGGTCTTTGCTTTTCTTGCGGGTGGTAGGGTGCGTCCACTCGCGTGTGCCTTCCGCAAGGTCAATAAAATTCTGCACCGTCTTGGGCGCATCTTTCTCAAAAAGTCGGCAAACGATTGTGCCTTCTGATGTATCAAAACTTGCATAAATGCCGGGTTGTCTAGTCATAAAAATCCTCTCCTAATTTAGATATGAATCGTTAGCATTATTGCGGGGTAGTCGCAGGTTTAGGTGTGGTAACCGCTTTCTTTGCGGGAGCCGCATGCGCGGCAACCGGATGGTGTACCGCCATTCCAGTGATCGTAATGTGCCTGATCTTCACCGGCGCGGCGGGACGATCATTTCCATCCCGCGGCATACGTGCAATCTGCTTTACCAGTTCCACGCTGGCGTCGTCGCATTGTCCGAAGAGCGTATACCCGCCATTCAAGCTGGGATACGGAATTTCCGTGACAAAAAACTGTGAGCCGTTGGTGCCCGGGCCAGCGTTCGCATAAGCAAGGCGGCCGGGACGATCAAAACCCAGGTCAGGAGAGGTTTCGTTTACGAATTTATATCCGGGATCGCCCGTGCCGTCGCCCTTGGGATCGCCGCCCTGAATCATGAAACTGGGAATTACTCGATGAAAAATGGTGCCATCGTAAAGCGGCACGCCATGCATCTTTTTGCCAGTCAAAGGATTCATCCAATCTTTGGTGCCTCTGGACAGTCCTACGAAATTTGCTACGCCGATCGGCGCTTTGTCGGGAAAAAGAGTACAGGTCAACTTGCCTGCCGTCGTATCAATGACCGCTGTCGGCTTGGCGGGGACGGCGGTTGCTGGCTTCGTGGCCGTTGCGGGCTTGGCCGGCGTCGGTTTCTTCGCCGGAGTCGCGGGTGCAGTTTGCGACCAGCAGCACAACGAAAGCAGGCACATTGCAGCCAGGAACATCAAAACTTTACGCATGAATCACTCCTCAGACGATTTGTCTCAGAACTAGCTGTATAGCGGGCCCCATCAATTCTACGACAATCTCACCGTGAGCGACTTGCTGGACGTGGTACCCGGGAACGAACTCACCCGACCAGGCGCGCGAAGGCGCAACTACAACAACGCCGCCCGCGCCAATGTGACACATGCTTCAATTGGCTGATCCGTATCAATGACTGTTTTAGGGGAAACAATTTCCTCAAATCCAGATTTCACCCGCAAATACATTTGATAATCACGATTTCCCGCCAGATGCCCGACTTGATCCGCCAGTCGCTGTTTCGCCGTTGCTTCCGAACAAACACATTCCAAAATCCGCCACGGCTGATCGATCTCGCCTGCAGCCGCAATCACCTGTTCAATCTGATATTGCTTTGAAAACGGACGCCCATCCAAAAATACGACGCGCAAAGGATCTTTCTTCAGAATGTAAGCCGCAGTGTCGAGCATCACCTTCATGCAAAAGTCATCCTGTTCGGTCGAATATTCGACCTCAGTAAACAGCGCCGCACGGATTTGGTCTTTATCGAGCACCACTCCGGAAAGTTTTCGGCAAAGCGTGCTCTTGCCAGTGCCTGGCAATCCCGCCATAAGAACGATCATGATCGATTAAGACTACAGGAAGGAAGATTGCTTACTGCTGAGGATCAACGACAGAAAGGTCATTCGCGGCTGGAACTGGAATCGAGTCGGGCACGGAGACGTCATCGGCAGGCGCTTCGACCTTCGCTATCTTCGATTCGCGGAAATCAGCGTATCGTCCGGAAACCGCAACGTGAAATACCCATTGATGCCGTTCTTCTTCTGGCTCAACCAGGCCGGCGTCCTTCAGCGGCATGATGTATTGCTCCATCCACTGAACTTGCGCCTTGGTCATGCCCCGGCGTTGAATGTCTACGGTAATACCTGCCAGATGCGATGATGCTGTTTCGCCAGTCTCCGGCGCGGCATTGCGATTGTGACGGCGAAGCTTCTTTTGAACCTGCACCGTGCGCACTGCCGAATTCACCTGCAGAGACGTATGAAATTGTTGATAGTAAGCTTCGCTAATATCGCCGAGAAAATCGCGCGTCCACGGACGGCAGTAGCGGCGGTTCGGCGCAAGCCGCGGATCAAAACGCAAAGTCCTGCCGGCGATGATTGGTACCAAATCCTGGCTGGATTTCAACTGCTCCAATTCTTCATCGTTCTGAATGCGGGGCAGGTCCATCCGGTCAATTTCAAGATTCTGGCGCAGCAGGGAATCGTGGGAAGGACGAAACACTGGGTTCCAAGCGACTCGTCGTGAACGGCTACGGCGGACGCGGGGATGAATCGTGGGACGAAGACTGGCGTGCCGAACGTGCCGCGGTGCAATGTAACGATGCAGGCCAAAAGCCTGACCGCACACGGCCACTGTCAGCAGAATCGAAAGTACGACGGCGCGCTGAGTTTTAACTTTCACGAAGTGGTCTTCGGCCTCTTATGTCTGGTGAGCGGTGATTGTAAATCACTTGTCAACCAAACTAAAAACAAACTAATAAATTAGAGGTTACCAATTGGTAGTCGGCCCTAACCTTCTTTCCGATTACCTTTGGTTACCCGTTTTCTTCTTGCACAGTTATCGTTGCAGTTGGACTGCCTTTCCCAGCCTGGGAAGCCGGGATCCTATGTCTATAAGAACGCTGGAGTGCCCTTTTGTGTCAGTGGGTAAAAGGGAAGCCGTTTACCCAATCTGCTGCCTTCACTGACGGAAAAGGTCAACGATGGCTTGTTTCATCACGTCGCCGCTGACCTCGGAAATCGACCTCGTCAGCGGAATGTCCTTGGGACAAACTTCCACGCAGTTCTGCGCATACCCGCATTCCTGGATTCCGCCATCCCCCATCAGGGCCGCCAGCCGCTCCCGCTTCAGGGCCTGGCCAGTGGGATGAGTGTTGAACAACCGCACTTGCGAGATGGTCGCCGCGCCCACAAATCCCGTGCTGTCGTTGAATTGCGGACAAGCCTCCATGCAACAGCAGCAGGAAATGCACCGCGAAAGCGGATACGCTTCTTCCTGGTCGCTCATCGTCATGCGCGGTCCCGAGCCGAGATCGTAAGTTCCATCGACCGGGACCCAGGCTTTGACGGCTTTCAAATTCTCAAACAGCACGCTTCGATCAACGGCTAGATCGCGGACCACAGGAAATTTCGAGAACGGCTCGAGGCGAATCGGCTGCTCTAGTTTATCGACCAACGCTGAGCAAGCCATGCGAGCTTTGCCATTAATCAACATGGCGCAGGAACCGCAAACTTCTTCCAGACAATTCGAGTCGTAGGTAATGGGCGTCGTCGGCTTGCCATCGCGAGTGACAGGATTACGGGCAATCTCCATCATCGACGAAATGACATTCATCCCCGGATGCCAGGCCAGTTCAAACTCTTCCCAGCGCGATTCCGCTGTAGGGCTCGCCTGCCGCTTGATCTTGAAGAGAACTGTTTTCGTGTTTGCCATAGTTCAACTTTATTTCGGTACTTTAACGCTGGTTCTCGTCTCGCCGAAATGACGGAAGCGAAAGCCCCAGAGCGCGCCGACGGTGAGCCAAATGACCGCCATGCCGGCATGAATCGGACCCTGCTTCTGAAGAAATCGAATCAATTCTAGGATGGCCATCGCAAAACCCAGAAAAGCAAGAAGTCCGAAGAATCTTTTTCGGTTCGAGGTCTTTGGCCCGGCAACTTCATCGAGTACTTGAAGTCTCTTGTCGTCGGATTCCGCTTCGAGATTTCGCGCTGCATTCCTTAGTGTCACTTCGTGTCCTTGGTGGTTTAACGCTCTCTCATTCAGATTCCCCAAACTTGGCGATCAATACTTCCTCGGCCGTGGCGGAATAAGCGATACATCCACCGCCTCAAACTCAAATCTCGGCTCGTCAGCATCCGGAGCAAAATACGCTTTAGTTGTCTTCAGCCAGTTCTTGTCATCGCGATCGGGAAAGTCCGGCTTGTAATGTGCGCCACGCGATTCATCGCGCATACCGGCACCTTGCGCGATGACGCGCGACAGTTGCAGCATGTTGTAAAGCTGCCGGGTAAAAATCACCGAAGTATTTGCCCACTGCGACTTATCGCTCAGATTGACATGCTGGAAGCGTTCCAACAGTTCCACCAGCTTCGAATCCGTGGCTTTCAGATTCTTGTTGTAGCGGATGACGGTGCAATCCTTCGTCATCAACTCGCCCAACTCGCGCCAGAGACTGAACGGGTTTTCCTTGCCGTCCGAACTCATGAGAGTGGAATTGTTTTCTTGCTGTTTCTTGCGCTCGGCTTCGAAGTGGGCGGTGCTCGGGGCCGCAGCCAGATTGCGCGCATAGCGCACCGCATTGGGTCCGGCAGTGAACCCGCCATAGATGCAGGAAACGAGAGAATTCGCGCCCAGCCGATTCGCCCCGTGATATTGATACTCGCATTCGCCGGCGGCATAAATTCCAGCTATGTTGGTCGCCTGATTGAAATCCACCCACAAGCCGCCCATGGTGTAGTGCATGCCCGGGAAAATCTTCATCGGAACTTTGCGCGGATCGTCGCCGACAAACTTTTCGTAGATTTCGAGAATGCCTTCGAGCTTGCGATCAAGAGTTGCGCTGTCGATGTGCGTCAGGTCGAGGTATACCATCGGCTTGCCATCGATCCCGAGGTTGTGCTCGTAGACCACTTTGAAAATCGCGCGGGTTGCGACATCTCGCGGCACCAGATTGCCGTACTTCGGGTACCACTCTTCCAGAAAATACCAGCGTTCGTTCTCAGGAATCGAAAGCGCGTCGCGCTTGTCGCCAGGATTCTTCGGTACCCAAACGCGCCCGCCTTCACCACGCGCCGATTCCGACATCAGGCGAAGCTTGTCTTCGCCGGGAATCGATGTGGGATGCACCTGAATAAATTCGCCATTCGCGTAATAGCATCCTTGCTGATAAAGCGCCGACTGCGCCGATCCGGTGCAGACCACGGAATTTGTCGACTTGCCAAAAATCGCGCCGATGCCGCCGGTCGCAATGATGATGGCGTCAGCTGGAAACGTTCGTACTTCCATCGTCCGCAAATCCATCGCACAAATACCACGACAGACTTTGTTCGAATCGAGCACCGCTGACAAGAATTCCCAGTGCTCAAATTTCTTAACTTTGCCCTCGGACTCGTACCGCCGGACTTGTTCGTCGAGCGCGTACAAAAGCTGCTGCCCAGTCGTAGCGCCGGCAAATGCGGTGCGATGCATCAGCGTCCCGCCAAACCGCCGAAAATCCAGAAGCCCTTCCGGAGTGCGATTGAACGGAACTCCCATTCGATCGAGCAGATCGATGATGCCGGGAGCGGCATCGCACATGTTTTTCACCGGCGTCTGGTTCGCTAGAAAATCGCCGCCGTAAACCGTGTCATCGAGATGCTGCCAGGTAGAATCCCCTTCGCCCTTCAAGTTCTTGGCCGCGTTGATGCCACCCTGCGCGCAGACCGAATGCGATCGCTTCACCGGCACAATCGAAAACAGATCGACTTCGCCGCCCATTTCGGCGATTTTGATCACCGCCGACAAACCGGCCAGCCCGCCGCCGATCACAATAATTTTTGGATTCGCTGCCATCTAACTCCGATTCCAATCTGCCGTGGACATTAAAAGAGATTGCACCTTGATGTCATTTGGTTCTTCCACGGGCGCGGTAGGTTGCTGAGGCACAGTGAGGAACGCACGCATCGTCGCCGCACCTACCAGCACGAATGTCAGCCCAATCAGTGCGCATACATAGCCAAATTTTCGCCGCGCTCGGTCGCCAGAAGTGATGCCCCACTTCGCGGCGAATAACCATAATCCGTACGCGAAATGCCACGACGCGCAAGTAATTCCAATCGCATAAGCCGCCAGTCCCCACGGACTATGAAATTCCGCTTGCACTTTCCCAAACGCAATTTCTGGATGACTAAGGAGATGGACTCCAGAGAATCGCAGATGCCATGTATGCCAAATGATGTAGGCAAATGTGATCCCACCGGTGTAACGCTGCGCTGTGTACATCCAGTTGCCGGACCACGGATACTCGATAACGTTGCTGTCCCCGCGAAACCAGATGTAGAAGCCATAGAGCGCGTGATAAAGAATCGGCAGCCAGATACCAAACAGTTCCAGTCCAAACACAAATGGGAAGCTGGATAAAAACGCGACTTGCTTGGTGTAAGCTTCCGGGCCGCGAGTGGCGAAGGCGTTCGAAACAAAATGTTCGACCAGAAAAGCGCCAATGGGAATAATCCCACTCAGCGAATGCAAGCGACGCAGCAGGAAAGAATGTCCCTGGCCCGCCCGCAAGGGTGCTACGCCGGGTGGTTGGCTGGTCGGACTGGCTGTCGTCGCCACGGAGAACTTTCCTTGTCGGTTCAAAAGTGAATAGAGAACCTTTTATTATGTTGGTGTGACAGAACCGAAGTCAAGGACCGGCCACGGATTTGCGCGGATTCACGCGAATTAAAAAATACCTCTTTGGGGATCAGATCTGATGACGCGGGAACGATTGCCCTTTGCGGCCCGGTTTACGGCTGGCTAAAGTTCGCGCGTAGAGGAAGGCGTCGGCGCCTACGTGGACGTTGCGAATTTCCTTCGTGATGCTTCGTGTCCTTGGTGGTTAACGCCCTCGCACGGACCATTCCA
>DATBAX010000165.1:0-6524 GCA_036271275.1 Terriglobales bacterium
TTCGCAATCGGCGCCAGACAATTCGTGGTGCAGGAAGCATTCGAGACAATGTGGTGCTTGGCGCCATCGTACTTGTCATGATTCACGCCGAGAACCAGCGTGACGTCTTCGCCCTTTGCGGGCGCCGAGATGATCACTTTCTTTACCGTATCGCGCTTGTGTTTGCTGGCTTCGGACGCATCGGTAAACCGCCCGGTGGATTCAACTACCACCTGCACGCCCACGGAACCCCACGGCAGTTTCGCCGGATCTTTTTCCGCGAATACTTTGAGAACCTTGCCGTCGATCGTAATGCTGTCCGCACCAGCGGAGATCTTGTTGGGCAAATTGCCTAGAATCGAATCATATTTCAGCAGATGCGCAAGGGTTTTCGGATCGGTGAGATCGTTGACTGCGACAATCTCGATATTCGGGTCTTTTAACGACGCACGGAACACGTTGCGACCAATACGTCCAAACCCATTGATGCCAACTTTAACCGCCATTTCGCCTCCAGAGTGAGATGTGTGAACGCACACTTAACAAAAATTATGTAACCTTTAGGAAGTAAAAATCTTAACAGGGGATCGGAGCAGGGGCAAATTGAAGAAAGGAATCGCGCCCATGGGATGGGCTTATATCCCACGGTTATGCTTCCTAAATCGTTATCACGCCATCTCAATCTCCAGGTAAACGCTGCTTTTTCTCCAAGGCCAGGGAAATCGGGTGATCCAATATTTCTTTCTTATGCTTGCCAGGGCTCGCGGCCACTCTTCCTTCGGCAAAATCTTCGCCGTCGCCGCAAACTCCGGTCCCGTAATCTTCCCGCGCAAGGTGCTGGGCGCGATCCGGGCTTTGGAACTATTTCGTAGCCGCTTGCACTTTCCAGAGTCCGCACGGCACGTAACGTAAAGTTTGCCGTCGTCTTCGCCAAACCATACTGGCGTGTAGACCGCTACGCCACTCTTGCGGAATGTTGCCAACGACATATATTTCTGCCCTGCAAGTTCGCGTGGGATTGCCATGCACCTATTCTACGAGACATTGCGTTGGAGAAATAAAAAGAGCGAAATTCCACGTCTTGGCATTTTTTTTGACGTTCATCCGATCGCGTGTGGAACGAAACGTGACAGAAACGTGCTAAAGTTGCAACGCCGGACGGGAAGTCCAACGGTTTCTGCCTTGGTGTTTCTCGGAAGCCCGGGGAGGGCTTGCCGGCCGGCAATAATTCTGCACCGCCTCTATCCAAACCCCGGGGTACGGGGTCTTTCTTTCGCGGCGCACCCGAAAGAAGGCCGGGCCTTAATTTCGAGAAATCTCGAAATGCCCTTTAAAAACGCGCTCCGACGGGCCATCCACGCTTCTGCTGATTTTCGCTTCCTGTAACAACCCAAAGCCTGGCAAAGCTTCGCAGCCAGCTTCAAAGTATACTAACGGCCATCGGTAGCGACCCTGCGGTTTCCAAGGAGCGTAAGATTTTTAAATCGAAGGCACGTCTTCGGATGATTTTCGGTTACGTCGTCGCACTGGGTGTCTTATCGTGGGCAAGTGCGCTGCTCTATCAGGAGGACCTGCAATTTCGAGAGAACCGTCTGTGGGTCACGCACACCCGAGACGTACTCGAAGAACTTCAAAGCTTCAGGAATAGAATCGAAGAGGCTGAAAGCGCCCAACGCGGCTATCTGCTTACCGGCAACGAGGCATATCTCCGAACTTACGATTCCTCGCTCGACGAAGTCGAACAAAATCTCGACCGCATTCAGGTATCGACCCAGGACAATCTCCAGCAGCAGGCATCGATTGCCAGGTTGCGTCCGTACCTCACGGCCGAGATCGCCCGGCTCGCCGCCACCATTCGCTTAAGGCGCGAACAGGGAATCGAACCGGCAATGCATAGCGTGATGGAAGGCAGCGGCCTGCGGGAAGTGGACGAAATCCGCAGGGCGAGCGCGGGCATGCAGAATGATGAGAAACAACTGCTGGCCTCTCGTACCGCGAAATTTGAAGCTAGCGTCGGCAGGAATGAAAGCTTTCTCGCGATTGACGTTGCGCTGCAGTTTGTTCTCCTCACCCTTGGCTTCTTTTTCATCTATCGCGATTTTGCAAACCGGTCGCGCTTCGCCCTGGAAATCGGCAAGGCCAACAATCTGCTGAAAGCGGTCGTGGAGGGCTCAGGTGACGGCATTCTCGCCAAGGATACCGAAGGACATTATCAAGTGATCAATGAAGCCGGCGGCCGCTTCATGGGTTGGTCCACGGACAAAGTCCTGGGACAAACGGATGCCGCTCTGTTCGATGAAGCCTCAGCCCAGCGGCTCGCGAACGAAGACCGAGAGGTGATTGCCTCCGGCCGCATCATCGAATACGAACGGACCCTGACGGCCGCAGGACAGACCAAAATCATTGCCTCCAGCAAAGCGCCTTATCGGGATGGGGCTGGAAAAATTGTCGGCGTGGTTGGAGTTTTTCGCGACGTTACCGAACGCCATCGCGCCGAAGCGGAATTGCGTGAAACCAGGGAAGCCTATCGCAGGCTAGTGGAAGAGGGACAGGGCTTGATTTGCATGCATGACTTGCAGGGCAACCTGCTTTCGGTGAATCGCGCCGCGGCCGACATACTTGGTTACACTCCAGGCGACAGCGAGCGCGGGAACCTGCGCCAGTTCCTGCCACCTAAGGACCATCCGAACTTCGATACTTATCTGCGTGAAATCGACCTGATCGGCGAGCACTCCGGCATCATGCGCGTGCTCGATCATAAAGGGACGACTCGCTATTGGCTATATCGCAATGTCCGCGTTGCCGAAGAGGGCAAGCCCCGCTACATTGTGGGTCACGCCCAGGACATCACCGCGCAAATACGCCTAGAGAAAGAGCTAAAGGCCAGCCAGGAGAAACTGGAAGCTGCGTTGGAGAACGAGAAAAACCTTTCGCGTTTGGATTTCCTGACGCAGATCCCGAACCGCCGCGCCTTCTCCGAGGCCCTTCAACTCGAAGCCGCGCGCAGCCGGCGCTACAAGCGGCCATTGACTCTGGCCTACATCGATCTCGACAACTTCAAACAGGTCAACGATCAACTAGGCCATGAAACCGGCGACGAACTTCTGCGCCTGATCGCTCAAACCATCGTCTCCACGATTCGCAGCACAGACACAGTCGCGCGTCTCGGCGGCGATGAATTTGCCCTGCTGCTACCAGAGACCGGCAAGGACGCGGCCCTGGAAGTGATGAACAAATTGAGCCGCATCCTTCTGGATGCGGTGCAAGCGCGACAGTGGCCTGTGACCCTGAGCATTGGGCTGGTCACCTTCGCCAAGCCTGGCGAGTCGGTCGCGCAGATGGTCAAGGTCGCCGACGACCTCATGTACTCCGCCAAAACCCAGGGCAAGAACCGGGTTATCACCGCATACGTGGAAGATTAGTCGCCCTGCAAAACGGAGAAGTGTTCCACGGGGAACATTCGGTGATGACGGAAATGTATGTACAGTCCTCGCATCGCGATGAAAAGAATGCGAGTGCCAAAATGGGAATTTTTACGGTCGTGGTGCAGCTTGAAAAAGATTCGTGTCAGATTGATTCCGTTTCGGCAAGGCTGAAGCGGGGACCTGACACGAGTCTCCTTTCAAACTGCGCCACTACCATTTCTACTGCGCCACGTCCGACACGATCCGGGTCTTTACTCCAAAGCGGTGCCAGTTCGAGAACTTTTCCAGGTTGCGGGCGCAATCGTCGGATTGAGAAGCGTCACCCGAGCACACCCGGATATTCGATCGAACGGGCAAAACGAATTCGGTTCCATCGCCCAGAGATACCTTGGCGTAGTCGATCTCTGTTTTGGCGCTGCGAATGGGGAAACCAGGATCCAAGTCCACTGCTTCCGACTCTAAGCGGAGTAGGTTCAGAGTCGCTTTGTCGATCCACAGCCGCCCGCGATATCCGGGGAAAAATGTCATTCCGGAACGGCTGCCAGGTATGGTTGCGTGCAGGTAACGGAATTGATTATTTTGCCGGTCCACATGGTAAGAAAAAACCAGCCTGTGGCCGGATGGTACGGCTTCTTCTTTTAGGAACTTGAAGTCGGTGTCGCTGTCGGGCGCAAAGAGCGCCTGCAGGTAGGTCGCAAACTCGCCCATCGACATGCCGGCCAAGGCCGGGGAGGAAGGTTCGGTCGGCTGGTCGTCGATGGTGACATTGCTGTAGAACTCCTGGCCGCCCTGATAAGTAGCTATCGCCTTGACCACATCGTTTCGTCCATTGGGCAGTCCGAAACGTTTCATTTCGCGCTCACAAATTACATTCGGAAGTTTTCTGCGCAGCGACAACACGAATTTGCAGAGACTTGACAATGCCGAGCCCTGATCGCCCGCGGGCGCCATTGCATCACAGTAGGAGGAAATCGCCGCTTCCTGAGGCAATCCTCGAGTTTGCCCTAGAGGGTCGGACAGTGCGGCGGGATTTGCCGCCAGCGCGGGGCCGACGGGCGTATTCGCTGGACTCGAGAGGATTATGGAAGTCGCAGCCTGATCGGGAGGCCTGGCGTCAGCAATAGTTCCGGGATACGTGAGGTCTATCGAGCCCAGATCCCCGCCCAAAGAATCACGCACTAGTAATCGCAGCTGGGTGGTGTCTTGAGGAGCGGCGAATTCCAGAAGATGCGGCAAGCCGTTTTGCTTTGCGGATTCGTATTGAGCCGCGGTCAAATCCTGATCGGTGTGTTGCTGCAAGTATTGGATCGGCTTGCCAACGGAATCGAAGGCACATACCGCATAATCCAGATGCAGCGTGACTTGCCGGGTGTCGGCGGATGAGAAATCCGGGCTGAGCACCTTACCATCCACTACCAGTGAAAACTTTGCCCGCTCTCCATTGTTGGGTGAAATGCCGGATGAAATAGCTTGGGCCCGCAACGGAATCGATGTGGCGGTCATCAGGTCGTCACATGCCGCCTGTTTCAGTTCGGGTTCGGGCTTATTTTTTCCGGTCGTAGTTTGGATTCCGGCCGGATTTTCATTCTGCGCGTAATAGCCCCGCCGATAGGACAGATGAGTTTCAATAAAAGGCGTTGTGACCCTAATGCGATGGAAACCCGCCTTCCAATTCTCAGACGATGCGTTGTAGGAAATTTCGTAGTAAGTGAGTCCGTCCTCGAGCGCTTTCTTCAGGCAACCGGAAAGATCTCCATCATAAGTGCAGGTTTGTCCCCCGGTCTGGCTGGAAAATTCTTCCATGGTCGTATCGGCTGCCGAATAGTCCGTGCTTTTCAGGGGAATTGCCGTCGCACCCGGCCCGGAAACAGGCTCCCCGGGGTTTGCCGCATAACGATTTGAAAACTCAAACCCGCCGGGATGGGTGGGATAGACCGCAACCTGCGCGTTAGAAAGCGCATTCATGAGGACGGAAATTTGACCGCGATAATTTTGAAGATCGTCCGCAACCTCAAGCTGGGGGCCGGGAGCGATACTGAAAGGCAGTGCTGACGATATCCAGATCAACTTCTTTCGTCCCGGATAGCCGGCCAAATGCCGCACGATGGCGCGCATGGCGTCCATGGTCAGTTGTATCCGATGATCGGTGACGTTGTCAGTGGATTCCACACGATTCCAATCCCGGATGGCGGACAAGGACGGCAGGTTCGAAGGGCTGTCCGGTATTTCTGGCCGATCAAGAGCGAGGGCATTCAAGTCGCTGGGCTGAATTACTTTGAACGGTCCGGCGGAGAAAGCGCCCCGCACCGCCGACCGCAGCAGCTTGGAATCCGTGGTGAAATCCTGAAGCACTCGCAACTTTTTGCCCAACAATAGAATCGCGATCGGGACACGGGCCGGAAAACTATCGGCCATCCTTGTGACCTGGAGCCGGATTTCCGGCGCGAATAAATCAGTATTGACGCCATCGAGCAACACGACCGTCAGAGATGGGTCCGGAATTTTCGTCGATACAGAGTTCGTGGAGATTCCGGTAGGCCCGGCATGTTTTGCTTCGGCTTTCTGGTGATGCGTAGTATCGACCACCCGGAACGACACGATTTTCTGCGGCACCCGGGTCGCCCAGCCTATCTTTTCCTGAATTTGAAAATCTTTGCTGGAGAGATTCGAGAGAGGGTGGCCATTGAAGTCTTTGACCACTACGTCAACCGTGACCAGATGGCTCGATGCTTTCAGGGTCGTGGATGCATCTTGTCCGGCTGCGGAGAGAACAAGGAGACACAGCCCGATTCCGAGTAGTAAGCGAACCGAATCAAGCGGATTGCACGGGCGGAGGTTCATGACAGGGTCCTGGAAAACAGGGCGCACGCCGGTACTTGCGGAGAATTATAGCTCCGCCTAAAGGGAAGTGTGTCATGGCAGCAATTGGGGGTAGTGGTGCAGTTTAAAAGGGGGACTCGTGTCAGGGCGCGGCTTGGCAGAGGTTGCGGAAAAACTGGATGCCCGGACGAAAAAACGTTCATTTAGAGAAGACTTCAATGCTGCGCGCGCCGCCGTGAAAGAGCGGGCCTTGCAGGCCCGCGTTCCGGGCAAAACATGATTCACGCGGCGATGAAGGCG
>DATBAX010000166.1:0-10112 GCA_036271275.1 Terriglobales bacterium
GCCGAGAATAATGTAGGGAGAAAGCGGAATCAATCCACCGGCCACATACGATCCCGCAATGGTTGCGGCGCTGGTGACGGCGCGGCGAGGATCGGGTTCTTCCAGCCCGAGTTCGTAGCGCATCATGAAATCCACCCACGACTTTGGATGCTGGCTCAGCGCCTCGACAATCGGCATACTCTGCGCTTTGGTGAGTCCGTAGGCTTCGAAGACGCGGCTGACTTCGGCTTTTTCTTCTTCGGGGATTTCGATAATTTCACGTTCTTCGCGCAGACGCTCCTGTTCGTAGTGTTCAGCGTCTCCACGGGCAGCGAGATATCCCCCCAGTCCCATCGCGATCGATCCTGCGGCAATTTCGGCGAGCCCACCGATAACAATCAACTGCGTATTGTGCGTTGTGTTTTGTACCGCGCCGGAAAGGCCGGCCGCGAGGGCGAAAGGTACAGTCAAGCCGTCGGACATGCCAATGACGATGTCGCGAACAAAATTGCTGGACGTGAAATGTTTTTCGGCGTGGATTCGCGTCATAGAAAATTTATGCCTCGGAGTGCGATTTCAGATATTCCTGCGCCGCTTTGACCACTTCTCGCTCACCGCTATAGGTCAATTTGAGGGCCGCGCCTTCGAGCGGAATCCACAATGCCTGTTTCACCTCGACGCGCATCGCAGGCTCAATGTTATCGATAGTGCCCGACTCGTAGCGCAGCAAGTAAAAGCTAACAATTTTGAACACGCGTTCGCCGTCTCCCCAGGAGCGCACGTAAACGTATTTAATATCGCGCAGCTTCGCGATCATGGCCGCCGTCAAACCGGTTTCTTCCATCACTTCGCGAATGGCGGTTTGCTCGGACTTTTCACCGGGATCGACTAATCCCTTAGGTAAGGCCAGTAGCAATTTTGAGGATTTCTTCGTCTCGGACGGTTCTCGTTGCGGTTGGATGACGGCCATTTCCCATCCTTCCCCGGATTGCCGGACGACTACTCCTCCCGCGGATATTTCCCGAACCATGCGCCCAAGTTATCAGGAATAGGGTAGTTAGTCACACAATCCGCTGGAGATCTCTGGTAGACGAGGTGTCCGCCCACGTGAGAGTAACCAAGGCCACACACTACTGATATGTGACATCATGACATCGGGTGGCATCTAATCCGAGAGAAGAGAAGCGGGGTCCGTCGTGAAGGGTCTGGACAAGATCGTTCGATCCGTACAGGCATTCGGGCGGGAGTTTTCCAGCCATCCGGCGCTGCTGCTGGAAAACCATGTCCCCAGCATCGGACTGGCTTTGGGTGGCGGATTCGCTCGCGGCATCGCCCACATCGGCATTCTGAAAGTCCTCGAAGAAGAAAAAATCCCCATCCATTTTGTGGCAGGCACCAGTGTGGGTGCGTTAATCGGGGCTGCCTACTGTAGCGGACTTAGCATTGAAGAGTGTGAAGAATTCGCGTCCCGAGTGCGTTTCAGAAACTTCGCCCGCTGGACACTCTCCCGCTGCGGCTTCGCCAGCAATCAGCGCATGATCGGATTTCTCGATAATCTGCTGAAGGTAAAAACTTTTGAAGATCTGAAAATTCCTCTAGCCGTCACCGCGACGGATTTTTCTACCGGAGAAGGAGTGGTCTTTCACTCCGGCCCACTCGTCGATCCGGTGCGCGCCAGTTGTGCTTATCCGGGCATGTTCTTGCCAGTCAGGATTAATGGACGCCTGCTCGTCGATGGCATGCTCGCCTATCCAGTGCCGGCCCAGCCATTGCGGGAAATGGGTGCGGGCCGAGTGCTCGCGATCAGTCTGAAAGGCAAATGGACGAACGTGGAAGGCCCGCGACATGTGTTCGAAGTTATCGGGCAATGCTTTGCCATTGCGCAGGAAATGAACAGCAGCCAGTGGAAGCAGGCGGCGGATCTGGTCGTCGAACCTGATGTCCATGAATTTAAATACGACGCTTTCGACCAATCCGCCGCATTGGTTCGGGCTGGGGAAGTCGCCATGCGCGCCGCTTTGCCGGAAGTTCGCAAGTGGCTGCAAACGCATCCGCTGCCGCAAGAAAAACTACGAGAACCGCGCCTGCCCAAAGCTGCGACCGTGTCCGCGGACTGATCCGCAAGATTGTTGTAATTGGTTCAAGTGCAAATCCTTTCATCTTGACACTTCGTACCGCTTCGGCGAGACTTTCCGTGCCTGTAAGTTCTCTGTTTTTTCAATCAGTTCTCCCCGACTGATCAGCAAGTAAACTTTTTCTCTGTCCCCCACATTTTGAGCTGTGCTCATCAAAATCCGCAAAAAGGACCCTACCGTTTATGAAAGTTTCGACCCTGTCGTCTTCATTTCTTACCGTAGCTGCGTTGTTAATCGGGATTGCGAGTCCTGCGTTCGCCCAGACTGATTCTCGGCGCGCCCATGTCATCGTACCCAACTCAAGCATTGAGCGGATCGAGGATCGCGGCGTTCGTTCCCACACCAACGTTTTGATCCTGCAACCCGCGGCGGGTACCATGCCAGCTGCCGGCTTCAGTCCTTTCGTGGGGACCCCGGGGCCGGGAACTTTCTACGAGACTCCAGCTTCGATCGGATGCCTCTATAAACTCACCAAGTTTGTGAAGGGATGCAATCCCAATACCGTGACTGCCAACCCGATCGGCGGTTTCGGGGCGATCGCCATCGTGGATGCATATGACGATCCAAGCGCAGCCACGGACCTGGCGGCATTCTCTACTCAATTCGGTTTGCCCGTGCCCACATCGAAGACTTTCTCGGTGGTTTATGCGAATGGAACCAAGCCCATTCAGGATTCCACCGGCGGATGGGAGCTGGAAGAATCGTTGGACATTGAATGGGCCCATGCCATGGCGCCCAACGCAGCCATCATTCTGGTGGAGGCGAAGACGAACAACAATGCCGATCTCTACGCTGCTGTAACCAAAGCCGCGGCGCTGGTAAACGCCGCCGGCGGCGGAGAAGTCACGATGAGTTGGGGCGGGTCCGAGTCCGCCGGCGAGACGTCTTCTGACTCGCTCTTTGTCGAGTCAGGCGTCGTGTTCTTCGCTTCCACCGGTGATACGGAAGGAACGAGTTATCCCAGCTCTTCGCCTAACGTAGTCGCGGCGGGCGGGACGACCATCAGCAGGAACCCGATCACTGGAGCATTTCAGTTTGAGCTTGCCTGGAATTTGGCGGGTGGTGGTCCGAGCACGGTCGAACCGCGGCCGAGCTATCAGAACGGAATCGAAAGCATTGTAGGCAATGTGCGCGGAACTCCTGATTTGTCCTTTGACGCGGATCCCAACACCGGAGTTTGGGTGAAGGACAGCATTAAGGTAAATGGTCAGGGTGGTCCGGGCGCTTGGTGGATCGTTGGCGGTACCAGCGTGTCGTCACCGGCGCTGGCGGGAATTGTCAACGCTACCGGCCTGAAGAACACTTCAAGCGAAGCCGAGCTGACGGAAATCTACAACAACAAAGCGGTGGTTGCGGATTTCGCCGACACCATCAAGGGAGCCTGCTATTTCTACGACGGCTATCTGGCCGTCAAGGGATGGGATTTCTGCACTGGCGTAGGCAGCGTCAAAGGTAAGGTAGGAAAATAGTTGGAAAGTAACGGGGCCCCGCTAAAAAGCGGGGCCTTTTTTTGCAATCTAGCGATTGATCAATTTCTGCATGGCCTCCGGATAGCGCTCGCCGTGGACCGGAATCTTCGAAGTGGCACTGTGAATTTGGCGAAGATCGTCGGATGTTAATTGGATCGCAGCAGCGCCGTTGTTTTCTTCCAGCCGATGCAGCTTCGTGGTGCCGGGGATGGGGACCATCCAGGGTTTTTGGGCGAGGATCCAGGCGATCGCGATTTGCGCCGGTGTGGCCTTCTTCCGTGCGGCGATCTGGCTGAGTGAATCAATCAGAGCCTGATTCGCTTTGCGGTTCTCCGCCGTGAAGCGTGGAACGACGTTGCGGAAATCAGTCTTATCGAATTTGGTTTCGTCATTGATCTTGCCGGTGAGAAATCCTTTTCCCAGGGGGCTAAAGGGAACGAATCCGATCCCGAGTTCCTCGAGCGCCGGCAAAATTTCTTCTTCGGGCTCTCTCCACCACAGCGAATATTCACTCTGAAGTGCGGTCACGGCCTGGACTGCGTGCGCGCGGCGGATCACTTGCACCCCGGCCTCCGAAAGTCCGAAGTGTTTGACCTTGCCTTGCTGAACGAGATCCTTCACTGCACCAGCAACGTCTTCGATGGGCACGTTTGGATCAACCCGGTGCTGATAATAGAGATCGATGACGTCCGTCTTAAGCCGCTTGAGCGAACCCTCGACTGCTTCTTTGATGTGATCTGGACGACTGTTTAAAATATTCCATTTGCCGCCATCCTGCGGATTTGGCGCCCAGCCGAACTTGGTTGCGATCACCACCTGGCTGCGGAATGGAGCAAGAGCCTCGCCCACTAACTCTTCGTTGGTGAACGGACCATAGACTTCGGCGGTATCGAAGAATGTGACGCCACTTTCGACAGCCGCTCGAATCAGAGCGATGCCTTCGTTCTTTTCCACGGCGGGGCCCAGGCCGAAGCTCAATCCCATGCAGCCGAGGCCGATGGCCGATACTTCAAGATTTCCCAATTGGCGTTTTTGCATTGCTACTCTCCCTAATCAAAAGTTGGACTTGCCCTCACGGAAAGAACGCGGGAAAGACGGGGCACTCTCAGCGATCTACTCCGCTGGCAGCGAATGATGCTCATGCATCACGCGCCATCGGCCTTCGATTTTTTGCAGGCCCATGGTCAGGCGAAACTTCAGTTCTTCCCGTTTGCCCTGCGAATCTGTATTTACGCACTGTCCTGTGGCTGTGGCGAAGGCGACATCCTTTCCGGCAGTGATCTTCACATCGTGAAAATCAAAAGCGATAGGCTTCTCCACTGATGAAAAAAATGTCTCCCACGTTTTCATGTAGGCATCCAGACCTCGCGACAGGAACGGAGGCGGCACGTCGAACATCAAGATTTCAGGATCATGGTCGGCGCGAATCCCGGCCCTGTTCTCATCGCGAACCGCTTTGGCCCATCTTTCGATAAGCGCCTTGATATCGGTTTCGTCCGTGGCTGCCATTGGTTACTCCTATTTAAGAGACGCCATGTCGATCGAGAAGCGATATTTCACATCCGACTTCAGCAATCTTTCGTAAGCTTCGTTGACTTTTTGGATCGGGATGACTTCGACGTCAGAAGTGATGTTGTGCTTGCCGCAGAAATCGAGCATCTCCTGAGTCTCGGCGATGCTGCCAATCGGCGAGCCGGAGAGGCTGCGGCGACCCATGATAAGAGCGAACGCTGCTACCGGAAGAGGCTTGTCTGGAGCACCGACGAGGGTGATGTTCCCATCACGGCGTAGAAGGTTGATATAGGCGTTGATGTCATGGTTGGCAGCGACGGCGTCGAGAATGAAATCGAAGCTGCCGGCATGCTTTTGCATCTCGTCCGCGTTTTTCGAAATGACGACTTCGTCCGCGCCGAGGCGGAGCGCGTCATCTTTCTTATTCGGAGACGTCGTGAAGACGACCACGTGCGCTCCCAGCGCATGCGCAAACTTGACGCCCATGTGGCCGAGCCCACCGAGACCAACGACTCCAACCTTCTTGCCTTTGGTCACGCCCCAATGGCGCATCGGCGAGTAAGTGGTGATGCCAGCGCAAAGTAAAGGAGCAGTTCCAGCGAGATCAAGATTGGTCGGTACCCGCAGAACAAACCTCTGATCGACGACGATGCTGTCTGAGTAGCCGCCGTAGGTGACGCCTCCCAAATGCTTATCGGGAAAGTTATAAGTCAAAGTAAAGTTCGGACAGAACTGCTCCATGCCCGCCTTGCACTCAGGACAGGTGCGATCGGTGTCCACCAGGCAACCGACCGCGGCGAGGTCGCCGAGCTTGAACTTCGAGACCGCTGAACCAACCTTGGTGACGCGGCCGACGATTTCGTGTCCGGGAACACAGGGATAGACGGTGGGCATGAATTCGTTCCACTCGTCGCGGACCTGATGAAGATCGGAGTGACAAATACCGCAGTACAGAATTTCAATTTGGACATCGTTTTCGGTTGGATCGCGACGTGTGATGGAATTGGCAGCCATCGGAGAGGTCGCACTTGCAGCGGAGTAAGCTTTTGCTTTGTACATCTATCTCTAGACGTTCGGCTGCCGCTTCGGGATGCAAAATGCGCCGTTGAGTATGCAGAAGTCTCTGAGTTTCTCCGGATCGACGTAAGGATTGTCTTGGTCACAGATGGCCTATTCAAGCCCGGTGTTGCCTCGAGTGGGGACGTTCGACATCGGGACGAGCGTTGCTGGCTTTGGATTTGCGTGCAACGTCCCCTCTCTAAATTTCGCAAACAGCGCGAAATTTAGGATGGGCCACCTGTCATGTCAATTTAGATTGGAAACGCCAAGCTCTTAAATCTGAAATCAAAAATCTAAAATTTCCTCTACTTCATCACTCCGCGCTGCGCAATCCCAATATTGTCCCGGGTCGTGTTCTTTACCAGATACATCATTTCGTCAGCCTGGCGGATGACGTCGTGCGGGGTCTTGGCATCGTGCGGATAGGTGGCAACGCCGATCGAGGCGCGGACATTCAGATTGAGTCCTTCTTCCTTGCAGAACATGCTGGTGCGGAGGCTGTCGCGCAAACGCCGGGCAACTACGAGCGCCTGATCTTTTCCAGTCTGCGGCAGCAGGATCACAAATTCGTCACCACCGTAGCGGAAAGCATAATCGATCAATCGCAACTGGGCTTTTACCAGATAGCCGATTTCCGCCAGCAGCTTGCTGCCGATTAAATGTCCGTGCGTGTCATTGACCTGTTTGAAGTGGTCGAGATCGATGAACAGTACCGTGAACTCATAGGCAAAGCGGGCTGAGCGATAGACTTCTTTTTCCAAAGTCTTGTACAGATGCCGGGCATTGTAAAGGCCGGTGCAATCGTCGGTGATGGTGAGTTCCTGAATTTTTTCCACCGAGCGGGCGTTTTCGATCGCGATTGCGGCGTAGTCGCAGAGCGCTTGCAGGAAAAACGATTCTTCGTCTCCGAAGTGGGCCATGTCGACGTTGACCAATTGAATTACGCCGAGCACCCGGAGTTTGGAGCGGACCGGAACGCAGATGATGGAACGCGTCTCCCACTTGGTCATTTCATCGATCCGTTTGGTGAAACGTGGATCGGTCATCACGTCGGGAACGATCAGTTTCTCGCCGTGCTTGGCGACATGACCGGCGATGCCTTCGCCGACTTTAAGGCGTACATTCTTCAGGGCTTCAGCGGCGCTGCCAACCGCGATCGCGAAATAGAGTTCGTCGCGTTCCGCATCGACCATGAGCAACGACCAGGTGTCTGGCTTGAAGTATTCCGCCATCTTTTCCATGATGGTTTGCAGGATGGAATCGAGGTCCAGCGAAGACGTAAGAGCTTTAGCAACATCATGAAAGATGTTCAACTCTTGACTTTGCCGACTACGACCGGCGCCGGGGGCTTGCGTCATCGAACTTCAACCTCGAATGTCATGGAAATGCTGCGATTATAAGGGGCGCCCCGAAGCATGGGCAATGAACGATAGTAATAGGAACCTGTAGCGCCACCCGCCGTAAGCCAGGTTGGCATGTACGGTTCTTGTCCGGGCTGCGATAATTCGTGCATGTTCTACTAAACGCTTGACATATATTATTTGTCGTTAGGCTGCAGGCATGGCTGTAGAACATTGCCTGTTGACCCAAGGAGAACCGCCGCTTGCCGCCATTCGGAGACCGATTGAAGAAAGCGCGCGAAAAGCGCGGCATTACCCTGGACGACGTAGCCCTGACCACCAAGATTGGGACGCGATTCCTTCGCGCCATGGAAGAAGAACACTTCGACCAGCTTCCGGGAGGCATCTTTAACCGGGGATTCGTACGGGCATACGCACGCTGCGTCGGCCTTGATGAAGATCAGGCCGTTGCCGATTACCTGACGGCCTCCGGGGAAGCTCAACCCAAGAAAGCAGAAACTGCGGAACCGGCGCCGGTTCCGGTTCCGAAAGCGCCTGTCGCGAAAATCGTTCCCAAAGAAGTTCTGGCTGAAAAAGTGGACAACTCATACGCGGAGAGCGGTGATGCCTCGAATTTCCCCTGGATATTGGCGGCTGCCGTCGTGGTTGTAGCCGCTCTGGGCATGGCTATTTGGCGCTTTTACCCCCGGCAACCGCCTACGGGACCCGCGAACATAACTGCTGCAGCGGTCAGTTCCCAACCTGCAACGCCAGTGTCTCAGAGCAGTGTGGCGCAAACGACATCGAGTCTGCCAGTTACACCTTCGCCGGTTCCGACTTCCTCGCCGGCCCCAGGTGCGTTCGTAGTGCTGATCAAAGCCGCCGAGGAATCCTGGATGTCCATCAAAGTCGACGACCAACCCGCGGCGGAATACACATTGGAAGAGTCGGAGCAGAAATCGATCGAGGCGCACAAACAGGTTGAAGTCAAAGTTGGCAATCTGGCCGGGGTGGACTTTTCCTTCAACGGCAAGAATGTGGCTTTGCAAGGGGAAGAAGGGGAAGTCAAAACATTGATCTTTGACACGAATGGTCTGCGCCCGGCAGCCCCCAAATCCCAATCGCCGGACACGCCAGCGCCTACGCCGTAAGTGCAAGTAAATAGCGGCCTTCGTGCAGTTTAGCCGCCGATAATCGCCATCCACACCGCTGCTGTAACCCCTTACTGGGCAGGCACGCGGTTGGGCCTAAAGTGATTGCGCCCCTTGGTCTTCTCTGGTAACTTTTTAAGTGTCCGCATAGCGCTCATTTCGTGGCCATTGTTCACTAATTTAAGCCCCCCAGACGTGACGCCGAAATGTCTTAAGGAGAAGCCGATTGTCGTCCAAGAACCGTTTTCTTTTTACCTCTGAATCTGTAACTGAGGGCCATCCCGATAAGATCGCCGATCAGATTTCTGATGCCATCCTGGATGCCTGTTTAGCCGAAGATCCCACCAGCCGCGTGGCCTGCGAAACGCTAACCGCGACCGGATTGGTGGTCATTGCCGGAGAAATTACCACCAAGGCGTATGTCGATTTCCAGAATCTGGTGCGTGGCACCATTTCTTCCATCGGTTACAACAACGCGCTCTACGGATTTGATTCCAATACTTGCGCCGTGATTTCGAGCATCAACAAGCAATCTGGCGATATCGCCATGGGTGTTGACACCGGCGGCGCGGGCGACCAAGGCATGATGTTTGGCTTTGCCTGCAACGAAACCGAAGAATTGATGCCGATGCCAATTTCGCTGGCACACAAGCTGGTGATGAAGCTTTCGGAAGTTCGGCGAAATGGCAAACTTCCTTATCTGCGTCCAGATGGCAAATCGCAGGTGACGGTCGAATACGATGCCAACCATAAGCCAGTTCGCATTGACGCAGTCGTGATTTCGACGCAACATGCGGAAAACGTCAGCAATGACGATCTTCGCGCCGACATTCTGAAGCAAGTGATTCAAGCTACTCTTCCCGCCCACCTGCTCGACGCTGACACCAAATATCACATCAATCCCACCGGACGCTTCGTCATCGGCGGGCCTATGGGTGATACCGGGTTGACCGGGCGCAAGATCATCGTCGATACCTACGGCGGCATGGGTCGTCACGGCGGCGGCGCATTCAGCGGAAAAGATCCGACGAAGGTCGATCGCTCGGCTGCGTACATGGCGCGTCACATTGCGAAGAACATCGTGGCTGCCAAGCTGGCCGACCGTTGCGAGGTTCAACTTGCCTACGCGATTGGCGTTGCTGATCCTGTAAGCGTGCGCGTCGATACTTTTGGAACCGGCAAAGTCGAGACCACCGTGATTCAAGATCTGGTGCGGGCACACTTCAAGCTCACGCCGAAGGGCATTATCGATTCGCTCAACTTGCGGCGTCCCATTTACTGCAAGACCGCGGCCTTTGGGCACTTTGGACGCAACGATCCTGACTTTACCTGGGAAGCGACCGATAAAGCCGCGAAACTGGCTAGCGATGCTGGTTTGCGCGAACCAGTCGGGGCCACGAAATAGTTTTCGGGAAAAGCCCCGCCCTCTTTCGCAAAGAACGCGAAAGAAGGACGGGGCACCCTCAT
>DATBAX010000167.1:0-4402 GCA_036271275.1 Terriglobales bacterium
AAAGCAAACTGCCACCCAAATCCGGGTGGTTTTTTTATTGGAGCTGACAATGACGAAAGAAGAGATTATCGCTGGAATACAAAGCTGCGCGGAGGAGTTGGGCCGCGTTCCCACTGTCGCTGACTTAAAAGGAATGAGAAAGATCAGCCTGAAGACGATCCGGCGATTCTATGGCCGCTACTCGGATGCGCTGCGCGAGGCCGGATTTGGTCCGCACGGACAAGGCTACAAGCTGGATCTGGAAACCCTGTTCAAGGACTGGGCGGCGATTGCGCGACAGACCAGGAAGATTCCGAGCATTCTGGCCTACAACAAGCACAGCAAACACAGCGTGGGGCCGCTGCTGACCCGTTTTGGTGGATGGACGGAGGTCCCGCGCGGGCTGCTGCAGTTTGTAAGGGGCAAGGAACTGGAAGAGGAGTGGCGAGATGTAGTGGGGATGATTGAGGCGCACGAGAATATCAACCGGTGCGCGATCAAGAGATCGAAGACCGTGAATGGGAGATCAAAAAAAGACCGGCCTACATATGGATATCCCCTGACGCCGGCGGCGCTGGTGCATGCCCCGACCAATGAAATGGGCGTGGTCTTTCTTTTTGGCATGATGGCGAACCAACTGGGCATGGTGGTGACCCGGCTGCAAGCCGAATTTCCTGATTGCGAAGCGATGCGCGAGGTGGAGACCGGCCGGTGGCAGCGACTGAACGTGGAATTTGAATTTGAAAGCAGAAATTTTCTGGTGCATAAACACGATCCGGACGGGTGCGACATGATTATCTGCTGGGTGCACAATTGGCCGGAGTGTCCGGAGGGGATTGAGGTGCTGGAGTTGAGCAGTGAGATGAGGAAATGAGAAAACCTACCACGGCGGCACGGTCAAGCCCTGATTTGTTGAGGTGCCGCCCCGCTATTGAAAGCGCAAAATCGCCAAGGGATCCATCTTCATCACGCGGCGGGCTGGAAAATAGGAGGCCAAGAGCGCTACTGCTGCGAGCACTCCTCCAACCACGACCCAGGTCACTGGATCCGTAGGGCTTGTATCGTAGAGCAAGCTCGCCAATACGCGCGTAAGCGTGAGCGCCGCGCCCCCACCGAGAGCAAGCCCAACCAGGACGATGAGCATGGTTTTTCCGATCACAAGCTTCAGCAGATCGCCCGGTGATGCACCAACAGCCAGGCGAATGGCCATTTCACGCCCTCTTTGCGCCACGGAATAGGAAACAACACCGTAGATCCCGACGGCAGCCAGCAAAAGCGCGATGCCGGCGAAGATGGCCAACAGCGCAGTGCGAAGCCGGGCTGGCGTTACCGATTGTGACTTGATTTCTTCCAGGGTTTCAATGTTCGCCACCGCCTGGTTGTTGTTCACTTTCCAGATTGCCTGTTCGATCGATCCGCTTAAGAGCAACGGATTCATGGCGGCACGAATCACAAGGCTATTGCCAATAGCCGGATTTTGATAGAACGTGACGTATACAACCGGAATGTCTTCGTCTAGGCCAATGCCGCCACCTCTGCCTCCCACTTTCTCGTCGTTTACCACTCCCACGACCTGCCAGGGGACGTCTGGGCCGCGGCCAGCCTTCCCGAACACGAGCTGCCGAATCAGGATGCGCTTACCGATGGGATCTTCGCCTTTGAAGTAAGTCTTGGCCATCGTTTTATTGATCACCGTGACCGGAGCCGTCCCGGCAACATCGCTCTCACTAAGGCCGCGCCCCTTTATCAATCTCATGCCGACCGTATCAAAATATTTGGGATCTACCATCTTGAACCCACAGATAGGGCGCTGTGCGTAGGGAAGGTTGTCCCGTCCCTCAATCTGGAAAGGTGCGCCGCCAACACCTTCCATCGGCGGTTTATTTGTGATGGCGGCCTCCCGCACTCCAGGTACACTTCTCACCTTCTGGGTCACTTCTTTAAGATAGTTCGTCAATGTCGTGCTGTTCGTGAATTCGGTCAGCGATATGGGAAGATCCATCGCAAGAACATTCATCGTATCCACGCCCGTGTTGAGGCTTGCAAGCCTATTGAAGCTGCGGATCAGCAGGCCCGCACCCACGAGCAGTACAAATGACAGCGCCACTTCGGCAACCAGCAACCCCGTCCTCATCCCCTGTGATGTGGATCCTGCACTCGTTCGCCCACTCTCCTTGAGCGATCTTGCAAGATTGGGCCGCGTGCCATTGAGCGCTGGCGTCAGGCCGGAAAGGATTCCTGTGAGGATTCCTGTAACCATCGTGAAAAGCAACACGCCATAGTCCATGCGGACGTTTGCTTGCGGAGGCAGCATGTCAGGAGGAAGCCACAGTTTGATGCCGTGCATAAATGCACTGCCCAGCGCAAGACCGGCCATCGCGCCCAGGATTCCAAGCAATATGCTCTCCGTAAGCAACTGCCGGATCAGACGGAGACGGCGCGCCCCCAATGCTGAACGAATAGAGATCTCGTGTTCGCGGTCGGTACCACGCGCCAGGGTTAAATTGGCAAGATTGGCGCATCCAATCAGCAGTACGGCTCCCACCGCCGCCAGCAGGACCCAAAGTGACCGCCGAAGCTCCGGCTGAACCACCTGATCAATATAAGGATTGACTGTTACGCCGATACCCTTATTTGAATCCGGGTATTGGGCAGAGATGCCCGCGCCAATCGTATCCATTTGATCGCGGGCCTGCTTTAGAGTAACGCCGGGCTTAAGGCGAGCAATGGCATAAAGCCAGTGAAAATTACGGGTCATGTTCACCGGCGCGAAAGCGAGAGGCAGCCACATTGCAGCCCAGGTCCGGTCAAACTCACTGTTCGCCGGAAGCACGCCGATGATCGTGTAATTTTTTGCATCCAGCGTGAGCTTGCGGCCGATAACTTTAGGGTCGCTGCCAAACCGACTTCGCCAAATGCGATTGGAGAGCACTACTTCCAGATCGTTGCCAACCTCGTTTTCGCTTGCGATAAAGGTACGTCCGAGCGTCGCGCCCACACCAAGCACCTTGAAATACGATGCCGAGACTCTGTGAACATTAAGCTCCTCGGGTCTTTCCGAGCCGGTCAAGGTCACCTTGTCGAAGGCGATGGCCGAGAGAAATTGAAAACAGCTATTCTGCCGCTCCCAATCGAGGAAGTTCAGAGTGGAAATGGGATTGCTAAATCCGTCCGGGAGCTTTTCCCCCACGCTGACGATTCGCTCTGGATCTGGATATGGGAGAGGCTTGAGTAATACGGCATTCACAAAACTGAAAATCGCCGCAGTAGCGCCGATGCCGAGCGCCAGCGTAGTGATGGCAATGGCCGTAAATCCCGGGCTGCGTAACAACACGCGCATTGCGTAAAAGAGATCGCGTTTGATGTGTTCCAGCCACAACCAACGGCTGGATTCGTAAAAATGTTCCTGGGCCGAGGCCACATTGCCGAAGGCCCGTCTGGCGGCCGCTTCCGCCTCTGTGGCAGTCATGCCTTCACCCTGGAGCCGCGCCACTTCCAGCGCCAGATGTGCCTGAATCTCGTCATCAAAGTCACTCTGCTTCCGCTTGCGCCAAAACATGAATTCACCCCTTTACTTCACCAGGTCCCAGGACGCGTCCGATGGCCGTCGCCAGGCGCCGCCATTGGCCGGTTTCATGGACCAACTGCTTTCGTCCTGTCCTGGTGAGGAGGTAAAAGCGGGCCTTGCGATTGTTGTCGCTGGTACCCCATTCGGCGCTGATCCAGCCATGCGTTTCTAATCGTTGAAGGGCAGGGTAGAGAGAGCCATGATCCACCAACAGCTCGTCTCCGGAAAGCAGCTGAATGGCGCGCGCAATACCCTGGCCGTGCTGGCGGCCAAAAAGCAGCGTGCGCAAAATCAGCAAATCGAGCGTGCCCTGCAGTAATGCGATGCGATCTTTATCGTCTCGGGTCGACATTCTACATGAGTATGTATTTTCTCAGGTAGAATGTCAACATGAACCTGGCCTACCGCCCGGCCCGAGCCGTGATTCTAAAAATGTAAAAACATGGGAGCCGTAGGACGATGGTTCAGCTTGTCTCTTTGACAGCATACTTATTCAGTCGCTGCAAAAAGAAAAGCGGCAGGCCCTAAGGAGCCTGCCGCAAATTGTCTGCTAGATTCCCGTCGAAAACTTACTGTTTCTTGGCCGGGGCTTTCTTTGTTCCTGCCTTGCTGGTGCCGGCTTTTGCTGTTCCACCTTTGGTGCCGGGTTTCGCTGTGCCGGTGCCCTTAGGGTTGATGAGGTTGAGTGCGTCTTCAGCATTGAACGGGAACTGACGGACAGAGGTCTGTCCCGTGGTGCTGAGGGTTACGTCAACGCGACGGCTCTGGGCGAGTGCCAGAACATTGGCGTTGCGGCTGAGCTGGGCTTTTTGGGCTGCGCTCAGGTCCTTTTCCTGGTCGATGGCCTGCTTGACC
>DATBAX010000168.1:0-4216 GCA_036271275.1 Terriglobales bacterium
GGAAGAACATCGTGACGGACATGATCTACTAGGGCTTGCGTGACATGATCCAGGTCCGACTTCATGCAGAGAATGTGGGTCTCGGGTGTCCGGACTGTTTCACCTGGATCGAGTTCTCGCATGGCCGGATCGACCGAAGCCGGTCCCATGTCGAAAAACAATCGCGCCTCGCCGCTCTCTTTATCGCCTCCACCAGTGCGATTCACAGGTGATTTTTCCACCTTGCTTGAGACCCGGATCTTCCAGTTGCCACTCCAACCAAGTGAAGCTACAAACCACTCCCCAGTTGCGTTGTTACGCGCGAAGAATGTTGGATGTCCCCACCCAGACTTTCCACGATCACCGGAAATAATTTTTGTCTCGTTGACCACCGGATCGAATCGCCATGCGCCTTCATATCCCCACTTTTCATATTGCGCATGACCGATGTCGTAAACATCTTCGGAATCGGGCGCGAGCCTTTCCGAAAAATTGGGAGTATGCCAGAGTTGTCCTGCCCAGGGCGATACATTGGAAATTGCCGTTGCTCGTCGTCCAGTATTGATCACTTCAAGCCATCGAACCATGACTGGGCCGCCGCTCAGCAGGGTGTGAATCTTCACGCGGATGGGCCGGACGCTGCTTTCGAGCTCCACGGTCACCAGCAAACCATCTGGATTATGGGCGTCGGACTGATCGGCCCCAATCCATTTCCATGTTCCTGAAAGTTCCTGCCCTTCGATTTCGAGTTTGAACGCATCTATCGGCAGCGCGTCCATCTGCTCGCGTTCGCCTTCGAGCTGAATGTCGGGAACAATCTGGCCGTTCGATCCCCAGTAGCGGTTGACCCAGCGGCCGTTTCGAAGTTCTTCATCGCAAACGGTCAGACCAGAACTAAAACGTACTCCAGGAAACGCCCCAGATCGAATGACCGCGGAACGCGGCCCCTGTTCCAAAGCGACTGCGGCAAACAAAGACGCCTGAAAAAAGACAAAACAGGAAAGCACGGACGCAAACACAGCCACTGTTCGGTATCGGCTGGAGCGCACACTAACGGCTACGTCGGCTGACTCCAATGCGCATTTGCCCGCATTAAGCATTCGCGATTTTCCATTTCACGTTGCCAGCGCCGCCGATTCTTTTCACTTTGCCCTGTTGCTGAAGGTGCGCGAAATGCCCGTGCAGCGGGTACATGAGCAGCCATTGGTTGGTCAGCGGCCACGCTCCGAGCGCGGGCCCGCATTCATCCATCGCGGTTCGCAGAGTGATGCCTTCGGAATGTTTTTCGAGCGTCTTCCATACGAGGTCAGAGGCACGATCTACAAATTGCCGCGACTCATCGAGAAATTCTTTGACCTGGGATCCATGGAAGGTCGGCCAGTGGCCGGAATAAATCCATTCGATATCGAGTGTCTCAAGCATCTGCAACGTGCCCAGATAAGCGAGCACCGAGAAATAGCCGGGAGGCAGAGCTGGTTGTCCCGATGTTGTCGGGCAATATTGACCGTGCAGCGCGTCGCCGACGAAGATTGCTTTGTTAATTGGATCGTACAAACCCAAATGTCCGTCGCTGTGTCCGGGCACGTACAGCACCTGGAGTGAGCGCTGATCGTCGATTCGAATGTGTTCGCCGCCGAGAAATGTCTGGTCAATCCGCTGGGCGGGGCCGGCCATCTTCCGTACCCAAGCACTGGCTTCCGGATTAAGACCCAAACCGACGCCATGATCGGGTAACCAATGGTTATAGCGCTGCTCAAAAAGCAGGTCGGGGTCTTCGATCATCAGCCGGTCTTGTTCGCCGCAAGCCAGCATGACCTGACTCACAACTTTCTTAAGCGCAGAATTTCCACCGTGATGGTCCGCGTCCGCGTGAGTGTCGATTGCCAGCGTGAGTCGAGAAAGTGGCAAGCCAATTTGCTTGAGAAAAGGAAGGATCACTTCTTCGGGAGTGTAAGACGCGCCCGTATCCAGCAGGACCGTGTTGTCCCCTACGAACAAGTATTGGAATAGATGCCGGTCGGCGACCAGGGACGCGATCTGATAAACCTGTGGGAAGATTGCCATAATGCCGATCATCAGGATCCGCGAATTCCCGGCCCGACTCGCCGATTCTGCAGGCTGCCAATGTCAATCGCACCATACTAGAATCAAAAGGCAATCGTCAACACTTTTGTTGACATTATATCTTAGCTTCTTTCCCGCGTCCCGCCTGTCATCTTCACAGTGTTTGGAAAGCAGAAATAGGCCCCCAGGCGGCTATGCCCGCCCTGCATAACTCAAGATGGCAATCGCCAGCACCAGACAACCGACCCCCGTAATCATGGTGCGGATGGGGCGTTTTCCAGTTCCGGCCCATTCGCCTGTGAGAGCCCCGAAGACGGTGCTGGCTACCACGATGCAGGCTAGAAACAATGGCCACCCGATGGACGTCCCGAGGTCCCCCAGTTTTACCGTAGAGATGCTGTAGAGAATGATGCTGCCGAACCAGAGAAATCCCATGCTGGCGCCAGCCAGCCAGTAATACCAGGTACCCGGCAACCGAAGTTTGCTCAGATTGCCGTTCTTGCGCATGAGGATGAAGCAGTAAATTACGCCGGGCAAAAAGCCGGCATACAAGCAGGGAAGCCACACTGCGTTCGACATCATGGCAGGACTTGCGCCGTGTTGCTGAGCGGCCCGCTGAATGCTTCCTCCAAATGCGAGGCCGAGATTCAGCATCGAACCGAGAATCCCGGAGACAAACGCCAGTAGAAATCCGCCCCAGAAACCTTTGCGCACATTGACGCTCGCCTGTTGAAGCGCCGCCTCGCGCTGCTTTCCAGCCAATCCGCACAAGGTAACGCCTATGATAATCGTCAGCACACCAAGAAAGATCAGTCCGCCTTGACGGGTCATGACACGCTCGGGATGCTGCGCGATGAGCGGCGCGAGAGCTCCCACTGCCGCGGAAGTGCCGAGGCTGACTGCGAAACTAATAGCGAGGCCCAGGCGGGTGAGCGCCAGTCCGAAAAATACCAGGGACACGCCCCAACTTGCGCCGAACAAGACCATCGCTGCCAGCGTTCCAGTTGAAACTTGCGAGTACGTTGACCACAATCGAGGAACGGTAAGCAGCCCAATGATGGTTGGCACCACGGCCACGCCCAGAATAGAAAAAGCGAACCAGGAATGCTCCCAATCCCATTTCTTGTTGAGCTTCATGGGAAGGGAATAGGCAGCATTCATGACCGATGCGCATAAGACCAGGAAGATTGCCTGGACAACGTTGGATGTCATCATATTTTTCCAGGTGGATCGAGAATCGCAGCCTGCTCCATTTGGAAGGGGAAGGCTTTGTAACGTCATTTTTGATCGCGCTCAAGTAATCGCGCTCAGGCGGGAGTCATTCAAACACTCGGCGTTCTGTATGTCAACAATATTGATAACAGTTTGGGCGGCAGAGAGTTCGTTATTCCATGGATGGAGCGTGCGGCCCATCCAGATCGTCGGTCCAATCGCCGGTGGCAAAGCCTGGAAAGGCGGAGCTGTGATCGAAGGTACGTGTATATAACCCGCCAAAGTATTGCTCGACTTCTTCTTCGATCTTGTCCAGCGGCGTTCTCAGGAGCATTCGGACATATTGTTCATGATTGTCGCGCCGGTTCGCCAGCGGGATCCGCGAGGAGTACGCGCGGGCAATGATGAAGATGTAGGGATTCATCAGCAGATTCAAGGTCCGGTAGAGCAGCGGTTGATTGGACGCCTTCCAGATCGTGCGATGCAATTCCATGTCGGCATGGAAGAACTGTTCTTCGTTGCTTTTCGTGGCCGCCGTCTTCAGCTTCTTTAGCGCACCGTTGAGAAGTTCCGCGCAATCGATCGAAGAGTTTTCCCGCATGTAGCGCACGCAAAGACCCTCCAGCTTGGCGCGCATGCGGAAGATCACACCAATCTCGGCCAGCGAAATATCGCGAATAAAAGTACCGCGGCGGGAGGTGGTGACCACCAGCCCATCACGCTCCAGGCGCAGCAGGGCTTCACGCACCGGGCCGCGGCTGACTTGCAGTTCGCGGGCAAGATCTTCTTCAATGATGCGTTGCCGCGGCCGTAACTTGCCCGCGTGAATGGCTTTGCGCAGATGTGCTTCCACCTTCTTGCTGGCGGAAACACCACGATCTTTTTTGGCTGATGGTTTCTTAACAGTTGGCATGCAGGGCGTTCAACATACTTGTGGTCGATATATATATGCTGAATGAAG
>DATBAX010000169.1:0-3101 GCA_036271275.1 Terriglobales bacterium
CATGTTCAAAGAAGCCGCCAAGCCGCTATCGGCAGAGGCAGTCGGCAAATACGCCATTAAATTTAATTGGAACGATGGTCACGCACTGGGGATTTATTCCTGGAAGTTTTTGCGCGAAGTGTGTCCCTGCGAAGAATGCAAGGTAGCAGTAGCAAGAATGCTCACGTAGGCGCGGATGCCTCGTCTGCGCCCGAGCTTTAGCCCGCGTGTATTTGGGTGGCGCAGTCGCTTCAGCGCTGCGATAAGTTCTTTGCATTAAGAACGCGCCGCAGCGCCTTAGAAATATTTTGCACGAAGCAAAGCTCGCTGCGCTGGCAGACGAGGGCATTTTATCCCTACCTGACTACCCGCGCTGCGGATCTATGGGTTCGATCTTTGCCCGAACTTCCGATGCCTCTTGCTTCTTTCCTATCGACTCCAGAAAATTCGCGAAAAATTCCCGTCCGCCCTGGTTCTCAGGCTCCAAGCTAGTCACGAAGCGGTATGTCTGCTCGGCCTCATCTTTCCTTCCCTGCACAGCAAGGCAATTGGCCAAATACAAATGCGACCAATAGTCGGTGGGATCTGCCTCCAGGGCTCGTCGGAAATGATATTCGGCGCGGATTACATCGCCTGATCGTTGGCGCAATATACCCAGTCTCTGGTGCGCGGCAGAATAGCCTGGGTCGATCTCAATCGCTCGTTCTAGTAATTCGGCGGCCCTTGTGGAATTTGTTCCTTCCAGCATCGCTGCGAGGTTGTAAATAGCTTCTTCGTATCTCTCGTCGATCTGAACGGCCTCCTCAAATGCATCTTGTGCTGCCGTGGAATCCCCTAAAGCCAAATACGCACACCCCAGTAGAGTGAGAGCCTGGGCATTGCGTTCTACTTTGATGGCTCTCAGGTACCAACCTTTGGCGGTTTGGAAAGATTCCATCTCATGTTTGTCCGTCCGTTCATACCAAAGAATCCCCATTCCTTCCATCGCAAGCGAGAAGCTTGGATCTAGACGCAGCGCCTGGGTAAAGGCATTCTCTGCTTCGTCCCAGCTCTCCAATTTTGTTGCGAGTCGTCCGTAGCTAAAGAAAGAGGTAGCGTCCTGCCTTCTCCCTGCGATCTCTTTCCAGATAGCCCGAGCCTCCTTTAGATCGCCTATCTCCTCAGCTCTTTCGGCATCGTCTTCTGAATCCATCGCAGTCCATCTCCGCCTACAGTTTGCCATTAACTTCGATCGTCCGTCCTTAATTTGTCTTGAGTTCGGGGGCTTCTGATCTGAAACCCTCAATCCCTTGTAAAATCTAACAAGAGCCACATCCGCTTTGTCGTTCCTCGATAAACTCAATCCGCAACAACGTGAGGCAGTCGAAACCATCGACGGCCCCGTGCTTATCCTGGCTGGCGCCGGGAGCGGGAAGACGCGCGTCATCACTTATCGTATCGCCCATCTGATCGAGCATTTGGGCGTTATGCCGGAAAACATTCTTGCGGTGACGTTTACCAACAAGGCTGCTGCTGAGATGGTCGAGCGCGTTGAAAAAATCGTCGGAGGAATGTCCATCGCCAAGCCGTCGATTGCGACTTTCCATTCTTTTTGTGTGCGAGTGTTGCGCCGCGATATTGAAGCTCTGCGGATTCCCTCGTCTGTGCCTGGAAAGCCGCCGATCGGCCATTCGAAAAGTTTTGTCATCTACGACGAGTCCGACCAGCAGAGCGTGGTGAAGTCGATCATGCGGAGGCTTGGCATCGATGACAAGCAGACCACGCCGCGCTCCGTACTCGGACACATTTCCTGGGCGAAGAACCACATGCTCAATCCGCAGGAAGTTTTTCTGCAATCCGGCGATCCCAAGACTGAGCGCGTGGCACAGATTTATGCGGAGTATACGAAAGAGTTGCTAAAGGCCAACGCGTTCGACTTCGATGATTTATTGCTCGAAGCCGTCCGCCTGCTGAAAGCCGTTCCCGAAGTGCGTGACTACTACACACGGCGTTATCAGTATGTTCTGGTCGATGAATATCAGGACACCAACCGTCCGCAATATGAATTGATGCGCTTGCTTGCCGGTACCCGCCACAACGTTTGCGCGGTCGGCGACGAAGACCAGTCGATTTATTCGTGGCGCGGTGCGGACATCCGCAACATTCTGGAATTCGAAAAAGATTTTCCTGAAGCCAAGATTATTCGCCTCGAGCAAAACTATCGTTCCACTCAGAATATTCTTCAAGGCGCTTCGGCTGTTGTTGCCAATAATCTGAAGCGCAAAGGAAAGAATCTTTGGACAGAACGTCAGGGCGGCACGAAGATTGGCTATTACGAAGCTCCGGATGGTGAAAACGAAGCGCTCTTTACCGCCGATTACATCGCCAAATTTTTGCGGGAGGCTGTCGAGCGAGGCGAGACCGGTAAGGCCGCGGTCCTCTATCGGACGAATTCGCAGTCGCGGTTATTTGAAGAAGCCATGCGCCGCTATCAACTGAAGTATCACGTGGTCGGTGGGTTTTCGTTCTACGAGCGCGCAGAGATCAAAGACATGATCTCGTATCTGAAAGTCATCCATAATCCTGATGACACGATTTCGCTGTTGCGTGTGATCAACACGCCGGTGCGTGGCATCGGCAAGAGTACTATCGAAATTCTCGAACGCCTGTCGCTTGAGACCGGGCTTTCATTGTGGGGCGGCATTCAGGAGGCCATCAAACGCCAACTTCTACCGCAACGGGCATTGGTGGCGCTGAAAATTTTCCGTGATCTGATTCAGGACGGCCGAGCCATGCTGGCCGGGGGGCTCGCGGAGCACCTGGAAGAATCCGCTCGAGCTGAAACCACCGAAGCCGCGCCCGTCGCTGAAGAAGACACTGACTTCAGTCCCGATAATTTCAGTTTCGACTTCGGAGCCGACGAAAGTTTCGACGTCCCCGAAGAAGTTACAGCCGCGGTCGAGCAAACCCCGGAAGAAGCCCCGGCATTCCGCACTCCTGGAGGCGCAGCGAATACGGCGGAGCTCCTGAAATTTCTGATCGACCGCACGCGCTATATCAAGCTGCTTGAAGAAGAAGACACGCCGGAAGCGTTCTCGCGAGTAGAAAACCTGCGCGAGTTAGTGAATGCTGCGATGGATTCC
>DATBAX010000170.1:0-27563 GCA_036271275.1 Terriglobales bacterium
CGGGATCTTTATTCATTGGGGGCTCTATTCGGTTCCTGCGTTCGACAATGAGTGGTACTCCCGCAACATGTATCAGAAGGATTCACCGGAATTTAAACATCATGTCGCAACGTTCGGGCCGCAGAGTAAGTTCGGATACAAGGACTTCATTCCTGGGTTGACCGCGGCACATTTCGATCCGCAGGCGTGGGCGACTCTGTTTCGCGAGGCTGGAGCAAAATATGTGGTGCCGGTGGCCGAGCATCATGACGGATTTCCCATGTACGACTCAAATTTGACCGACTGGTGCGCCGGCAAAATGGGTCCCAAGCGTGATCTTCTTGGAGAACTCGCCACGGCGGTTCGCGCGGAGGGACTGCATTTAGGCGCGTCATCGCATCGTGCGGAACACGATTGGTTTTTTGATGGAGGCCGTGAGTTTGATTCTGACGTGAATGATCCTCAATACGCGGCGTTTTATGGTCCAGCCCATCCTCGACTGGTGAAACCAGGTTATGAAGACCGGCTCATTCAGGATTGGACTTATGTCTCGCCCGCATTCATGGACGATTGGCTGGCACGAACCGCCGAGATCGTCGAGAAATATCATCCCGACATGATTTACTTCGATTGGTGGGTGGGACAGCCGGCGTTTCGCGATCATCTGACGCGCTTTGCCGCCTTTTACTACAACCAAGGCGCGCAGCGCGGCACCGGAGCGGTCATCAATTATAAAAACGATGACTTCGAGGAGAAGACTGCGACGCTCGATGTCGAACGCGGGCAGTTGACTGACATTCGCCCTATGCATTGGCAGACTGATACGTCTCTCAGCAACGGATCATGGGGATACATTGAAAATGACACCTATAAGACCCCGGAATTCATCATTCATCTGCTGGCGGACGTGGTCAGCAAGAATGGCAATTTACTTTTGAATGTCGGACCGCGTCCGGATGGCACGATTCCGGAACCCGCCCAACAGGTTCTGCATGAGGTCGGGGAATGGCTCAAAGTGAATGGCGAAGCGATTTATAGCACTCGTCCATGGCGCAGGTATGGTGAAGGCCCAACCCAGGTTTCCGGCGGTCCTTTTCATGAGAATGATACGAAACCTTATACCCCGGAGGACTTCCGTTTTACGACGAAGGGTGGTTCTGTTTACGCCATCGAACTGGGATGGCCAAAAGATGGCAAGGTGATCATTCATTCTCTGGGTGACAATGTTCCCGACGAGAAGATAATCGCGAAGGTTGCGCTGCTTGGGTCCGGAGCCAAAATTGAGTGGCAGCAGGAAGCCGATGGATTGCACTTGCAACTGCCGGCTCAGCCTGATGGCAAATATGCCTATACCTTCCGGGTGTCGTTTAAATAGAGATCACAGGCCAGTAAAATCAAAAGCCTTTAATCGCAAAGGTCGCTAAGGTAAAGCTTGTGACGCAAAGAACGCAAAGAAGTGCGCAGCCCAAGTATCTTGCACTGATCATTTATTCAAAGATAAAGGTAGCTTTAGGGCTTCACATTTTCCCGAAAACCTTTAATATTCTAAGGCCTCCCCGAGTTGGGAGGACTACGCCATGGAGGTCCCTGGTACACCCCGGAAGCTGGCTGGCCGATATGAGGTCAGGCAGGTGCTTGGTCAGGGTGGCATGGGCCTGGTGTATCGGGCGTACGACACCGTTATCCGCCGCGAAGTTGCATTAAAAACCATTCTCGACATCCCCGATCCTTCGTCCCTTCAATTGTTTTACAAAGAGTGTGATGTGCTGGCGTCGATGAGCCATCCCAACATCGTTGAGATTTTTGATATTGGTGAATTTGAGGAAGACGGCAAGTCGAAACCTTATTTTGTGATGCCGTTGCTTCCCGGCACAACTCTGGAAAATTTCATCAAGAATTCCAGCCATCGTTTGACGGTCGAGCGGACCATAGAAATTATTTCGCAAACTTGCAGGGGATTGCAGGCGGCGCATGAACGGGGCCTGATCCATCGTGACATGAAACCGAGCAACATTTTTGTGATGGAAGACGACTCGGTCAAGATCATCGATTTTGGCGTCGCTCACATGACCGACAACCACACCACCCGCGGCCAGAAGGGAACGTTGCTGTACATGTCTCCGGAACAGATTGAGATGAAACCGCTCTCTGCGCTGTCCGACATGTTTTCATTGAGTGTGGTTTGTTACGAGGCCCTGACCGGACGCCATCCGTTTCAGCGGGCGCGTGGCGACGAGATCGTCGATGCAATTTTGCGCCAGGTACCGCCTCCGGCATCGGAACTGAATCCGGCGGTCAGCGAGTCAGTTAGCCGTGTGGTGCATAAAGGAATGGCAAAGCAGCCCTGGCACCGGTTCGCCAGCGAGCGCGATTTTGCCGATACGCTGAATAAAGCACTGCGCAATGAAACCATCGAATTCTTCGATCCGGCGCGGACCCGTCCGCGGATTGAACGAGCCACCAAAGCGCTGGAAGCTGGCGACTATCAGTTTGCTGGAGAGATTCTGGGCGAGTTGGAAGCGGAAGGCCACATGGATCCCTCGATGGTCGCCCTGCGGCATCAATTGTCGATCGCGATCCGTAGAAAAACGGTAGCGCAGCTGATGGACGCCGCGAAGGCGCGTTTTGACGAAGAGGAAGATCCCATGGCGTTGCAGAAGCTGCAGGAACTTCTGCAAATTGATCCTGACCATGCGCCCGCACTCACCCTTAAACGCAAGATTGAAAGCCGTCGCAGTGAAAGACAGATTGAAGCCTGGTATAAACTCGCGCGGCAGCATATCGACAATCATGCGTATCCTCATGCGCGCGAGGCCTTGCAGAACGTTTTGCAGCTCAAACCCAGCGAAACTCAGGCGCACCAGTTGATTTCGGAAGTGGACCACCAGGAACAGGAATACAACAAACTCCGCCAGGAAAAAGCGCTAATCCATCGTGCCGCCATGGATGCGTGGAAAAAGGGCGACGTGAGCAGCGCCCTAACCAAGCTGGCCGTGGTGTTGGACCTTGACCGGCGGGCTCCTGATTCGTCGAATCCCGAGCGCGGGGCCTCCTATCAAAGTTTCTACAACGAAGTCCGCTCTGAACACGATGCAATGAACACTGCGTATGCGGAAGCACGAAAGTTTCTCGTGGACCGCAATTTCAATAAAGCGCTCAACGCCTGCGAAGGATATTTGGTCAAGTACCCGGGGAACGCAATTTTTCAGGCGCTGAAATATGACGTGGAAGAGCAACAACGGCAAGAACTCTCCGCATTCATTGCCTCGGTCGATCGCCAGGTCGAGGCGGAGCCGGACCTCGACAAACGGCTGAACATTCTTAAGGAAGCGCTCGAACTGCATCCCGGAGAATCGCATTTCGAACGCGCGCTGCGCCTGGTGCGGGACAAAAGCGATTTAGTGAACTCGATCGTAGCCCGCGCTCATCAGCACGAAGAGCAAGGCGCTTTTAACGACGCCGTGAATGATTGGGAGATTTTGCGCACGATCTACAGCCCGTATCCAGGATTGAAGTTCGAGATCGAGCGGATGCAGAAGCGACGAGAACAACAGTCTCGCACCGAAGCCAAGACCGGACTGATTGAGCAAATCGACGCTTATTTACATTCCAGCGATTACTCTCGCGCTCTCGATTTGCTGGAAAAAGCGGCTGTGGAATTTCCCAACGACGCCGAACTTGCGGAACTGGGGAAATTGGCGCGTGAAGGGGTGGAACGCGCCACCAGGGCCCAGCAATTGATGACCGAAGGGCAAGACTTGTGCGCGCAACGACAGTTTGCCGAGGGTCTGAAACTGCTGCGAGAAGCGTATGAGCTCGATGAACACAATTCTTTGACTCGCGCGGTTTTGTCGAATGCTTTGATTGAGCAGGCGCGTCTTACCGTCGATAGCAATTGGCAGGAAGCGGAACAGTTGGCCAAGCAGGCGCTCGATTTGAATCCCGGGCATCCGCTTGCCAAGACCGTCCGGACACAAATTCTCGATCAAAAACGCGAGCAGTACGTGAATGACACCTTGTCCCAGGCCCGCAGGTTGCAGGCGGCAGGCGATCTGGCGGGAGCGCTGACTCTGATCGATGGAGGGCTCACTGCATATTCCCGCGAGCCGCGCCTGATTCAGATCCACGAGACGCTGCAGAGAGAGTTGCAATCGCAGCAGCGTCAGTCGCGCCGCAAGGACCTCGACGAGTTGCGGAGGATGGAGCGGGAAGCCGGAACCCTCACCGACGACAATGTTAGGCAAACGCTTGGGGATCGGACCCAGACGCTGGCCACGAAATATATAGACGATGAAGAAC
Organism: Terriglobales bacterium; assembly: GCA_036271275.1. Taxonomy (GTDB): domain Bacteria; phylum Acidobacteriota; class Terriglobia; order Terriglobales; family Acidobacteriaceae; genus DATBAX01. Next base: position 4,279 of record DATBAX010000170.1, read on the forward strand.
TTCTCTTAACCGCAAATGCCATCTTGAGTCGACTCAAATTGGCGCTTGTGGCACGAACTCCCAGCCAAAAAGACTTGAAAGCCGATCAAGGCGCGACCGTTGCTGGAGAGAATACGGCCACCATGGCGACGTACGTTCCCACGGCGCTCGCGGCGAAGTCTGAATCGGGTGGGCCGGCCAATTCTCCCAATGTCGCAGATAAGCTTCCGGGTCCGAAAGTGAAGCAAGGATCGTTGGGCGCGGACGTAGAGGCGGTCATCCGTAGCGCTCGTGGAAAGTTCGCCGCGCTGGATCTTTCCGGACTGGCACGTTTCACGCGGAACCGGAACGTCAGATTGATGGGGGCCGCGTTTGCAGGCGCAGTGGTTTTGCTGGTCGCGATCCTATACGTTCGAAAGCATCATCACGAACCCATTGCTCCGGCTCTTCCTGCGCAAGTTCTGGTACGCATTCATACATCGCCTGGAGCCACAATTCGGGTCAATAACGAGGTTCGGGGCACTTCCGATCTACAAGCGGAGTTTCCCGAAGGCAACTATCAGGTCGATGCGCAATTGGATGGTTATCAATCGAAGAGTGGTTCGCTGGAAGTAAAAGCGGGCGCTCCGAACGCACTCGATTTGACTCTCGATCCAACGCCGCCTTCGATCAGAGTTGCTTCCGATACCGGCATTGGAAAAATAGTTTTTGATACTCAGCCGGCTGTTGATCTCCAGGGAGCGCAGTGGACACTCGACAAACTCGCGCCCGGTGATCACACTTTAAAATTTTCCGGGGCCCAGGGAGATGCTTCTTTTACGTTTGCCTCGGACGCAAACGCTCTCCCGGTTATCAAAGGACCGATTGCGACTCACGGCATGTTGGCCGTGATCATTGCGAACCTGGGCACGCAATTTCATGTTTATTCCAGCGATTCTGGGGCGAAGATTAGCCTCGACGGACAGGCTGCGGTCGATGCTACCGAAAACGGCGCGGACCTCGCCCAGGTAACCGCCGGCGCGCACCAGTTGACGGTGAGTCGCGGCAACGAAGAATACAAATTGGACATCGACACGGGGCAAGCGCCAACGCTCACCACATTTCTTGAATCCGGACAAAACATTGGTACTGTTTTGGTCACGACCGGGCAGGAGAAAGCGAAAGTCTTTTTAAACGGCAAACTACAGGAGAGCACAAACCAAAGTGGCCAGTTGAGGATCCCGAATCTCGAACCCAAAGAATATACGGTCAAGGTTTCGAAAAGTGGGTTTCAGGACCTTCCGGAACAAAAGATCCGCGTTCGCAAGGGCGCGCAGAGCAAGCTGACATTTAATCTCCAACCCATCCCGCGCTTTGCAACGCTTTCAATCCAGGGAGCGACTCCAGGCATTCTCGTTGCAATCGACCAGCTCCCATCTGGCACCGTGCAGTCCGACGGAACTTTGAATCTGTCAACGATAAATCCCGGAGACCACGTTATCGAACTGCGCAAAGACCGATTCAAGCCACGGCAGATCACCAAACACTTTGTAGCCGGATCGGCAGTGTCATTGGCGGGCGCCGAACTGGCTCTCGAAGCGGCTAGCGGGGATTTGAAAATTACTTTCTCCGGACCTGATGCGTCAGTGACTCTAGCCAGAGGAAGCGAAACGCCGGTCAAGATAAGCAGCGGAGTGGCGCTAAGTCTGGCGCCAGGAGCCTACATCCTTACCGCGCGGACGGCCGATAGCATCACTCGCTCGACGAGTGTGGAGGTCATCGCCGGACAATCCAGAAATATCGATCTTCCGCTGGCCCCCAGTGGAATGTCGAAATGGGATGACGCGGAAGCTTGGAAATCGGAGAAGGGCAGCTATGTTCATCACGGCGGAGATTATGTTCTGTACAACACTTCTCCGACCTCGGGAACATTTGTGTTTTCAGCCATGCTGCTCAAGGGACACCGCTTGCAATGGGTCCTGAATTACACCGACCCCAACAATTACGGTCTGTTCCAAATGGACGAGAACTTCTTTTATCGCATCGTCGTGCGCAATGGAGTGAAGTCCAACGAAACGAAATTCCCGCTGAAGGGCGAGAAGAAATCTTTTCGGATCATTCAGGTTCGCGTCACTCCCACAGAAGTGGTCCATGAAACTCGCAACGGCGATGCCTGGGTAGTCCTGGACCGTTGGAGCGAGTCTGGGGCGAATCTGAGCCTGGGCAAATTCGGATTCTACATTCCGGGCAACGACCAGGTCGCACTCTCGAGCTTCAGTCACTATGCCGACTTAAATCTGCAGCACTGAGCTTTCAGTTCTTCAAATGCCGCTTCCGGGGCCAACTCCACAGGTTGTGTGCAAAATATTTCACTTAACATTAGTTTATAGTTTTGTCCTTGACTCCGGTATCGAGGAAATGACAAACTTCACGCCTCGCAGCCGGGACACACGCAGCGGCACTGGAGTTTCGGACAATCAGCACAAATAAGTCAGGCCTAAAAGACAAATTGAAACGCGTCAAGATGCCCACGTCTATGTCGTTGCCGTTCGTTGCTAGTCTGCGGCACCGCTCTCCAACACTTAAAACCCAAAAATTGCAAGGCACTATTCATCTCACTCTCCCAAGGAGGTATAGGCATGTCGATTCGCAGTGGTCAATCGCAGTTTCGTGCTGGACTTATCGCTATGCTTGCGATGATTACGCTGTGCACAGGTTCAGCGTTTTCAGCAAGCAGTGCGACCCAGTTGATTCCGAATGCAAAAAATCTCGGCCCTGAAGACTTATCCAAGTCCATCACAGTGACGGTTTGGTTAAATCAGCACAACAAGGCGGCGTTCGATGAGTCGGTCCGTCAGATGTATACCAAGGGATCTCCCAGCTATCATCGTTGGCTTACCAAGGAGCAGTACCGAGCCAACTTCGCGCCGACTTCCGCGGACGCAGCCAAGGTCCGTGAATTCCTGACCTCGCGCAATTTGAAAGTATCGAGTGTCGAACCTAACAACCATTTCATTTTGGCGACGGGCCGCGTCAGCGATGTCCAAAGCGCCTTTCACGTGCAGATCAACCGCTTCCAGGTAAAGAACGAAACACACCGGGCAAACATGAGCGAACCAGTGCTCGACGCTGCGATCGCGCCCCTGGTGAAGTCGGTTCAGGGTCTGAACAATTTCACTTATCAACCTTATTTGCGGCGTCCCATCGATCCTGACACCAACAAGCCTGTCGCGGCTGTACCACTCGCCACCGCCAGTCCGAACGGGATCTTCTTTAGCGGCAACTGCCTGCGCGTTCCGGAAACCAAACGTTTCAGGACCGCAGGAGGCGGCCCCTCCGCTACCTACACCGGCAACCGGTACGGAGCGAACATCACCAATAATCCACCGCTCTTACCTTCGTGCGGCTACAGTTCCGCCGATATACAAAAAGGCTATGGCTTGCATGCGCTTTACGCAAAGGGATGGACCGGCAAGGGCCAAACCATCGTCATTGTTGATGCTTTTGGATCACCCACGATCCGGCTCGACGCGAATGCCTTTTCGAAAATCAACAATCTTCCGCCTCTCGGTGCGTCGAATTTCACTGTCCTAAAAGTGAACGGCGACTCAGGTTGCACTCCAGCCGATGGATGCGTCCCGGGAACCTGGAATGACGAAACCACGCTGGACGTCGAATGGGCGCACACCGTAGCTCCGGGTGCCAGCATTGTGCTCATCGAGGCGAGAGACCAAACCTTTACCAATCTCGATCTGGCAAATTTCTACGCAGCCGAGAACGGGTTTGGCAATGTGATCTCCAACAGTTGGGGCAGCCCGGAGTCCGGGTTGATTCCATTTCCGTCAGAACTGGCAGTCCAGAATGACTACGCGGAAGTGGCGGCAAGCCTTGGAATGTCCGACAACTTTTCTACCGGAGACGATGGCGACTTCTTTCTCGCCACCGGCGCCACCTCGGTCTCCATGCCGTCTGCCGCTCCGTTCGCAACCGGTGTCGGCGGTACCAGCCTGTTCCTGAAAGCTAATCGCACGATGAGCTTCCAGACAGGATGGGGAACGAACTTCACCCGCATCGCTGAGCCGAGCCCGAACCCTCCGACAATTCCGCCACTCGCTTTCGGATTCCAAGGCGGAGCCGGTGGAGGCACCAGCGCGTTCTGGCCGAAACCTTCCTATCAGAGCAGCTTGCCGGGCAGTTTCCGTCAGCTTCCTGACATCTCGTACATCGCCGATCCTGACACCGGGGTAGAAATTATCATCACGCCCGACGGTGTTCCGGGTCATCCGCAATTCGTTGAGGTATTCGGGGGAACGAGTCTGGCTTGCCCGATGTTCTCAGCGCTGTGGGCGATTGCCAATCAGGCTGCAGGAGAACCATTGGGCCAAGCTGCCGCTGCAATGTACGATCTGCCCGCTGACGCCATTACTGATGTCACCGACGTCGTACCGGCTGCAGCCAACAACGTGACTGGAACGATTTCCGTCCCTGGAAAACCTCCGGTCGCCGTAACCGCCGATGAGTTGGCCGCACCGCTCGGGAACACGACCGGCTACGTTAGCGCGCTGTTCCAAAGCTCGTCATCGACTCGTTGGGATGTATTCACATTCGGGACCGACTCATCTCTGACCACGGGCCCCGGATGGGACAACGTCACTGGATTGGGCACGCCAAATGGCTTGAACTTCGTCCAGGATATCGTCGCTGCCGCCAAGGCTGCTCACTAGCCGAGGTTGCATCGTTTGACTTGGAAGGGCCGTCCGAAAAGGACGGCCTTTTTTTTGATAAGTGGTACAGTTCCACGCGAGATTCGTATCAATCGGCTTCTTTCAAACTGCACCACCACCCTTTTTTCGGCGGCCTCAGCTTTTCCTGAGAGAATGCTAAACTTTTGATCGATCGAGGAAACCCAATGTCGATGGTGAGTTTTTTAAAGCGAAAATTATCGCGATATCTGCTGACGCTGTTTGTTGTCTTCTCGTTAGGACTTACCGCAGTCGCGCAGGATGCAGCGCCCAAATATCCGCCAACCATCGTCTTCATGACAGATTTCGGAGTGGTGGACGACTCCGTCGCCCTCTGCAAAGGCGTCATGTATTCGATCGCTCCCGACGTTCGCATTGTTGATCTGACCCACCAAGTAACTGCGTTTTCTATTTTGGACGGCGCGCGATTTTTGGACGGCGCGAGTCCCTATTTTCCCGCCGGCACGATCTTTGTGGTTGTGATCGACCCCGGCGTCGGGAGCACGCGCAAGGCTGTAGTCGTGAAATCAAAGCGCGGACAATTTTTCGTGCTGCCAGACAATGGCTTGATGACGCTGATCCAAAATCGCGATGGGCTGGAGAGTGCACGGGAAATTACCAATCGTAGCTGGATGATTGGCAGCGCCCTGTCTTCCACTTTTCATGGGCGAGACATTTTTTCGCCGGTGGGCGCACACCTTGCGCGGGGCGAGGATTGGACCCAGGTCGGTCCGGAAGTGGATGTAAACAAATTGGTCCGATTGGATCTGGCGCCGGTCAAGTTCGATGACCACGGATTAAGCGGGGAAATCGTCGCGCGGGACGGGGCGTTCGGGAACATGGTCACAAATATTAGTGCCGACGATGTCCTCAAGTTGGGTTATAACTTTGGGCAAACTATTCATGTCACAGTTGGCAAGCAGGATTTCAAGCTTCCATTTGTTCGCACGTTTAGCGACGTGCCTCTTAATCAGCCGCTTTTATTCATCGATTCCCGAGGTCTTTTTAGTTTGGCGGTGAATCAGGGAAGTTTTGCGGATGCCTACCATATAACGCTGCCATCGCAGATTGTGATTCAACGCAAGAAGTAGAAAGATTGAGCTGGAGTTTATTCCGTTGAACGTTCTACATCGGCTGCAATCTGTGGCAATACCGCGCGGAGTAGCGTTACGAAATCTTCTTTCACGCGCTCGCCGGTCTTCAAGACGTCTTCCTGCGTGAGGACTCGATCGAGAATGCCCGCCGCCATATTGGTTACGCACGAAATCGCCAGCACCTTCAATCCCATATGGCGCGCGGCGATCACTTCAGGAATGGTCGACATGCCAACCAAATCCGCGCCGATGGTCCGTAGATAACGGATTTCCGCGGGAGTCTCGTAGCTTGGTCCGAGCAAACCCGCGTAAATCCCCTGATGCATAGGTTTACCAAGCTGTTTGGCGGCAGCCAAAGTAATTTCTCGATAGGGCTTGAAGTAGGCCTGCGTCATGTCTGGGAAGCGCATTCCCAGGCGCTCGTCATTCGCTCCCACCAACGGATTCTGACCCTGTAAATTGAGGTGGTCGGATATCACGACCAGCGCGCCCTCCTTGTATTCGAGATTAATTCCTCCGGCCGCATTGGTCAGCACCACGGAATGAATTCCCATGAGGCCCATGACGCGAACCGGGAATGCAACCTCTTGCACCGAATAGCCTTCGTACAGATGCACGCGCCCCTGCATCACGGCGACGGGAACCGCCCCGACCTTGCCGATGACCATTTGCCCGGCATGACCAATCGCTGTCGCGCGAGGGAAGAAGGGAATGTTTTCGTAAGGAATGTGGGTAGCGTCAGAAAGTTCTTCCGCGAATGCTCCCAGGCCTGAGCCGAGTACGAGCCCGATCCTGGGGAAGAGCCCGGATTGCGATTCTAGAAATGTTGCGGCCGATTCGGCGCGAGTGAAGTCGTCCTTCATGGGAGTATTGGCAACTGAATGCAAATTCTAGCACCTGATGCCCGGATCACGAGCAACCAGGCTGATGGAAGAACTCGAAATCGAAAAAATTTCTTGGCGTTCTTTGCTGATTTCTTTTTGGTTCTTTGCGGTTAAAAGCTGCCCGCTAATATTTCTTTTCAAATCCCGCAAATTCTGTTTCCAGGTTCCATTGCACCCGTGCCCGTTCGTTCGTGTCGAGAAACTTCTGACAAACGTCAGATATTCTGCCCCCGCCAAGAGAATCAGACGCGCAAGACGTCACGGTGTGAAACGCTTTGAAGTCTGCCCAAAGACTGGCCCCAGGCGAAAAGCTATGTTCCAGACTTTGCCGGGCCATCTTTTTAAGATCGCTATAAGAGAGATGATATGTTTCCGCGGCCCGCAGGTATTCGTGGGTCATATCGGAACGCGAAACCCCTTCATCGTCGGTTGCCAAGGCCACCGGCACGCCATATCGGAGATAAACGGGAAGCGGATGTTCGTTGCCGCTTACTCCCAGAATTACATCGTTGGAGGTCAGGCAAATTTCCACCAGCACATTTCGTTGAGCCATCTCGTGTAGAAGTCCGACGGCGTCTTTCTCGTTCATCACATCCACGCCGTGTCCAATGCGTTCCGCATGGCCGCGTTCGACCGACTCGCGTATGTGAAAACTCAATCCGTCGGGAGGCACGAGGCCCATGGCCAACTCACCCGCATGCAGGCTGATGTGCACCCTGGGATAAACGCCGTGAAGGTAATCGAGCATCTTCATGTGCAGGTCGAAGTCATGCATGGGAACGTACCAATCTTCCGGCATGACCAGATTTAGACCGACGAAACGTGGATCGGCTTTCGCCAACTCAAATCCAAGCAGAATTTGCGCGAACACCGACTGCCGTGGCAGTCCACGCAAAACCTGGTAAAGATATCGCACCGTAACTTTGCAGCCAGGATCGGCCTCGGCTGTACCACACTTGAGTTTCGAACGTACACCTGCTTCATCTTCATCCAGTTGCTTGCGGGTCGCTATGACGATGTCGCTGAGGCCGCCAGCCAGCAGGCCGTCCCGCATTTTTGAAAAGGTGTCGTCCCATCCCAGCTTCGCGCCCAGTTGTGCCGACTTTCCGCCATCCGCCGTGTGCATGAATTCCACATATTGCAGATGGTCCGCGGCAGCGCGCGACGCGGCTTCCGCCAGCGCGCTTGCGGTATGGGTATGAGTCGCCAGTGAAAATTTGTCGAACGTTGCAAAAAAATGGTCATGGCCGGATTCATCGCCCGGCTTCCAATTGCGCATCGACCACGCATCGACAATCGAGTTGTAAAGTACGTGGTCTTGATAGGCGCAGCGGACCGCGGGTTTGTTGGTGTACTTTTCGCAGGAGGCATCGCAAGGCGGGGCGATCAAGATCGAAGTGGTGCGGTCGACACAAAGACCGTCATCCACCGCATAGTCAATCAGGTTCTCAGCATAAAGCGCGCCGCCGAGGTGATTGTGCAGGTCGCCACCCTTGGGCATTTCCCGCAGAAAGGCAAGCGTCAAAGACGGTTGCGTGCGGACCGACTCAAGATAGCGGCCGGTGCGCTGCTCCCCGGCAGTTTTGGTTTGCGAGGGAGCGATCGCCGCGCTTAAAACAATGACGAGAAAAACCAGCCAGCCGAGCGATCGGCGCATAGATTCTCTTTCTTAAACTCGATTAATTGCCATGATGCGTGGAATCGCACATTCTACCTGTTTCACTGCGCTATCCTTGATCAACGTTATTATCCTTCGATTTTCACACTGCCTTAACAATCCTTCCCTATAGTGACGCCTGATAAACACACAGGTTTTTTCCTAGGAGAACTAAATGGCGAGCGCAACTGCTACCCCGACATTGGAAGCCAAGTTAGGTAAAAACCCAGGGAAGCTGGGAATGATTGCGTTCGGGCTTGTCCTATTGGTAGGCGTGGTTTATTCCGGATTCCATTTGCTCTCGGACCTCTCCACCGTCCACAGCGGTTCTTTCCTGCCTTACGTTTTGTTGGGCATCGCGTTGCTAGTTGCTCTGGGATTCGAATTCGTGAATGGATTTCACGATACCGCGAATGCCGTCGCCACCGTGATCTACACCCACGCGCTTGAACCACACGTCGCAGTGGTGTGGTCTGGATTCTGGAATTTTCTGGGAGTACTAACTTCGAGCGGATTGGTGGCCTTTGCCATCATTTCACTTTTGCCCGTGGAACTAATTCTGCAAGTCGGAAGCAAAGCCGGCTTCGCGATGGTATTCGCATTGTTGGTTGCGGCCATCATCTGGAATCTTGGAACCTGGTATTTCGGACTTCCGGCCTCAAGTTCTCACACTCTGATCGGGTCGGTGATCGGCGTCGGCATTGCCAATCAACTGATGCAGGCGCGGTCCGGAACCAGCGGCGTAGATTGGGCGCAGGCCACGAATATCGGCAAATCGCTTTTCCTTTCTCCGATTGTGGGATTCGCTTGCGCATATCTTCTGTTGACGCTGATGAAAGCGTTTATCAAAAACAAGAAATTGTATGAAGCTCCCGTAGGCACCGAACCGCCTCCGTTCTGGATACGCACTCTCCTTATCTTGACGTGTACCGGCGTGAGTTTTTTCCACGGATCCAATGATGGCCAAAAAGGCATGGGCCTTATCATGCTGATTTTGATTGGGACTGTTCCGACCGCCTACGCTTTAAATCACGCGGTGACCAAGCAGCAGTCCGATGATTTCGTTGCAGTTTCTCAGCAAGCCGCTGCCACCATGGGCAGGTATGTCATCCCCAGCGCGGTGATCGGCGATGCGAGAGAGGAAGTCACCGATTATGTTCGGACCAAACAATTCACTCCGAACACCATGCTGGCGCTACGGGAATTGATTAGCGATATCGGTAATGAAACTGTCCTGTATGGCGAATTGGCGAAGGTGCCGCATGATCGTGTCCGCAACTTCCGCAACGATATGTACCTCACCAGCGAGGCTTTCCGCTTGATGCAAAAAAACAAGCAGGGAGATATTTCTAACGCCGACTGGGGAATCATTTCAAACTACAAAAAGCACATCGACTATTCGACTCGCTTTATTCCGACGTGGGTGAAAGTCGCAGTCGCGATGGCGTTGGGCCTGGGAACGATGGTTGGCTGGAAGCGGATCGTGGTCACGGTTGGAGAAAAAATCGGCAAAGACCATCTCACCTACGGGCAAGGCGCGGCCGCCGAAATCACCGCAATGATTACGATTGGCGCCGCTGATGGCTTTGGTCTTCCCGTCAGTACCACGCACGTACTTTCATCGGGAATCGCCGGCACGATGGCCGCGAATCACACTGGATTGCAGTGGGCGACCGTACGTAATCTGCTGATGGCCTGGGTGCTCACGTTGCCCGTCGCCATGCTGCTATCAGGAAGCTTGTTCTGGACCTTTAGACATATTTTCTAGTCTCATTCGAAGGCGAAGGACAAAAATCATTAACCACCAAGGACACGAAGTCACACGAAGGAAAGCCGCCGAGGGATTTCCTTGGTGTGACTTCGTGTCCTTGGTGGTTAATAGCCTTTCTCATCCCTCCGGTTGACGCCGCTTAAGCTCATGCCGGACGCTGCGCCCTTCCACCAGGTGGAACACTTCTTCCGCCAGATTCTTGGTGTGGTCCCCAGCGCGCTCGAATGCCTGCGCCATCAGCAGCATGTGCGTGCTGTACTCCCGAGGACGACGATCGGTACTCTCCAAATGCCTTCGGAACATGGCATGGCAAGTTTGATCAATCTGCGAATCGGTCTGGAGCACCCATGTCGCCGGTTCGACGTCCCGATCGACAAACCCGGTGCGGACTCCGTCCAGCATTTTCCTGAGCGTTTCCGACATCGTGATTAGGTCGCGCCGGTCGTCAGCCAGAAGGCGAGGCGTGACCAACTGCACTCGCTTGACCACCGACCATGTCAGGTCTCCAATGCGTTCTAAGTCTGTAATAAACTTAAGGCAGGCGAGCAACTCTCTCGCTTCCGCTTCAGTGACTTCCGTGATCGCGCTGGTGATTTTTTCATCCACCTGGCGTTCAATGCGGTCCAACTCTTTCTCGCAGTCTTTCACCGCCAGAAACGCCATCTTCGACGAATTTCCAATAAACTCGCTGGTATTCGCCGCAGCGTCTCGGGCCACCAGGCAGGCCTGGCGAATGAGCCCCGTCATCTCTTTTGTGGATTCTGGCTCGCGCCGGGCGGGTCGTTTCGATTTAGTAAGAGTGGCCATATGGTTGCTGTTCGAAGCGCCGCAACCAGCTTAGCGTCCATCTATAAATAAAACAACGGGCCCTATTCGACGAGCATCATAGTAAGATGCTTTTCTCGATATGGAGCCATGTGGCTGGGGGGCCGGTTTCGAGGACTCGTCGCAAATGAGCCTGGCGACAGTTCTTGAACTCGCTGTCGGTTCTGAAATCCAAAATTTCGATTGAAGGAATAGTCGTGTCCGTGGATGTGGCGCAAAACTCGATTGGCAATGCCAGCGTTCTTCGCGAGCGGTTTGCGAACGTTCGTAATCTCAGCATGCGGTTGACTGCGCCGTTCTCTGCTGAAGATCAGATGCTGCAATCCATGCCGGATGCGAGTCCGGTGAAGTGGCACCTGGCGCATACTACCTGGTTTTTTGAAACATTTATTCTCGCGCAGCATTCGAAAAGCTACGCTCCCTTCGATCCGCGCTACACCTATCTCTTCAATTCCTATTACAAAAAACTTGGCGGACACCCATTGCGCGGATCGCGAGGATTGATGTCGCGTCCGAGTCTGGAAGAAGTTCACGCGTACCGCGCGCACGTCGATGCTGCCCTGATCGGAATGATGGATCGATTCGGCGACGATGTTTTGCAGTTCATCGAACTGGGCTTGAACCACGAGCAGCAGCATCAAGAACTCATTGTGATGGATATCAAGCATGCGCTCTGGTCGGCGCCGCTGCACTGGGCTGAGATCGCGAACGATAGCCGGAATCAATCTGCACCACCTCTTAGCTGGATTGGAATCGAAGGTGGAATCCATTCCATTGGACACGGCGGCAAAGGCTTTGCGTTCGACAACGAAGGTCCACGGCATGAAGTGTTGCTGCGGCGTTTTCAGATCGCGTCGCGTGCGGTCACCAACGGCGAGTACTTGGAATTCATGTCCGACAACGGTTACGGCCGTCCCGAACTCTGGCTTTCCGACGGATGGGACAAAATTCAATCGCAAGAGTGGAACGCGCCATTGTATTGGGAGCGGCACGACGATGGCTCGTGGCATGAATTCGTAGTGGGCGGAGCGCAAACCGGAACGAAGAAAATTAATCCCGCCGAGCCAGTTTGCCACATTAGCTTTTACGAAGCCGAAGCGTACGCGCGTTGGAGCGGCGCTCGGTTGCCGACCGAACAGGAGTGGGAAATCGCTGCCTTACGCTGTCCAACGCAAGGCACTTTCCTCGAGGACAACGTTCTCCATCCGCAAGCAGCAACGGGCGAAGGCTTCCAGCAGGCTTTCGGCGACGTTTGGGAGTGGACGGCGAGCCCTTATATCGGCTATCCCGGATTTCAATCCGCGCCCGGAGCTTTGGGCGAGTACAACGGCAAGTTCATGTGTAATCAATTTGTGCTGCGCGGCGGTTGCTGCGCTACTCCCGCAAGTCATATTCGCGCCTCCTACCGCAACTTTTTTCCACCGCATACCCGCTGGCAATTCTCAGGATTAAGGTTGGCTAAATGATCGCTCGTGAACTCATTGCGGTACCGTCGATTGCCCCGGAGGTTGAGCAGGGTCTGACCAACCACCCGAAAACTCTTCCTTCCAAGTTGTTTTATGACGCTGCCGGTTCGGCCCTGTTCGAGAAAATTACCGAGCTTCCCGAGTATTACCTGACCCGGACGGAACTCGCGATTTTGCAAAAGCATGCCCCAGCAATGGCGCGCGCAGTCGGACCCGACTCTACGATCGTTGAGCTCGGCGCTGGCACCGCAGCTAAGACTTGTACGCTGTTGCATGCGTTCGCGAATCGCCAAATTCGGGTAAATTATTTTCCTGTGGACATTTCGTGGGCTGCGCTCGCCGAAGCCCGCGAAAGGGTCGCCAAAGAGTCTCCGCAAACCCACGTTCGTCCGGTGGTCGCCGATTTCAGCGACGGCTTCGGTTTTCTACGCGATATTCCGGGACGTAAACTAGTCTTGTATTTGGGATCAAGCATCGGCAATTTTGAGATTTCCGCAGCCATCGACATGTTGCGTTCAGTGCGCAACGAACTTAGCGCGGGCGATACCCTATTGCTCGGAACGGATCTGGCAAAAGACCCTGCCATCCTGATCCCCGCTTACGACGACGCTCAAAACGTTACAGCAGAGTTCAACAAGAATATCCTGCGAAGAATTAATCGTGAGCTAGACGCGGACTTTGACATTGATTCCTTCCGCCACGTCGCTCGCTGGAATGCAAAGCAATCCCGTATGGAAATGCATCTCGAAAGCCAGCAGCCGCAAACGGTGAATTTGCGTTCTTTAAATTTGAATATCAAGTTCGCCAACGGAGAACGCATTCACACCGAAAATAGCTATAAGTACACCCTCGCCAGCGTGCGGGAGATGTTGAATGCGGCCGGGTTCTCGTTGGAGAAAACCTGGCTCGATCGAAAAAAGTGGTTTGCTCTCCATCTGGCGCAGGTCTAGTGCAAGCGATGAAGCCTAGTCGTAATGCGGCTTTCCTCGCGTCAGATGAGAATCCTTTTGCAGTCAAGCGGCGTAAGCCTGTCCCGTATGAATTTGTGCTGGACGCGATTGCTTCCCTGTCCCCGGAAACCCGCCCCATGTTCGGATGTCTCGCCGTCTACGTAGGCGACAGGATCGTCCTCATTCTGCGTGACAAGCCCACCGAAACGGATGACAACGGAGTCTGGCTCGCCACCACTTTGGAACACCATCCGAGTTTGAAGCGAGAGTTTCCAAACATGCGGTCCATCGGTGTGTTGGGTAAGGGAGTGACCGGCTGGCAGATCCTTCCGTCCGACGCTAAGGATTTTGAGGAAGCTGCGCTGCGCGCCTGTGACCTGATTCTCTCGAGTGATCCCCGCATTGGAAAGATTCCCAAGTCTCGGCGCCGCAAGGAATCCGGACGCGGGAAAGCTCCGAAAACTTCAAAGCCTCTCCGCCCGAAGTTGTGACCTATCGGTCAATTGGAACTTCACACCTCCTCGTTATATCCTTGCGGACGTGCAACGCTCGCCAGACCGGTCGCCAACTTCAGGTCTTCTCCTCGGTTTGATCGTCACGCTTGTCGCCGTGGTGGCCTACTCTGGCTACATTACGAGACAGATCAATGGCCTGCGCGAGTTGCAAAATAATCTAGCCGATCGCAATCGCAAAGACTCTCTCCAACTTCTGCGCATCCAGAATGAGCTGAATTCTCTCGCCCTCGCCATGCGAGACATGCTCGATAACGACGGCCCGTATCCGCTCACCGCCTGGTCGGCGCAGTTTCAACGCATGCGCACCGACCTCGACGACGCGCTGCGTCAGGAAGCGCAATTCGCTGCAGCCGGACGCACTCCCGAGCAGCGCGAATATTTGGAAAGCCGTCTTTCGCAATTCTGGGACGCCACTGATCGGACTTTCGCACTGGCGCGTGATGGTAAAGAGAAAGAGGCGAAAGAACAGATACGTCTTTCGTTGCAGGCTCGTGAAGAGGCACTTAACACAGCAGTATCGAGGCTCTTGGTCCAAAACAACGAGAGCCAGGAACAGGCCGGATCGAGGATCAAAGAGATTTACGATCGAGTGCAACGCCAGGTTTATTTATTTCTAACCGCCGCGCTCACGGCAATCCTGCTCACCAGCTTTTATGTAATTCGATCCAACCGGCGGCTGTTCAGCCAGCTCGCCGTGCTTTCAGAACAACGCAGCGAGTTGGCGCAGAAATTAATTGCTACGCAGGAATCCACGTTACGCTACATCTCCCGCGAACTGCACGACGAGTTCGGACAGATCCTCACCGCCATGGGTTCCATGATCGGCCGCGCCAGAAATCATGCGCCCGAAAGCTCTCCACTCCGCGTCGAATTGCTGGAAGTTCGGGAGATCGCGCAAAACACGCTGGACAAAGTTCGCAGCCTTTCGCAAGCTTTGCATCCGGTAATGCTCGAGGAAGCCGGCCTCGAAAGCACTCTCGATTGGTATCTCCCAGTGTTCGAGAAGCAGTCCGGCATTAAGATATCGTATACAAAATCAGGGACCTCGTTTGTGCTGGATGGTGATGCCGCAATTCATGTTTACCGCGTCGCGCAGGAGGCACTGAATAATGTTGCCCGGCATTCCAACGCAAAAGAAGCCTGGGTGCGCCTCGGCTTTCATCCCGAAGCTTTGGAACTTGAAGTCGAGGACCATGGCTCCGGCTTCACCTTGCAGCCGAAGAATCGCGGCATAGGTCTCGTCGCCATGCGTGAGCGCGCTCAGTTGCTCGCCGGCAAAATCGACTTCGTGCAACCGCCGCAAGGTGGCACACTAGTAAAACTCATTGTTCCGAGAGAGAGACCCGATTCGAATGCCTGAGAAAATTTCCGTTCTGCTGGTCGACGATCACAGCCTGGTGCGCCGCGGATTCCGACGCATTCTCGAAGACGAACCCGACATCACGGTCGCCGGCGAGGCCAGCAGTGGCGAAGAGGCAGTCAAGCTCGCCGCGGAACTTCAACCCAAAGTTATTTTGATGGACTGCGCCCTGCCCGGAATAAACGGTCTGCAAGCCATCCGGCAAATTCTCGAAAAGTCCCCAGGAATTTTGATTTTGATGTTGAGCATGCACACCGAAGAAACCTGGGTGAACCAGGCTCTGGAAGCCGGCGCCTGCGGATACATCCTCAAGAACGCGATGGATTTGGAATTGGGCGCGGCCGTCCGCCGCGTGGTTGCGGGAGAAATTGTGATCGACGCCCAACTCGCCCGCGCCGACGTCTTGAAAGGCGAACGCAGCACCGGCCTCACCACTCGCGAGCTGGAAATCCTCCAATGGATCTGTACCGGGAAATCGAACAAGGAAATCGCGAGCGAGTTGGGTCTTAGCGCGAACACCGTTGCCGTTCACCGCGCCAATATCATGGACGCGCTGGGAATCCATAAGACCGCCGAACTCGTCGTCTATGCCATCCGTAGCGGCCTGGTGAATCTGCCGTGAACCGTAGATCGTTTCTTCGTGGCATGGGTGGTTTCGCGACGGCGTGCGCGTTGCCGCTTGAGAATCTATGGGCGACGCCGCCAAACGCTTCTCCCGGATTTCGTTTCGTCGATGTCACTACGCCGGCTGGGATTCAATTCCATCACAATAGCGGTGCGTTCGGTGGAAAGTACCTGCCCGAAACGCTGGGCTCCGGATGCGCTTTTCTGGATTACGACGGTGATGGTTGGCAGGATATTCTGCTCGTGAATAGCTCGGATTGGCCAGGACACAAGCGTGCACGAAGCACGCTTCGCCTGTATCGAAATGATCGCAATGGAAAGTTTACGGATGTCACCCGCGCCGCCGGCCTCGATATCGAGATGTACGGCATGGGCGTGGCTGTTGGCGATTACAACAACGATGGTTTTCCCGACATCCTGATCACCTGCGTGGGACAGAATCGCCTCTTCCGAAATACCGGGAAGGGAACCTTTGTAGATGTCACCGAGTCGAGTGGCTTGGGAAAACGCCAGGCATTCAGCACCTCGGCCTTGTGGTTCGATTTTGATCGCGATGGCTTGTTGGATTTATTTGTCTGCAACTACGTGAAGTGGTCTCCCGATCACGACGTATTTTGCAGCCTCGACGGGAAAAATAAATCCTACTGCACCCCAGAAGCTTTTCGCGGAGAGACCTGCTGGCTCTTTCGCAATCGTGGCAACGGTACATTCGAGGATGTCACGGCAACCAGCGGAATCTTCGACAGCAGTTCGAAGTCATTGGGCGTGGCCATGCTTGATTACGATCAGGACGGCTGGCCCGATTTGCTAGTAGCAAACGACACGCAGCCCAACAAGCTTTATCGCAATCAGCGAAACGGAACGTTTAAAGATGTCGCCGTTGACGCCGGAATCGCATTCAGCGCCGAAGGAAAAGCTCGCGCGGGTATGGGTGTGGATGTTGCGGATTTCGATAACTCCGGCAACGCGGGAGTAGCAATCACGAATTTCGACAATGAGATGATCGGCCTCTATCGTGCCAGCGGCAGCAATTTCGCGGATGTCGCGATTCCGAGCGGAGTGGGCCTGGCTTCGAAAAACACTTTGGGATTCGGCTGCACCTTCGTCGACGTCGATCTGGATGGCGCTCTCGACCTGATCGTTGTGAACGGACATATCGACGACACCGTGCGGAATGTTCGCAATGTCGGTTATGCGCAACCGCCGCAATTATTCCTCAATAACGGAAAAGGTTCTTTCCGCGAGGCAAGCAACGAAGCCGGAGGCGGCTTTAACCTTCCGAAAGTCGGGCGTGGCCTGGCTTACGGCGATTTCGACCGCGACGGCGACGCCGATATTCTCATGACCACCAATAACGGTCCCGCATATCTCTTCCGCAACGATCAGACGGCCGGCAACCGCAGCATCCGCTTTCATCTGGTTGGTACAAAATCCAATCGCGACGCGATCGGCGCGTTGGTGAAAATCTTCCACGCAGGATCGGCTCAGTCGAGATTGGTCAAGAGCGGGTCGAGCTACCTCTCGCAATCCGAACTGCCCGTCACATTTGGATTAGGAAAGCGCGACAAGATTGATCGTGTGGTGATTCAATGGCCAAGCGGCAGAAATGAGGAGTACAAAGACCTCGCAGCAGGGAAGACTTACGAATGCATCGAGGCGAAAGGGATTACCCCGCTCGTCGGCTTCTAACGATTCGACGGAAAAAATCGCGAGCCCGGAAAAGGGAAGGGCCCGACTCAAGTCGGGCCGTTGAAGATCCCCTGGAACCCACGCGCTTCAGAGCCTGCGGTTTAGCTAGCAGCTAGAAGCTTCTTCACCCTTCCCCCAACCGTTCTCGTAAATATCGCCGAATATCCAGACTCAAATCTTCCATCGGCGCGTAATATCCAAACTCGTGAACGCGGCACTGCATGCCCAGTTGCACGCGCTCGCAGATCGCCCAATCCTGGCGATTGATAAGGTCCCAAAATTCCACGGCGTCGTTAGGATCAAAGTCTGCTTTGGAAATTTCTTCAGGATGAAATAGAAAATCGCAAATGATGCGTGTACGTCCCGGCCCCAGCGGCCAAAGCTGAAAAGCTGCCGCATGTTCCGGAGATAAGCTCAATAAGAAATTGGGATAAACCAGTTCGCCTTTGTGACGAGTCTTCTCGAATTCATCGAGCGTGGAAAACGGTGAGCGGTTGGTAGTGCCGCTGCGGGTGAAAGTGAACGCCCCTTCGCGATGGTCGATCCCATGTTCCCAATCGAGATGAGCGCCACCGCGCTCCTTGAATGCCGGCACCACCTCGCATAATTCCGGATGCACTCCCGCGCAGTGATAACACTCGTTGTAATTTTCCGCGATCACTTTCCAATTCGCGGCGACGTCGTATGTAATCGAATGCGCCGTCCGCAACTCGGCCAGTGGATACCGCTGTACCCGCTCCGGCGCTTCTCCAAGCTGTGAGTGCAAAGACCGTTTTTCTTTTTCTGCCAGCGCGGGAGAAAGATTTAAAAAGAAAAATCCACCCCAGGTCTCAAGCCCAACGGGATACAGCGAGAAATCCTCTTTGCGAAGTCCATCCGATTCGCGTAAATGCGGCGCGCTCAGCAGGTGACCATCGAGAGAATAAGTCCACAGATGATAGGGGCAACGAATGGTTCCGGCGGCAGTAACTCCACCCGCGATCCCAACAGGATTGCTCATGCAAATCCGCGCCCCGCGATGGCGGCATACATTGTAGTGCGCTTTAAGCTCGCCACTTTTGGTGCGGACAACCAGAACACTCTCGCCCAAAACATCCAACACCAGGGAGTCACCCGGCTTGGGAAGTTGTTCTTCCCGTCCGGCACACAACCACTCCCGGAAGAAAATGTGCTCCTTTTCGCGAGCAAAAACCTCGTCCGAGAGATAGTAGGAACTCGGCAACGACCTCTGCATGCCAGGCGAATTTGTTGGCGTATCTTCTTTTGCCATGTCCGATCCTTGAACTTCTAGTCGTCCTGATACTCAAACTCCGCTTTGATCGGCTTGCCCTCCGAGAACCGGCTCGGACGAAACGAGCTAATGTCGACTGACTTACTTTGCCCGTCCAATAGGAGTTCCGACATCACGATCCCAATCGCTGGAGAAATCTTGAATCCCATCCCGGAAAAGCCGGCGCAAATATGGAGTCCCTTCAATCCGCGAATCTCGCCGAGCAGCGGACGCGCATCCGGCGTCATGTCATAAATGCCCGTCACCCCGCGCATCACCTCGGCATTTTCTATTTTGGGGATGCGCCGGCTCGTACGTTCGATGATTTCTTCCAGAGAATCGTCCGAGGGCCGTTGTGGAAAATTGTCCGGATTCACCTTCCGGCTTCCATAAAAATCGCCGATCAGAAATTTGTCGTGCCCATCGGAGCGAAAATAAGTTGCATTCACCGAATCGATGCAGGCACAGCCGCCGCCTTTCATCCCCGGCGCATTCTTCAAAATCGCCACCTGGTGATACTCCGCTTCAATCGGAAAAGTGTGCCCAACTTTTTCAAATAACGGATTGCTCCACGGGCCAAGCGCCGAAACCACGATTGGGGCGGAGATTTCGCCTTGATCGGTAACCACTCCCTGTGCTTTCCCACAGGCCACGACCAATGATGTGGCTTCGGTCTTCGGCAAATACGTCACCCCCATTTCACGGGCACGCGTAAGAAAATCGTTGGCAACGCCCGCGCCATCGCTGTAACCGGAGTCGGGCTCGTAAGCTGCGATTTCGACTTCGTCCACATTCCAATCGGGCTCCAGTTCTTTCAACTCTTGCCGATCAATCAGGCGAACGTTCACTCCAAGCTTCTGCTGCATCACCACGTTCGATTTCAGCCGATCGCTTTCCGAGGGATGCACAATACGCACGAATCCAGTTTTACGGAAATCTCCAGGCTCGCCCACAACTTCCTGCCAATTCTGAAACATGTTCAGGCTGATCAATGCCATCTGAACTTCCGGCGGATAGCTGTAGTGCATGCGCACCAACGCGGACGAGCGTCCGCTCCCACCGCGGCCAACATGATCTTTTTCGACGACAACAATGTTTCCCGCTTGGCGCTTGGCGAGTTGGAACGCAATGGATGCACCCATGACCCCGGCGCCCAAAATCACGATATCGGCAGTCTTTGGAAATGGCGTGTTGCTCATGCGACTGCCTCCTTCAATCTTCCTTTTTTCCAATCACGCAGTACTTGATGCGCCGCGTTGTGTCCCGGCGCCCCCGTCACGCCGCCACCGGGATGCGTGCCAGCTCCGCAAAGATAGAGTCCATCAATGGGAGTACGGTATTGCGACCACCCCGAAACCGGACGCATAAAAAATAACTGCTCCAGCCGTAAATCACCGTGAAAAATATTTCCCTCGGTCAACCCATAAGTTCGTTCAAGATCGAGTGGCGTAAGCACCTGCCGCGCAATAATCGCATTCGGCACGTTGGGCGCATACTCGCCAATCTTCTTCACCACGCGATCGCCCAGCAGTTCCCGTTGACCATCCCAGTTGCCATTACGCAAATGATAAGGCACATACTGCACAAAACAAGTCAGGATGTGTTTGCCGTCGGGGGCAAGCGAGTCATCCGCATTCGACGACACGACGCAATCCACCCAAAGCTGTTCAGGGATCTCGCCAAATTTTGCGATGTCATAACAGCGCTCCGCGAATTCGAGCGATGGAACTAATGTATAGAACGTCCGCTCTAATTTCGTCGCCGTCGGAGATGTTCCCGTGAATCGCGGCTCTTCCGAAAGCACGAAGTTCACTTTCGCGCAGGGTCCGTCCATCTTGATGCCGCGAATCGCACGAAGAAACTCTTCCGGCAATTCTTTCGCCGACAGCATCCCGAGAAACGTTCGCTTGGGGTCGGCGTTCGACAACACGATTCGCCCTCGAATCTCAGTTCCGTCGTCCAATATCACTCCCCGCGCGCGGCCGTTCTTCACATCAATCTGCGCGACAGAAGAAGATGTTCGAATCTCTACGCCGAGTTTTCGTCCCTCCGCCGCCAGCGCCTCCGAAATCGCACCCATGCCACCCATCACATGTCCGGAAAAACCCTGTAACTCGTGCTCGCCGCCGCTTAACAAATGAAACAGTAATCCAATCGCAGTGCCCGGTTGATAAGGTCCGCCATGTTTGCCGTAAACATTGTTGGCAAGAAACATTGTCTTAATTTTTTCGGACTCATAATTGTTATCAAGGAATTCGCCAAGGCTTCCAGTCAGGAACGCAACCAGTTGCGAAATCTCATCCGGCGAAATGCTGCGGAAGCGCTTGCCCAGTCGAAACAGATCGCTCCACCCGCCGATGCTGCGAGTATCAAGCTCAGGCGGAGGCTCAAGAAAGAACGGTTGCAAATAACGCGCCAACTTCTTGAGCTGGTCGTCCACTCGAATAAACTGCTTGGCGTCTTTTGCGGAAATCTGGCTGAATTCTTTTTCCGCCCGCTCGCGGTCTGCCCACCACGGCACTACATGCCCATCGGGGAAGGGAACCTGAATCGCCGGATCGCAAGGCACCATTCGCAATCCATGGTCGGCGAGGTGCAAATCCTGAATCACTTCCGGTCGCAACATGCTCGCAATATAGGACGTCGTTGAAACTCTGCATCCTGGCGCGATCTCTTCGGTTACGCAACATCCGCCAACGATTTCCCGGCGCTCAAGCACTAGGACGGACAATCCAGCACGCGCGAGGTAAGCCGCCGCGGTCAGCCCATTGTGGCCGCCGCCGATCACAATTGCGTCGTAAATTTTCTGCGAAACGGGCAGCATTTTGTAAATGACCAATGGTCACTAAATTGTCCGTACAGGCAACATACAGTACCGCAAGATGCCCAAAAATTGAATTGAATTTCCAATAAATCTTCTGTACAGTTTCCTGACCTGAGGTCAGCATATGAGTGGAATTGGTAGCAGCCTCGTCTCCCCGCCGCGTTATCGCCGCATGCCGCCCCGGCCCCGTTCAGAAGGCAAGCGTGCCAAAATTGTTGACGCCGCGATGCGTCACTTCGCCGAACAGGGCTACCACGCTGCCCGCGTCGGCGATATCGCCGCCGCTCTCGGCATCGCCAAGGGATCGATCTTCCAGCATTTTGGCAGCAAGGACGGCCTCTTCTTCGAGGTCTACAAAAAGGCTGTCCGTTCTTTCCCGCGTTATCTTGATGCTCCGGCTGAAGTGCGTGATAAAGGATTTTTCGAAGTCCTGAAATATTGGCTGGTGAGCACCGAGCACCTGCTCCACGAGGACTGGATTCCGTATCGCGTGTCGCTCCTGGGAAATTATGGGACCGACCTCACTTTGAAACGCGAGATCAATCGCTTTCTGCTCGCCGAAGATCCCTACGGCACCGTGACGTTTGTCCGCTACGGTCTGCAACGCGGCGAACTTCGCAAAGATCTCGATCAGGAGATGATGGTCTCAATTCTCGACTGGACGATGGAACGTTTTCAGGACGCGCTGCTGACTGAAGAACTCGATCCCGGCCTCTTCCGCCGTCAGGGAGATACGCTGGAAAAGAAGGAAGCCCGCATCGCGCAGTTTCTGGACGTACTAAAACGCGCGATCGGCGCTGAACGACGCAATTAAATCAGGCCCATGCTCATGCCAAATTCAGTGCAGCAAATTCTCGCCAGTTACAACGCCGACGCGCCTCTTTCCGAAGCATCGACGATCCCCGGACCGTGGTATGTAGACTCGCGCATCGCCGAACTCGAAGAGCAAACAGTTTTCAGCAAAACCTGGCAAATGATCGGACGCGCCGATCAAGTCGAGAAGCCCGGCCAGTTCGTTACAGCTACAGTCGCCGGAGAGCCCATTGTCGCCGTTCGTGGAAACGACGGCGTCCTGCGCGGTTTTTACAACGTCTGCCGACATCATGCCGCAGCGGTCGTCACCGAGCCTTGCGGAATTGCTTCCATTTTGCATTGCCCCTACCACGGATGGAACTACGGTCTCGATGGTTCCTTGAAAGGCATGCCGGAATTCGACGGCGTGAAGGATTTCGAACGCCAGAAAAACGGCCTGGTTCCGGTGAAAGCCGAAGTCTGGGAAAAATTTGTGTTCGTAAATCTCGATCCCCACGCCGCGCCGCTGAATGATTTTCTGGGCGGCCTGGTGAAGCGAGTCGCTCCGCTCGGCGTCAGCAAACTTCACTACTTCGATAGCCGCACTTACGACATTCACTGCAACTGGAAAGTTTTCGTCGACAATTATCTGGACGGCGGCTATCACGTCCCGCATTTGCACAAAGGCCTGAGCTCGGTACTCGACTACAAGCAATACACCATCGAAAACGAAGACCGCTTCTGCCTGCAATCAAGCCCCATGGTTTCCTCGGAAGAAGACGCAGCCACCGGCGCTACTCGCAAGGGCGACCGCGCCTGGTACTTCTGGCAATATCCGAACTTGATGATCAATTGCTATGAAGG
>DATBAX010000171.1:0-4034 GCA_036271275.1 Terriglobales bacterium
CACGGGCTTGCTGCATGAGAGCGAAGAAGCGAAAGAGCGATTTGTGGAATTCGCTAACGATGAGCCTTGTCCTGTCTTAGATCCGCAGACAGGAACGTGTGACCTTTATGCGTCGCGTCCCATGACCTGCCGTGTGTTCGGTCCGCCAGTGCGTTCGGAAGATGGGTTAGGCGTCTGCGAACTTTGCTTTCACGGGGCCACGCCAGAACAAATTGCCGATTGCGAGATGAAGCCTGATCCCGACGATTTGGAATCCGTGCTGTTGCAAGAGATTGAAAAGACTTCCAGCCGCCGTGGAGAGACGATTATCGCTTTCTGTTTGGCTCTCGAATAAACTTCCCAGCATGAGGCCAGCCGTTTGAAGAGAACTCAGAGTACAGTCGGACGCCGCCTTGTACTGACCATAGTCGTCATTCTCAATGTTTGGGCGACTGCGGCACTTTACTTCGATCTGCGGATTGTGTCGTTACGGCTTCCATCTGCGCTGGTTTATGGGGCTGCGACCGTAGTCTTGCTGGGGAGCGATAAAAAGCGATGGCCCATAGCAATTTGTTTTTGTTCGTTTCTCTGCATCCTGGCGTGGTGGCTGTCGCTCAAGCCCTCGAACGATCGGACCTGGCAAGCCGACGTCGCGCAAACCGCGTGGGCGGAGATCAACGGCGATCAAGTTGCGATCCACAATTTCCGCAATTGCGACTATCGCACGGAGGGTGATTACACGCCGCATTGGGAAACCCGGACCTACGATCTTTCCAAACTACGCGCGGTGGATCTTTTCCTCACTCATTGGGGATCGCCGTGGATTGCCCATCCTATTGTGAGTTTTGATTTCGGCGATGAAGGGCATGTCGCCATGTCCGTGGAGACGCGAAAAGAGGTAGGCAAAACCTATTCATCCCTGCGCGGATTCTTTCGCTATTACGAATTGATTTACGTTATCAGTGACGAACGCGACGTGGTGCGTCTGCGCGCTAACTATCGCCAGAATGAAGATGTGTACCTGTTTCGTACCACCGCCACACCGCAGCAAGGGCGCCTGATCTTCCTCGATTACCTGCGACGTGCCAACCAACTGCGTGACCATCCAGAGTGGTTCAATGCTCTGACGAATAATTGCACCACGAATATCTCGCGTCATTTAGCGGACGCGGGACACCGGAATTTTTCTCGCTGGGATTGGCGGATCGTGCTGAATGGTCGCGCTGACGAAATGCTCTACCAACACGGCGATCTGGCGGGAGATTTGCCATTTGCTGAACTCAAAAATCGAGCCCTCATCAACCCCGCAGCCCGCGCCGCTGATCAGGCGTCAGATTTTTCCAATCGCATTCGCGACAAGCGGCCGGGCTTCGAGGAGAACAAAGCCCCATAAAGCCTTTAGCCGCAAAGAACGGCAAGAAAAATCCGCAAAGAACGCTAAGAAGAACAAACTCAAGAGCTCTTCTTTGCGTCCTTTGCGGATTTTCTTTGCGCTCTTTGTGGTTAAAAGCTCTTCAGCCTAAAACAAATTCCAAATGAACTGGTTGTAGACCTCGTGGTGGTATTGCACCTCAGGCGCTTTCACGAATGTCCCCAAAGCCCGAGGACACCGATCTGCTGCCGCCCGCTTCAAGTCCGAATAGCGTCCTTTGACATCCGCGCCAAGAAGCTCGGTCGTCCACTCAGCCTTCTCGAAATGCTCGAGAGCGGTGTAGACGTTATCGGGAAGGTAGCGTTCGGCCTGGCGAAGGTTCTTGATCTTGGAAGTTTCGCCATCGATCCCAGTCTTGAAGATCGAGTAAAGAACCAGGTAAGGATTCGCATCCGGCCCGACGGAGCGGACTTCCACGCGCATGCTCTTGTCGTTGCCAATGGGAATACGAACCATCGATCCACGGTCAGTTGCCGAAGCTTTAATCTGATTCGGCGCTTCAAAGTGAGGATCAAGCCGGCGATACGCATTCGTGCTCGCGTTCAACAATAAACAAATATCGTTGCCGTGAGTCAGAATGCGGTCGATGAACGACCATCCCAACTTGCTCAGTTTCTCTTGACCTTTGGGGTCCCAGAACAGGTTCGTGCCGCCTTTGCTGATCGATACATTGGTGTGCATGCCGTTGCCGTTGACGCCAACGACGGGCTTAGGCAGGAACGATGCTGTCATCCCCATCTTGGTGGCGACCTGTCGACAGATCAATTTATAAAGCTGAATTTGGTCGGCCGCAGCCACGACTTCGCCATATCCGTAGTTGATTTCAAATTGCGAAGGCGCAACTTCAGGATGGTCTTTCTCATTCTGGAATCCCATCGCACGTTGCACTTCCGCGCAGGTGTCGATGAAGCTTCGCAGCGGATCACCAGGCAGAGAGTGGTAATAGCCGCCCGTGTTGACGTAATCGAATTTTCCGGTCTGATAATAAACCTGCTCAGCGTCCACTCCCTGAAACAGGAAACCTTCGATTTCGTTGGCGGCGTTCAATGTGTAGCCGTCGTCTTTATTTAGTTTCCCGGCGTACGACTTGAGCACGCCGCGGATGTCCGCGCTGTAAGGTTCGCCGCCTTTGTCGATGACTTCACCAAATACCAGAACTTTGCCGGAGCCGAAGAAATCGGCGGGCGCCCAATAGAAAGCGCTCCAATCGATTCCCAGGCGCAGATCGCTTTCTTTCTGCGCAGTGAATCCGCGGATCGAAGAACCGTCAAAAGTGAGGTTGTCGTAACTCTTGATCAGGAACTTCTTGTCGTAATCGAGCATGTGCAGGCGTCCTTCAAGGTCGCTGAAGAGTACCGTCACGGCCTTGATGCGCTTTTCATCCGTCAAATACTTGAGGCGTTCTTCTTGGACTTTATGGGCGGCGATCCGCTTCATCCTCTGTTCTTTGGCATGCAGATTCAGATCTTCCAATTCGTCATAAGAGAGTGCCAGGAAATTACGCAGTTCGTTCGACATGTAGCTCCTTTAGGTATGTGAGTGAACTCGGCCCGACGGCGAGATCCAGGGACTGCATTAGTAACGAAGTAGGTTACTCTGCGGAGGTTTTCGCTGCCAATTAAAAAAGCTGATGACTGGGATTCAAGGACTTTATGAGCGATTAAAACGAACCCGAAAGCTGCAGTGACAAAAGCCCCGCCCTGTAGCAAAAGGCGCGACAAGGACGGGGCACCCAGACTCAAACACCCTATTCGCTAGTGAAATAATCCACGCTGACAGGGTTCTCAAACAATGAATAATCCCGCGTCACCACGGTAATCCCGCTCTCGGTGACGAAATATCGCTGCCGGTCAGCTTCGGGATCGTAGCCGATCGTCGTACCCTCAGGCACATGCACATCGCGATCCAAAATCGCGCGACGAATGCGGCAATGGCGCCCCACATTCACATGCGAAAACAGAATGCTCGAATCCACGTCACTGTAAGAATTCACCCGGACGTCGGGCGAAAGCACGCAACTTCGCAAGCTGCTGCCGGAGACGATGCATCCCGACGAAACGATGGAATCGTGTGCCTGCCCGGTGCGCCCGCTTTCCGCAAAAACAAACTTCGCCGGCGGATACTGCCGCTGATGGGTACGGATCGGCCAATCCGAATCGTAAAGATTGAACACCGGCGACACCGACACGATGTCCATGTTGGCTTCGTAATAGGCCTCAAGCGTTCCTACATCGCGCCAGTAGAGCGCTTCTTTTTTATTCTCATCCACGAAGTCGAAAGAATAGACGCGGTAGTCATCCACCATCTTGGGCAAAATGTCTTTGCCGAAATCATGGCTTGAGTTGGGATCTTCCGCATCTTTCAACAACGCCGGGATCAGCACATCGGTGTTGAATAAATAAATTCCCATCGACGCCGACACTTTGACGGGATTGTAGGGCGAACGCAGTTCGGTCTTTTCCGGTTTTTCGAGAAACCCGACCACCCGGTTGTCGCGATCGATATCGACCACCCCGAAGCGGCTCACTTCGTCGGGATTGATCTGAATCGTAGCCAGCGTGACGTCCGCTCCGGAATCAATGTGCTGGCTGAGCATGCGCTCATAATTCATTTTGTAAATATG
>DATBAX010000172.1:0-15494 GCA_036271275.1 Terriglobales bacterium
GCCGGTGGCGCGGCTACGGGCTCGACTTCGACTGCAATCACGCCCGGAATTTCCGCTTCTTCTTCCTCTTCGTCTTCCTCGTAATCTTCTTCTACGGGATCGCTGTAGGAGCTGGGTTCGCCGAATTCATCATTGTCGTCATCGCGTAAAAAGAGGGTCTCTTCGAAATTCATCATTCCTCCTGATTACCGGCTGCACTCGGCGCCGGGACACTGCAAAAATTGGCACTGCCTTCAGAAATAAAAAGACAACTGGAAAAACTTTTCTACGAACGGGGCGCGATTATAGCACAGCAACTTTGATGCGAATGCAAGCCTACGGGTCAACGTCGTCGCGTTGTTTTGGCATATTACACTGCCCACAACAAAGTGCCTAGAGGCGAATGAAAAAGTGCGAAAAGTTTTATCGGATGAGCAGAATCATTCCGGGACGGAGGTCGGCGACGTTGGCATTCGCCCGCTTGAGCGACGCAACGGTCGTGTTATAGGTGCTGGCAATCGAGTAAAGCGTTTCTCCGGGCTTGACCGTGTG
Organism: Terriglobales bacterium; assembly: GCA_036271275.1. Lineage (GTDB taxonomy): Bacteria > Acidobacteriota > Terriglobia > Terriglobales > Acidobacteriaceae > DATBAX01. The sequence continues at coordinate 532 of DATBAX010000172.1, forward strand.
ATGCAGGGGATTCTTTTGATTGGCAGCATGTAAAGCATTGGTATTCCGAGGTTTAGAGGACGAGGCCACGTGCTGGATTTCGTGGGCATTGGGAGTGACCGGCAGATGAACGTAGAGGATGCGGCGTCCACCTAAGCTATCGCCCTTCAGGTGGTTCCAGCGGCGGACCATCTTTGCGGAAATCCCAAAATTCTCCGCGACCGATTGAACCGTATCGCCTTTGCGGACTTTGTAGTGCGTGATGGCACGGGCGTAAGTTTGATTATCTTCCGAAGCCGCATGCTTGCCGGGAGCGACGGGAATAATCAGTTTGCTGTCGGCGTCGAGCGCGGCGTTCAGATTCAAATCCAGATGGTTGGCTTCGGCGATGGCCCGGGCTGTGGTGTGATTCGTGCGCGCGACGGTCATCAAGGTATCTCCCTGAGCGACCGTGCGATAGCGCCACCAAACCCGCATGTCCTGCGGAATGGCGGCGATGGCTGTTCGGTAAGCGTCGACCGTTCCGACAGGTAGATGCAGCTCGAATTGATGGTCTTTCGGAGTCGAATAGCGCAGCAGGCTGGGATTCATGTCCAGCAAATCGGCTGGCGATGCGTCCACGCAACCGGCAACCAACCGTAAATCGACAGCGTAGTTGATTTTGAGCTTGTCGTAGGCGACCGGCTTTTCCAGCGTCACTTTGTCCAGCCCGTACTGTGCCGGATTCTTGTTCATGATCGTCATGGCGACGATGATTGGAACGTAATTGCGAGTTTCCTTGGGCAGGACGTTGCGCTTATAAAGCTCCCAGAAATCGGCGTAGCCGGTACGTTTCACGGCACTTTGCACGGTGCCGGGGCCGGAGTTGTAGGCGGCCATTGCCAGGTACCAGTCTCCGAACTGGGCGTAAAGGTCTTTCAGATGGCGGGCGGCGGCGCGGGTGGATTTCTCGGGATCCTGGCGATCATCTGCCCAGAAGTCCTTTTCGAGGCCGTAACCCTTGGCGCGGCTGCCCATGAATTGCCAAATGCCACGCGCCCCGGCGCGAGAAACTGCCAGAGGATGGAATCCAGATTCAGCCTGGGCCAGGAAAATCAGGTCCTGAGGCACGCCTTCTTCTTTCAACACCCGTTGAATCATTTCCTGATAGCGTCCGCTACGGGCGAGTGCGTGTTCCAGGGTTCCGCGTCCGCGGGTCGAAAAATAAGTGATGTAGCTGGCTACCGGATCGGTCAGCATTAAAGGCAAGTCGGACGGCGTGGCTTTGACCTCGGCAGCAGCTTTGGCCTTGACGTTGGGATCGACCGGGACCGTGATTTCGTTGGTTTCGTCAATCGGCGCCGGCTCGGTAGTTTGCTCGGCGGCGGAGACATCCGGCTTTGGGGTAGCGGCGTGTTCAAGTTCGTCAACCCCAGCCACCAGATGATCGAACTCCTGCTGCAAACGTTCGTTGGTGCGAATGTCCAGCGGGCTTTTCAGAAGCAAATCGAAGGCGTGGTCGAAATTCGTCTGCGCAGCTTCGGTCTTGCCCGCCTTGTAGTTTTCTACCCCTGCCTGATATTCCTCTTCGACACGAACCACGAGATCGGCGGCCTGATCTTGTTTCGAGGCTTCTTTGGGAGGTTCAGGTGTTAAAGGCGGGGCAGGATTCGTTTCGGCAGAAGGCTGCGGCTGGGCTGGAAGAGCTGGTGCATTGGCTTGCTTCGGCGGCAAAAGCGGCGTGGCTCGCTGGGCAGTCTGGCACCCAACAGTCGCCAAAACCAAGGCGATCGGTCCCGCGATCAGCAAATAGAGTTTCCTAATCCCCATAATTCTCTATGACTTGCCGTGAGCCGCCCCGGTGCCCGGCCTTCCTAAGGAGGTTAAATGCTACTACCCGGTCTTTTGACGGGTCAACCTCGAATCGGGTTTGCTGAAGTTACTTTGGGAACAGGCGGGGAATATTACTCCTGGGGCGGTTTGGGTGGCAACAGAAGATTTGTAAAGGATGGTGAACCACAAAGTTGCACGGAGGAGTTATAAATCTTGATTTCCTCAGTGTGACTCAGTGTCCTCCGTGGTCGGCTGCTCTTCACTGCGGCGGTTTGATGTCCGGGCTGGCTTGCTCGATGCTGCCTTTGGCGAGTTCGGTTTTTACTTCCGATTTCTGTCCGGCCAGTAAGCTGACTTCGGTTTCAAAGGTTTGATAGCCCGGTAGTTCGACTTTGATCCGGTGCTTTCCGGGGCTGATCAGCAGGGAATGGGTGGCGCCGCCGAGTTCGCCGGCGTGTCCGATATAGTTGCCATCGAGGAATACGGCCGCGCGTCCGGGTTGGACGGTGACTTTCAAAGTTGCCGTTATGTCGGGAGCATGTGTCTGCGCCATCTGATGCATCACAACTTGTACTGTCTGGACCTGCCCGGGCTCGACGACGATTTTTCGCGTGAAGTCATCGAAGCCCGACTGGCGAACGGCGATCGTGTGTTCGCCAGGCAGCAAAAGCACCTTTTTGCTTCCCTTGAGTTCTTTCAGATATCCCACATATCCGCCATCGACCCAAACGCCAGAATCTCTTTCTAATTTTGTAGCGCCTTCGAACCGTACTTCACCCATGACCTTGTTGTTTTGCGAAAATGCCGGTGCGATGAAAATGAGAAAGCAGAAGCTGGCAAGCAAAAAGTTGAATTTAGATCTTGTCATTAGAGCGACCTTTCTCGGACACAGTGGGACAATGTCGGCGACGCACTGTATTAAAGAATAGACAGTGTGGCGCAGCGAGGGAATCGGGTATCTTCTGTAGGACTTCGGTCGGATCTTTTTTAAACTGCACCATTACCGCCCGGATCCACTAATACTTCTTATCCGCGAGTGCGGGTATAATCCGAAAACTTTCGGAGGCAACTAAATGGACTCACTCACTCGACGCGCTTTTCTTGAAAGACTATCGGCTTTAACGGCGGGCGGAGTCATTGCCACTGGAATGCCCGGCGCTTTTGGAAGCGTCTCCGGCCCCCACATCTCTTTTCCCACCGCACCGCGAGACCGGATCTCCGTGGCATCGTATCCCTTTCGCGTTTACATCGAGAGTCCGTTTAACCGTGATCGCAATCGCAAGCTGCCTGGGATGGACCTCACAAATTTCCCCGCCGAAGTGGTGAAAAAGTTTAACGTCCACAATATCGAACCGCACAGCCGGCATTTTCGTTCGCTGGAGGCCGCGTATCTTGCGAGTTTTCGGGAGGCCTTGGCAAAGGCCGGAGTGAAAGTGGTGAACATTGCTGTCGACGGTCCCGACAGCATTTACGACACGGACGCGGCCACTCGCAGGAAAGCCGTCGCCTACGGGAAAAAGTGGGTGGATGTAGCCGTCGCCATCGGATCTCCCAGCATTCGCACTCACATTCAGGGGTCGCCGCACTCAGCCCCCGATGTGCAGCGCACAGCGCAAAACCTGCGCGAAGTGGTCGACTATGGCGCCGGGAAAAACGTAGTCATCAATTTGGAAAATGATGACCTGGTCAGCGAGGATGCATTCTTTCTGGTCAAAGTGATCGAGGCTGTCGACCATCCCTACCTTCACGCCTTGCCCGATTTCGCCAATTCCATGCTGACCGGAAACGCCGATTTCAACTACCGGGCGCTGCAAGCAATGTTTCAGCATGCCTACGGCATTTGCCATGTGAAAGACGGCGAAGATGGCGATGATGGCAAATACGTGAATATTGACCTGAAGAAATCATTCGACATCCTGAAGGCGTCCGGCTATCGCGGGTACTGCTCGATGGAGTTCGACGCGAAGGGCGATCCCTATGCCCCGACCGCCAAACTCATCGAGCAGACCCTGCAAGATCTTTCTTGACCGCGCTCTATCCCGTTTGCCTTAGGCCGGGGCCTGGTCCGAAAATGTTTCGGTATCAGCGTGCCAATATTGCTTCCTGCCGGAGTGGTAGGCTTCGGCTGACATCATGCATGCAATGGAGTGTGCGAATCCGTCCTGTACCGTGCAATGAGGTTGTTCGCGGGAGCGCATGCAATCGAACCAATTGGCCATGTGCCCTAACGACAGATCGTCAATGGCCATCGGCTGAATCTTGGTTTCACCGGGAAGGAGAACATCTTTCGCAGCCCGGCTCTTGTCGATGTCGGCATTGTCTTCGTGATTGCCTTTTTCCTCGACCACCTGGTAACGCGGACTGCCTTCGCCGCCAATGTTGAACAGCGTAGCTTTTTTCCCCATATAACGGCTGAAACTGGGAGAGTCATTGCCGAAGCTGGTGGCATAGCTCACCAGAAAACCTTTGGGATATTCCAGCAGTGCCTGGAACGTGTCCGCATTTTCGCGGCCGTCCTTCCATGCAAAGACGCCGCCGTGCGCGGTGACCGAACGGGGAAAACTATCGTTCATAAACCAATGCACGATATCCATCCCGTGGCTCATCCATTGATCGGGAATGCCACTGGAAAATTCCTTATATAGACGGAATTCGCAATAGACCTGGGGATCGAATGGACGATACGGTTTGTTGATCAGCCATTTGCGCCAATCCGTATCCTGTTCTCGAATTAGTTTTGTCTCTTCGCGTCCGCGCCAGCGGGGACCGTGATAATTCCAGACAATTTCGACTTTGCTAACGTCTCCGAGCACACCGGTCTTGATCAAATCGTGAGCTGCCTGGGGATAGGGTTCGCTGCGGTGCTGCGTCCCTACCTGCACGATTCGTTTGGATTTCACGGTGGCGTCGCGAGCGGCCTTGACCTCCTCCAGCACATTGCCCATCGGCTTTTCCACGTACGCGTCCTTACCGGCTTCCACCGCCATTTTCAGGATGGGCGAGTGCGAATGTTCGGGAGTGGAAATAAGCACGGCATCCACATCTTTCAGGGCAAGAACATCTTCCAGATACTGATACGAGCGGGGCGCGCGGCCATAGTATTTTGTATTGGTAACAACCGCCTTTTCGCGCTTCAATTTCCACAGGTCGCATACCGTGGTTACTTCCGCCTTATGGCTAGTCTGTAACTGCGACACAATGAAGTCCAGGTCCTCACCGCGGCTGCCGTTGCCGATGTGGCACAAGGAAATACGATCGTTGGCGCCCAGAATCTTGTCGTAGGAGAGTGCGGTCCTGGCGAACGCTGCACTGCCCGCTATGAGAGTGGCAGATTTGGTCAGAAATTTTCTTCGATCAATGGTTTCCTGTGGATCGCTCATGATTGTCCCCCTGTCGGAGTCACTTCCGAATAGTTTCGTTTCTGATTGTTTTGCTGTGGCGCAAAAATCTTACGTCGCTAACCCGAGCAAGTCAATGAACCTCACAAATACTCGAACTCAAGTAGAATCCAAGGCTGGTTGGATCTCTCCTTATGAAAGCTATTCAGGTAAAGCAACCCGGCGGCCCGGAAGCGCTCGAACTCATTGAATTACCGGTCCCGCAACCGAAAGATAATGGCGCGGTGGTGAAGATCGCGGCTTCGGGCGTGAACTATATCGATGTCAATTTGCGGAGTGGGGCCTACAAAGCGCCTTTGCCATTTATTGCGGGACAGGAAGGCGCAGGCGTAATCACGGCTGTCGGCGACGAAGTGAAATCTCTCAAAGTAGGCGACCGCGTGGCTTGGAGCGGAGTGCTTGGCTCCTACGCGGAATACGTTGCGGCGCCCGCCGAAGCTCTTGTCCCCGTTCCCGCCGGCGTGAGCGAACGCGACGCAGCCGCCGCGATGTTGCAAGGCATGACCGCCCACTATTTATGCAATGACGCCTACGCCCTGAAGCCGGGCGAGACCGCGTTGGTGCATGCGGCTGCTGGCGGCGTGGGATTGCTGTTGGTACAGATGGCGCATCATCTCGGTGCCCGCGTCATTGGAACCGTTTCTTCGGAAGAAAAGGCCAAACTCGCGCGGGAAGCAGGAGCTGATGAAGTGATTCTCTACACCGACACCGACTTTGAAGAGGCGACTAAAAAGCTCACCGGCGGAAAAGGCGTCGATGTGGTCTACGACAGCGTCGGCAAAGCTACCTTCGATAAAAGTATGAACGTGCTGCGGCCGCGCGGAATGTTGGTGCTCTATGGCGCGTCCAGTGGCCCGGTGCCGCCGGTCGATCCGCAAATGCTTGCGCAAAAAGGTTCGATCTACATGGCACGCACCACGCTGGCGCACTTCACTGCTACCCGCACTGAATTGCTGGCAAGATCAGGTGCGGTATTCGGAATGATCGCGGACGGCAAACTCAAGCTACGGATTGCTCATACGTATCCGCTTGCTGAGGCACAACAGGCGCATCGAGATTTGGAAGGCCGGAAGACCACGGGGAAATTGCTGCTGATCCCGTAGGGGAGCTTTTCACCACAGGGGCACAGAGAAAAAATTGTCACTGGATGTCTCGGCTTGACTCTGACGTCTGGAGCAACGTGGAAGAGCGGCGCTTCAGCGCCGCGTAAATCTGTCGCCGTTTTAACGCGGCCCTGAAGGCCGCTCTTTCACAATGCTGCTATCGGTTAACTGTTCCCATGGGTTCACGGGCGAACGCGCCACACGAACTAGACGATTCGCAGACGGGGAAAGTCTGGCTCGTACCAACCGGTGTCGAGAGTCATGAGCCGGTCGGCGCGCAGCAAGGCGTGCGAGGCTACCACGAAATCCACCAGCATCCTTTTTGAGGTTCCGCCCTGGGAACTGCGTCGTCGCCGCGCGTAAGCGGCGAAACTTTTCCCTGCCTGACGCCATATGTCCTCGCCCAAATCCCAATCTATGAAAACGCCTGTCTCCGAAATAAAGTCGTCAATGAAATCCTGAGAGGCAGAGGGATGCGCAAGCAATTCAGCATAAACCGGTCCGCAAATCACTACCGCTCCGCGGGCGTGAGCGTCAGCCAGTTGACGAGCCATGCGAGAAGCAACAGGCCCATCTGACCACAGTCCTGAGAGAATGTTGGTGTCGATAGCAGTTCTCATCTTGTCTTGCTGGTCTTACGAGTTTTTGTTGGGAAAACTTCAGGCCCGTCATCCCGCATCTCTCGCAACCAGGATTGGATTTCTTTCTCGCCTCCCGGAAAAGTGCGCAGTGCGCCCTTGTATTTTTCAAAGGGATTCGCGGAATTGCGAGCGGGTTGGATAATTGTTTGTTCCCCCTCGACCACGAACTCCACACGATCGCCGGCGGAGAGACCGAGGCGGTTGCGGATTTCCTGCGGGACGGTGACCTGGCCTTTGGAGCTTATGGAGCTGGAATATTTCATTCTTTACTTTCAAAACCTGAAGTAAAGATAGACGAACTTACCAGGAAATTCAAGCACAAACGTGGAAGAGCGGCGTTTGTGCGCCGAGTAAATCTTTCCTGATTCTAACGAGGCCCTGAAAGGGCCTCTCTTTCACTCCAATGCGAATCGGTGCGCTATTCTTATGGGTTCATGGGCGAGGGCGCCCGCGCCACACACAGCGCCAGCTATTTCTTGCGGCTGTAATTTCTCGCGTACTCCGGGACTTCTTGTCCGGGCACCAGCCTCGCGTCGTCTATTGGAGTTCCCGCAACCGTGCTCAAGGGAACGATCCCGGCCCAAGTCGGAAACGAGTAGTCCTCTTCGTCATCAATCACATCGCCTTCGCGGACTTTCGCGGAGAATTCGGTGATCGGTAAACGCAGCGCCAGCGTGGCTTTCAGTTCCTTCTCATTGGGCTTGCGGGAATCTTCCCAGCGTCCTGGAATGATGTGTTCGGAGAGCAGGCGCAAGGCTTCCAGCTTTTCTTCCGGATCGCGCACCGCGACTGCCGTCCCCAGCACGACCACCGACCGGTAGTTCATCGAATGATTGAAAATTGAACGGGCGAGCACCAATCCATCGAGCAGGGTGACCGTCACGCAGACGGGAATGCCTTGATCGAGATTGCGCAACATGCGGCTGGCCGAGGAGCCGTGAATGTAGAGATTGTCTCCGATGCGGCCATAGCCGGTGGGTATCACGAAGGGCTGGCCATCGAGCACAAAGCCCACGTGGCAAATAAAGCCTTCATCGAGAATTTTATAAGCGGCGGCGCGATCGTAAACCGCGCGCTGCGGCTCGCGGACTATGCGCGTCCGTTGAGTGGGAAGGTCAGACATGGAGGGTGAAACTCCGGCTAGCGCCAAGGATGGGTGAAGAAAAATTGTATCATCGGGCCTGCGACTTTCCTTGCGATCGCGCAGGTAGGGTATTCTGCCTGCGTCCCTGGTTAGAAACGAAATATGTCCCTTCGTCCAACCATGGTTGCGTTGTTTTTGCTCGCTGCACTGGCCGCGAATGCCGCGGAAATTAAAGGGAAAGTCACGCACGCTCTCGGCGGGGAAGCACTGGGACGAGTTGAAATTGTGGTGATGGAAAATAAGTTCCATGCCACTACTTCGTTGAGTGGCGAATTCGATATTAACGGGCTGTCTCCGGGCAGTTACACATTGCGCCTGAACGCGGTCGGCTTCCGGTTGCTTACCGTGCCTTTCAAACTGACGACGCCGGACGAGGTAAAGGAATTCTCCCTCACTCTGGTGCCGGACAATTTTCATCACACCGATAAAGTGGAAGTCCATGGAGACATCTTCCAGGGTTCCGACTCGCCTGCAACCAACGAGATCAATCTTCAGAGCTCAGAGATTCGGGAAGCGTCCACCGTCTTTGCCGACGACCCGTTCCGCGCGGTGCAGTCACTGCCCGGAGTTTCAGCGGAAGGCAACAACGAATTTTTCGCCGAGTTCTCGGTCATGGGTGCGCCATTTTCAAGCGTATCGGTTTATATCGATGATGTATTGGTGCCGAGCCCATTTCACGAAATCGGAAATTTCGCTCAGGGCGCATCGCTCGGAGTGTTGAGCAGCGAAATCGTAGAGGAAATGAGTTTGATGCCGGCAGCGTATCCGGAAAAGTTTGGCGACGCAACCGGCGCTGCTCTGAACGTGCGCACGCGGGACGGCAGCCGCGGCCAGCCACTATTTCGACTCTCCACTGGGATCGGCGCCACCGAAATCCTCGGAGAAGGCGGATTGGGAAACTTGAGCAAAGGCTCGTGGCTGTTCACGGCGCGCAAAAGCTATATCAACTATCTCGTCAACAATGAAGTGAACAATGCGCCCAACGTGGGTTTCTATGATGGTGGCGTGAAGGTGAATTACGACCTGACATCGCGGCAAAGCGTCAATTTCTACGCCACGGGCGGTCGTACCGATTCGACCGATTCATCGAGCACGGACCCAAACGTCTTCGCCAGGGGCAGAAGTGATTTCACCTTGGCTCGCGCGGGATGGCGCTGGGGTATAACGCCCCATCTTTTGCTGGATGCGAGAGCCGCCTACATTCGCGAGCCGGATTCGTTGCGCAATCCTTCGCACCAGATTCTTTCCACCAGTGATTATCGGGAATGGGTGGGAAGCGGTGGCCTCACATGGAGTTGGGCGAAAGAGCATGTTTTGGAAGCGGGATGGACGGCGCGTCGCATAAACGACAGTGCCTCGACCGCGTTCTTCGATTCGACCACTGGTGCGTTCCTTGGTTCGACGCCGACCCACGGGACCGCACTGCGTAACAGTGGCTATGTTCAGCAGGCCTCGTCATTGTGGAAAGGACGCCTTCATGTTTTGGGTGGCGTGCGATGGGACAGCCAGCAGCAGATTGATTTGCATCCCTTCTCGCCGCAGATTTCGATGGCGTTGCGAGCCACCGCGTCCACTGAATTTCAGGTTGCAGCGGGGAGATATCAACAGTTTCCGGCACTCGCGGAGTGGTCGAATTTTTGCCAGAATTTCGCGGGCTTGCCAGAGAAGTCGGATCACTACACCGCGTCGGTCGAGCAGCGGCTGGGAGAGAACACAAGGTTGCGCTTGCAGGTTTTCGACCGGCAGAACGCATTCTCGTTGGGAGAAATTCCGGGCCAGAGTGCATCGTTCATCGAAGGCCCTTGCGGCCATTCGTTGGAGCCGATACCAAACTCGACCTTCGAACGTGCTTACTCGCACGGCGTGCAACTCGTCTTACAAAGACGAAGTGCGAATCGTCTCTCCGGATGGTTGGGATACACTCTGGCGCGTTCGCAGCAACGGCAATACGCGGTCGCCGCTTCTCCGTTTCCCAGTTCTTCGTACTACCCCACGTTGGAGGACCAACGCCATTCTCTCAACATGTTCGCTACTTACCGTCTACGGCCGAGCATCAATTTGAGCGGCAAGTTTTTGTATGGGTCGGGCTTTCCGGACTCGATCGGCGCATTCCAACAGGTTGGTACGGTCTACGTGCCGGAAGGCGTCAGCACTCTGCGTCTGGGATACCAGCGCCTGGACATACGTAGCGATAAAGACTGGGCATTCAAACGCTGGAAACTTACGCTGTATGCCGAGGTCCTCAATCTGACCAATCACTACAACGCGCGCTACGTCTATTCTTCAGTCATCGATCAGAACGGACATACGCAGGTCCAGACCTTGCAGGGCCTGCCGATCACGCCGACAGCTGGATTAGTGTTTCAGTTCTGAGACGCCTTACCAATTCAACTTCACCGCAAACTGAAACTGCCTCGGATCGTAGGATGACGTCGGCTCTCCGGCATTGCTGAACAGCGGGCTGACGGCGGCCACATTGAAGCGATTCGCAATGTTGAAAGTGTCGGCGATCAGCTCCATGTTGTAGCGTTCGCCAAAATAAACTCGCTTGGAGATTCGCAGATCGTTAAAAACATTCCACGGAGTCGTGCCGGCATTGCGTCCAAGATTTCCATCGAGTTGCGCGAGCGTGGGAAGCGTACCCGTGGCGATGAAACCGTTAATGCAAGGTTCTTGAAACACGCCGCTCGGCGAGTACTTGCTGTTATAAACCGTGCCGCACGCTGGATCGACAGTTGTATTCGGCCGTCCAGTGAGCGACGACAACTGAAAATTATCGTCACCACCGGTGATGATGTTGAAGGGCCGTCCAGAACCGAATTCGATGAGCGGCGCTAGCGTCCAATTGCTGAAGAATTTACTGGCGAACCCATCACCGCTAAGTTTGCCGGATTGATAGACGCCACTGAAAACGAAGCGATGCCGCTGATCGAACGTGGAAGTCGAACGATCGGAGGCAGGAAAATAGCTATCCTGTGGGGTAAGCGTGGATTGCAAATCAGTGGAGTCATCGATGGAATGCGACCAGGTGTAGGAAGCCAGAAATTCGTAGTGGTTGCCGAATCGTTTACGGAGATTCGATGTCAATCCGTGATAGACCGAGCTGCCGTTCGAGTAGTTGGCATCCATGTCTCCGAAGGGAACGCAACCGGTGTAATCGAACGTCGGCGGCGCAGGATTACATTTCGTGTTGAATCCAGGAATGCCGGCAACCACTGCCTGCGCCTGCGCGACACAGCCGGCGTCGCCTGCCAAATAATGAGCCGCAGCAATCGACGGATTAAGACCCGATGGCCGAAAGAAATTCATCAGCGCAGGATCCACGTACGGAAATGGAGATGTCGCAGTCCCTCCCGGATTGCAGCCGCTGACCGTGAAAGGACTGGCCGGCGTCGGCTGACCTGATGCAAGCGCGTCGTAGTATGCAGCGGCGAAGTTGGCCGTCATCAAGTCGCCACGAATCGTGTTCGCATTGATGGGACGATTAATGTGGCGGCCACCATTAAAGTTGTAGGCCAGGTTGAAGGTGAAGCCATCTCCCAGATCGTGCTCCACCGTTAAATTAATCTGCTGTGAATATGCGTAAACGAAATTCTTGGATTGCGGATATCCAAAGGGCTGGAAGCCGAGCGGAAGGAAAGTCGATTGCGCCAGATTCAGATAATTTTGGTTGAGAAACTCTGACTGAGGCGTATTCAGCGCTTGGAACTGTTGCTGGTTCGGCAGGTAAAAGAGATTGGTGTTGGCCTGGGGAAAAGCTGACGGCGCGCATTGCGGCTGGTTCAGCAATCCCTGGAAGATTGGAATCGCGTTCAAGTTGCCGGGATTTCCCGCGCCGGTGCAGTTTCCGGTTCCGGCGAAAGCCAACTGGCCGCTGGTAGATCCGTCGGAAGCATCGCCCAGAAAATACAGGCCGAGCAACGGGTGGTCATAAAAGATTCCATACGACGCGCGAATCACAGTTTTGCCGTCGCCCTTGGGGTCGTAAGCCAGGCCGATGCGCGGTTGGAAATTATTCTTGTCGGTCTGAATGCCCTTCTGTACGCCCAATTCCGCATAAGCAGGAAGCGCGAGACCTTGGGGCGCTTTAAACTTCGGAGGAAATTCCACGTCGTAGCGCACGCCGTAATTCAAAGTGAGATTCTTGCGGGCACGCCACGAATCCTGCCAAAACAATCCCAATGGCTTGTTGGTAAATGAATCGCTGGGACTGCCGACGCCCTGAATGAAATCTCCGGGTAGTCCCGCACCATATGCCTGCACCGCGGAGAGTTCCGGGAACGCGGGCAATCCGGTGGGCGAAGAAAATCCCAGGTTCGCCGAACTAAATGTGCCAAAGTCGTACACGCCGCCATAGTTCACGGTGAACGTGGCAGTGATTGGAAGATAGTTGAAGTCTCCACCGAACTTGGTGTCGTGACGGCCGATGGTCCAGGAAAAGTTGTCGGTAAACTGATAGCGTTTTTCGATGCGCTGAATATACGAATACGGCTCACGTCCAAAATAAGCGAAGCCGGGAATGTTGACCGCAGGATCGGCGCCGCCTGGGGTTTGAGTGTTATAGAAGTAAGAAAGCCCGCGCCGTGCGACCTGGAATCGAAACTCATTGACCTTATTGTTGCCAAGAGTCATGGTGTCCTGCACAACCCCGGCAACATCGCGATAAGTTTGCTGCGAGGTCCGAGAGTACGCGTTCTGGCCGAAGGGCTGGTCCTGTCCGCTGACTTCAATGCCGGTAACCGTGCTGGGACTCGCATTCACGCGAAACATCAGCCGATTGTTGTCGCTCACGTTGTGATCGATGCGTAGCGAGTAAAGGCTGGTACCCTCGAAGACTGGAAAATTGCCCTCCTGCGAAGCCAGAGTCTGGTAAGAGGCGGGTACAAAACATGGCGGCGCCGAGCAGGAAGTCGCGAACCCGCCAATTCCGGGCACGCCAGTTAATGCCGTTGGCCATACGCCATTCACGGCCATACCTGACGAAGCTCCCGTCAGAAATGCATACTGACCTACTTCCTGCGCGAACGCGGGACTGCCTTGTTCGGTGGCCAGAACATTTGGGTCGGTTAGAAATCCGATTTGTGCAGGCGTCAACTGCAAAGTACCGAACGGCAAGCCGACTTGTGTCGTATCAAACGGACTCAGACCGAAATTGCCCTGGCCGATGCTGGAGAATCCCGTCTCGTGGCGTCGCGTCACTTCGTAAGAGAAGTAATAGAAAGTTTTATCTTTCTTGATGGCCCCGCCGAAAGCGACTCCCCCTTGCACGCGCGTGTATGCAGGATCGGGCGTGGTACTGAACGGATTTACCGCCTGAAAATTTCGATTCCGCAAATACCCGAACACATCGCCGTGAAAATCGTTCGCTCCCGAACGAGTAATGATGTTGACCACGCCGCCCGCGGCTCGTCCGTATTCCGCGCTGTAACTATTGGTGATGATCTGGAACTCCTGCACCGCTTCCTGCGAAACCGTGGAGCGGACGCCGTTCACGGAATTGTCGGTAGCGTCGGCGCCGTCCACATTCACCAGGTTCGATCGCGCGCGCTGGCCGCTCATGTTGAGCCCGGAAGTCGGCGCGGCGCCGGTGTTGGGAGCGTTGTCGCGCACCACCTGGGAATCGGTCAGAGTAAAGTTGATGTAGTTGCGGCCGTTGATGGGCAAATTGTCGATGCGCTTCTGATCGACGGTGTCGGTAGTTGAGCTGCGTGTAGTTTCGACCACCTCAGCTTCTGAAGTGACGTTGACGACTTCCTGCCCGCCCGCGACCGACAAGGTCACCGGCAGCTCCGCCATCCCGCCCACGCTGATAATCACGTCGTTGGCGGTAGCTTTGGCAAAGCCCTGAGTCTCAACCGTAATGACATATGTCCCGGGAGGCAGCGATACGACCCGATATTCGCCATCGGGACTTCCAGTGACCGTGCGTTCAAAAGCTTTGGCTTCGTCCCGGGCGGTGACGGTTGCGTTCGTCACCACATTGCCTTTTGGATCTTTTACGGTAACGTGCAAATCGCCGGTGGCCGCGCTCTGGCCGAATCCCAAAGCAGTGAGCAGCAAAATCGAAAGGGCGAGTGTGAAAAGCTTTTGCGTGGACATAAAATTTCTCCGTGGAGAAAACACAAGATATGAAGGGCGGACGCTGCTTCCGAATGCTGTGGCGAGCGTCGACACGGCGTGCATATTGTTTTTTGGTACAGCCGCAAGTTGTATACCGGAAGGCGGCAGGGAATCAAGCTAGATTGTTGAGGGGAATTGGCTTAGTAAGCGTTCTGGATTATCAAGCCTGGGCAAAAAAGCCCATCGATATGAATCGGGCAAAAATCATCGCTAAAATCATTCCGACTGCGAATAAGATCCAGCGTTTGGATCGCCAGCTCTCCCGGAAACCAGATCCTTGCGCAAAGATGTCCACAAAATAAGCCGCGCAATAAGCGAGGTTCGCGACCACCGCCAGCACGAAAAGTATCAAAGCAAAATCAACGGTCAGTGCGGCCTTCGAGGAAGGCAGACCGCGCACGTAATAAATCGCAACAATAACGGCGAGCAGCAGGTTGTATACGATTCGCCGCGGTTCCCAGTAGCGGATGGAGTCTGTAATCGATTCGCGAATCGTGGCCATTTTTCTTTTTAATTGCGCTTGATCCCGCTATCTTCCAATCCCGATTTTCTCACTGCCCACGCCATGCGCGGAGTGTTATGAAAGATCCCGAAATGCCCGCCACTATTGAGCAGGATCATGCCGCCGTGCCCGTTCAGGCGCGATTCTAAATAGTTAATGGCCTCCGCAGCCACCCATTCCGGCATGTTTCCGGCAGCGCAGCGGTCCGCAGCCCACTTTGCCAAAACCAATTTCATAATGGGCTCGCCCCATCCGGTGGTCGAC
>DATBAX010000173.1:0-2539 GCA_036271275.1 Terriglobales bacterium
GTGAAATAATTTACTGGGAAGGCCGCGCCCTCTTCCGCACTCCAATCTTTCGGGACTGGCCACAACAGGTCAGAACGCGCCGCAACTTGTTCGGCAAAGGCCGCCCATTGCGCGTACCCCATCACGCGCTGTCCGTCACTCTCGCGAATGCCACAGAATTCTCGCCCCGCAATCAGCGGTGGCTTGGGAGATCCCGGATACCCGCCCTTGGCCGTCATGATGTCGGCAAAGTTAATTCCGCCCGCTTCCACTCGCACCAATTCCTGTCCAGCAGATAGAGTTGCCTCTGCAACTTGCTGTACTTCAAGGACTTCGGGGCCGCCTAAGCGGGTGATCACAATGGCTTTCATGGCTAAAAGTCTACCAGCAGGCCATCTGGCTTGTTCCAAAAAGCGGAAAGAATTGACTCCGTATGACTTAGGTCAGTTGCTGGACTCGATGGCCGGTATATACTTCCGGGAATATTAAAGGGTTCCCTGCCCTTGGCTGGAGAAATACGAACACGTTTCATTTTTAAGATTCATCGGGCCCTGCATAGCGGATCACGAGTTGCCGTTATCTAGTCATTTCAGGCAGCCGTGGGGAGAAGTACCTGTGGACTTAGTTTTAATTCGTTTCATTTTTATCGTCTTTGTAGCCGTTACCTGTTTTCTGCTCCATCCCTTTGGGCTCCAACCTGCGCTGGACGCTGGTGTTGGCGGCCTTCTCGGCCTCGCCATCGTGATATTTGAATGGCGACTGCGCCTCATGAGCCTCAAGCGGCTCATCGGGGCTGCCATCGGCAGCGTGCTTGGCATTTTCGGTGCCTACCTGTTTACCCTGGTGATCCGCAACAGCGTTGCACCGGGCCCCACCCAGAGTTTTCTCCAACTGATTGTCATGCTGCTAATGGCCTACGTGGGATTGATCGTGGGCGCGAATAAAGGCGACCTTCTGAACCTGTCCGCTCTCGGGGGCGTTTTCGGCGGTGAAAAGCAATCAAAGAAGAGTTACAAGATCCTCGACACCAGCGTAATTATCGACGGACGCATCGCCGATATCGCCGAAACCGGCTTTCTCGACGGCACCATCGTTACCCCGCAGTTCGTCTTGCGTGAGCTGCAACTAGTCGCCGATTCCGCCGATTCGCTCAAGCGCAATCGCGGACGCCGTGGTCTCGATGTTTTACAGCGCCTCCAGAAAATCGCGACTGTGCAGATTCAGATCGTGGAAGACGATTTTCCCGCGGTTCGCGAAGTGGATTTGAAGCTGATTGAACTCGCCAAAGTTTACGACGGGAAAATTATCACCAACGATTTCAACCTCAACAAAGTGGCGCAATTGCAGGGCGTGGCCGTCCTCAACATCAACGAACTTGCGAATTCGCTCAAGCCCATTGTCCTCCCGGGCGAGATCATGAAAGTCTTTATTTTGAAAGAAGGTAAAGAGTACAACCAGGGCGTCGCTTATCTGGACGATGGCACCATGGTGGTCGTCGACAATGCCCGCAAAATGATTGGCAAGACCATCGACGTTTCCGTCACATCGGTATTGCAGACGACGGCCGGAAAAATGATTTTCGGAAAATGGGATGAGCGGGCCGCTTCCTCGAAAACTGATTCTCGTCCCTCGATTCCGGTTGCCATCACCAGCGCCAACGGAATCCTTGCTCCTGAAATCAAGAAACCGCCAGTGATGAACGACTAATCTTTTGCCAGAGCTACCGAACTTACTTTGATGGTGTCCCCATTTAAGGTCCCGGTCACGGTGGCTCGTTGTCCGGCCAAGTGGTCCAGCGCTATTTCGTCGCCTTCCAGGATATTTTTCTGGTCCCCATTTATCAGAACGTATTTTGAGCCATTGCGTACGCACATCCTGGCGCAATCCGCCGGACGTTTATTGGAAGTTTGATCGTGTCGCGCGCCGCATTGGGAATCGGTGATCATTCCGGAGAAGGTTTGTTCGGCAACCGCGTCGCTCTTCTGTACCTGTTGCGGATCGGGTACGGCGAATGCCGCTACGCCGCCAACAAACAGAACCCCTAGGCCCAGCGAAGCCGCCAGAGTCATCAAGCTGCAAAATGTGAGCAATCCCAGCCAGGTTCCTTTTTGTATTTTCATCAGATCCTCCCCAAGCGAACTCCTATTAGTGTGCAAACCGGGGGCCACGGTTGCTCCCGTAGAAATCGTCAAGAAGGCCTGTAGAACCCACTAGTTGCGGCGTTTTGCCGGAGCGCCTCGATCTCTCGCACCGGCAATAACTTCCCGAAGTCAGCAAAATGATCTCTAAAGTGAAACCTGTAGATGGGAGAATGCGGTGGGCGGCCGATCCGAACTTTCCGAGCTGCATTTTCAAACTGCACGCAGCCCAAATCCATCCTGGAATTGAGTAGTGGGTCAATTTGAATTTTTATTCAAGTCATCCCGAAAATCCGGCGCTCTTCAGCCGGGCGAGGGATCTGGCGGCTGGATTTGAAATGGCCGTCGTGCCGCCTTATACTTGCAGCCCGCCATGAAGGTAGTCGTACTCATTCCCGCAGCAGGGTTAGGCACGCGCATGG
>DATBAX010000174.1:0-10607 GCA_036271275.1 Terriglobales bacterium
CTTAAGAGGCACGCGATTCTGCGCGCCGGGAAGCCAGTTGGTATTGCTGAAGCCTTCAACGATCGGATGCTGGTGCTCGATGCGAGCATAGTATGCGTTGCCCACGGTGCCGATGACGTCTCCAGTTTTGTTGACGCCCAGAATGTCGGCCAGCCCGGAATCGGTGCGCTGCTTCAGGTTCTCGTCGTAAAGGCCCGTTTCGAAGCTGGCCATGATCGATCCGCCTGACTGCACGTAGTCGCGGATTTGTTGGCATTGACGATCGCTGAGCACGGCGATATTCGGCAGCAAGAGCGCGCGATACTTGCTCAGACGTTCTGGATCGAGACGGTCTTCGTGTACGAAGTCAAAAGCGAATCGTCCTCGGAGCAGCGCGTCGTAGATGCCTTGGGTTGTCTCGTGCATGTATGCGTGTGAACGCACTGTGGAGGGGCCGGGATAAAGAAGTTGGGTGCTTTGCCCGAACACGACTCCGATATCGGCGATGGAGCGGCGGGTTTTGAAGTGCGCATCGTGGCGGGCGGTCCAGCGGAAATAATCGGTGCCGACTTTCTGCCAGCGGCGGTCTTCGCCAAAGCCTGTCTCGGCGCCGATAAAGTGATAGTACGGAACCATCCCACTGGCAAGGGTTTCGTTCATCCACATCTCAGCTTCGGCGGAATTTTTCGAAGCATTGCGCCAGATTATTTCGCCGGTCGAATACGCGGCGGTAACATTCGCCGCGAATTTTCCATCCAGCACAGCATTGCAAACGCGACCTTGTAGACTGCATCCCCATACGGCGGGAGAGTCATAGGTGCGCCCCTGGTTGTCGGCTTGAAACCACGCGGCGATCTTGCCGAGGCGGTCGAGATTCGGGCCGCCGCGAACATTGCCGCCGAGATTGGCAAAGAAAAAGCTGTCCGGCTTTTTCTCTTTTGCGATGGCGTCGTACTTCTGCCAGAGTTCGAACACACGGTCGGTGAAGACGCGCCAGTATGCCGGAGTACCGGAGGCCGGCAGCTTCGCACAAATCGCGCAGTAGCACTCAGGCAGGCTTCCGAGCGGCGGCCAGCCGTTGGTGTAGAAGCAGTCGATATCGTAGAGTGAGTTGACCTCGCGCATGATTGCCGGAATGTAGTCGTCCATGTAACTCGAGAACATGCAGGTCTTGAAGAGACGTGGATCTTCATCTCCCGCCTGCACGGAGCCGTCCTTCTCGCGCATGGCCCACTCTGGATGGGCTTCGAGCGCATCGCCCCAATTTAGGTCAGGACTCATGCGGGCGACCACACGCATGTTCCGCTTCTTCGCCGCGGCCACGCACTCACCGAAGAAGTTGCGGCCGTTCAGAAATTTTCCATGGCGATGAAACTTCACCTTCGAGGGATAGAACGCGAGGATGCCGGTGACGCTGATAAAAACAATGTCAGCCTTTGCGGCGTGCCAGTAGTCGGCCCACTCTTCGATGTTCATCACGGCAGGATCGTGCTCCGTCATGTTGGTCTGTCCCACACGACGGATCTTTTGTTGCCACGATTCGGTGGCCGAGTCCGCGGGAGGCATGCGCGGCGGTAGTGGCGTGAGCTCGGGTGATTCCCCAACTTCTTGCGTTGAGAGCGCCGACGAAGCATCGAGGGCGCCGAGCGCGGCAGTCATTGGGATGGCGGCTGCACTGGTCTTGAGGAAGGTACGGCGGTTGATCATCGGTCCCCCTATTTTTCCCTGCGACGGAGTTTAATCGACAACGGGATTTTGGACCACCCAATGCAGTTGGATGATTGCTTTGATGGTAGACAGACCTAACCATCTTTCCACTTTCCGCGTCCTCCTGTACATTTAGACCCGTAAATTTCACTATGAACTCAAGACCCCAACTGAGCCGCTGGTGGCGTGTGGTCGGGGGCCTTTCCATGAACATGGCCCTCGGCACTCTGTATGGATGGAGCGTATTCGTCGCGCCTCTCGAAAAAGAATTTCATTGGACGCGCTCCCAGACCTCAACCGCATTCACCATCGCAGTCACCGTATTTGCGTTGACTTTCATTCTCGCGGGACGTTTGCAGGACAAGTTCGGTCCGTTCGGGATTGCCATCACCGGCGGCGTGCTGGTCAGCCTGGGATTTTTTCTGTGCGCGTATACGCATACGCTCACGTGGCTCTATGTTTGTTTTGGCGTGATTGGTGGACTAGGCAATGGCTTCGGATACGCCGCCCCGATCCCGGTCATGGCCAAATGGTTTCCCGATAAACGCGGCCTGGCCGTGGGTTTGGCGGTCGGTGGATACGGCGCTGGCTCCGCCATCTTCGGGCCGCTATCCAGCAAAATACTGATCCCTGCATACGGCTGGCGATCCACTTTCATGATTCTGGGCGGCGTGTTTCTGGTGATGACGCTGATCGGATCTTTTTTATTGAAGAATCCGCCGGCCGGCTATCGTCCAGAAGGTTGGACGCCGCCTGTCGCATCCGTAACGTCCGCCAGTCAGGATTTTTCTCCCGGACAAGTTTTGCGGACTCCAACTTTTTATTTCCTCTGGATGGCCTACGCGCTGGGGACTTCGGCCGGACTCATGGTCATCAGTCAGTTGGTGCCATTTGCCAAGAGCCAGGGAATTTCGAGCGACTTGTTGGCCACCATGACGCTGGTGGTGGCGGCCGTCGGGAATGCCGGAGGACGCATTCTCTCCGGCTGGTTGTCCGATGCGCTGGGACGGCTAAACGTTTTGCGCCTAATGATTGGCATTTCCATTGTCGCCATGCCATTGCTCTACAAGGCGGGCGCAAACGTCAACCTGTTGTACGTGATGGTGTTCGTCGTTTACTGGTGCTATGGCACGCAGCTCTCGGTGAATGCCTCCACCACTTCGGATTTTTGGGGAACCAAAAACGCAGGCATCAACTATGGATTATTGTTTACCGCCTGGGGAGTTGCAGGAATCATCGGGCCATACATTGGCGGGCAACTATTCGATAAATTCAAAAATTATCACGCGGCATTCAACACCGGAGCCATATTGTCTGCGGTGGCTCTGGGATTCGCATTGCTAGCCAGGCGGCCCGCAGCACTCGATACGAGATAGCTGCCTTTATGAAGGCCATCGTTTCCAAAATGCGCTATGTGGGGTATCCAGGATCATGACCAAACTGCTCAAGCACCTCGTACTCATCTGTGGAATCCTCTCGCCGTTCGCTGCCCTGTTTTTGTATGGGCTCGTTTATGGCACTCTGACCTCGTACAGCACCGATCTCGAAAAGGATTGGCTCTTTCGCCTCTCCATTTCCACCCTCGCAATGACTGTGCCATTTCTCATCACGCTGGTCCTCGCGATCAGAGAGGGACGCCGTCATTCGTTATTCTTGTCCGGTAAGATCGGTTTGATCGTCGCGACGCTTTCATTAGCGCTCGCTTGGAAGCCGGTGAACGACGGCATCCTGCGTTCCAGGCAAATCAAGAATCTGGCCATGCATGACGTTGCAGCACCTGCTTTCGTGACCCCAGACATTTCCGGCAAGACCCAGAATCTCGGCGATCACAAGGGCGAAGTCGTAATCGTGAATATCTGGGCGACCTGGTGTGGACCCTGCCGCGCGGAGATGCCGAAGCTCAACCAGCTTTACCAGGACCGCAAACCGCAGGGGCTCACCGTGTTCGGAATATCGGACGAGAGCGTCGACGTCCAACAAAAATTTCTGGAAAAGGTTCCGGTGACCTATCCGCTGCTCACGCTCAACGGAAATGTACCGAATCTGTATCGCGACATCGCGAAATACCCGGCGATTTTTCTGATCGATCGCCAGGGACGATTGCAACCTGCCCCGGGGCCGGACGAGCCTTTCGAAAACTTAAAAGCAGCGGTCGACGTTCTGCTCAAGAGCGCTCCTTAACCCACGTATACCGCCAAAGCGCGCAAGAGCGTTTGCATCACAACTGTGGGAATGCTGCCGTCCTTCAATCGAATGGCATGTCAGCGACCAAAACGCTTTCCGGACTTCGCATCGCGGTCGGCGTTCTCTTCCTCTTCCTCAGCGAATACAAAGTCTTTGGCACACAGTTCACGCCTTTCAATTTACAAAGCCAGGAGAGCTTTGGTCCATACGCACTTACCGGCAGTGAACAGTTTGGTGAGAGACTCGTCCCCGTCTTTATCGACCGAGGATCGTTCTTCGGTAAACTTGCATCCAAGCAACAAGGCTTGCCAGATCTTGCGGGTCAGTGGCTTTTTTCTTTCGCGAGAAAACCTGGTTCGAGAACCGGATCCTCACCATCACGCTTAGGAGCTAGATTTGACAACTTCAGTCGTTCGCTTCCTTCTTTCGGGAGCCATGCTTTGCTCCCTGTCCTGCACTGCCCAGGACGCACAACCGGCGGGCGCTCCAGCCGCGTCACAGCAATCTCCCGCTCCTGCTCAGGCGACTGTGCCCGATAGCAAGGACGATAAAAATAAGAAGGGCACTTCCAACGACCGCCTCTTCTACGCACTGCCGAATTTTCTGACGCTGGAAAGCGGAGCCAATGTTCCGCCGCTCACCGCCAAACAAAAATTTAAAGTTGTGGCTCGCAGTTCGTTCGACTACGTGCAGGTACCCTGGTACGGGATGCTGGCAGGGATCAGCCAGGCGGAAAACAGCGAACCCGGCTATGGACAAGGCGCAGAAGGTTATGCCAAGCGCTTTGGATCGGCCTATGCTGACGGCACCATTGAAAACTTCATGGCGGGAGCGATTCTTCCGTCATTGCTGCATCAAGATCCCCGGTTTTATCAGGAGAGCGAGGGTGGGTTCACGCACCGCGCCGGTTATGCGGTCAGTCGCATCTTCATCACGCGCACTGACTCCGGACATCATCAGTTCAATTTTTCTGAAATATTCGGAAGCGCGATGGCTGCCGGCATTTCCACCTATAGCTATCACCCGCACGCCGACAAAAATGTGGATAACGCATTGAGCGTTTGGAGCTCGGAGATCGGCTACGACACGATTACGATTGCAGTGAAGGAATTCTGGCCTGACATTCGCCGCAAGCTCAGCAAGAACAAGAAATAGCTTTCGATTCTCATCAAAACTAGATGGTCGGTCTGCGCCGTGCCGGTTGCGTCGACTCGCGTTGCAACAGTTCGTGCATTCTTTCCCGGTCGCGCCGGACTTTGTGATCGCGCAACAGGCGGCGAGCGTAGGCCACCGCCGGCCATGGATCGTTCCAGTGAAAAGGCGTTCCATCCGCGCCAAACCAGGGCCGAGTCCACGACCATAAACTCTCGCCCTGACCATCCTTGCGCTGTTCTTTCCAGGCGCGAATGTCATTCACAAAAAACACGCACCGCCGGCCGACTTCATATTTCTCTACCGCTTCGACGGGCAAATTCAACGAGTCCTGATAAGCCATGGTGCAGACGTCCACGCCGCAACGCGCCGGGAATTCGATGTACCACCAGGGACGAGCGTTGATCTCAAACAGTTTGAATTGTCCGTCGCGCGCGTCGCGTTTGAACTCCGCGCTGAAAGTCCCGCGATACTTGATCGCTCCCAGCAAACGCCTGAGCGATTTCTCCGCTTCCGCCACTTCAGTCAGCCGAACACTGACCATCAGCGTGCTGTTTCCCAGCTTGGGAGGGCTCATGCGCAAACGCTGCCGCGCCAGCAGACCGCAGACTTTTCCTTTGCGGTCTACAAAGCCGTCGAGAAAATAACCCGCCGTCGGCGGCCCCGGAATAAACTCCTGTAGCATGATCGGAAACTCGAGGTCCGCCATGATGCGCAGCGCCTGATTTTGACTGTCCACGACGAAGCCTTTAACTCCATACTTGCTGGAAAAATCGACTGAAGAGAGTGGTTTCAAAATCGCGCCTTCAAACTCTTCCGCAGGCAGGGTCGCCAGTTGAGCAAGAGAATCGATGAGATGGGTGCGAGGATGTGGGATCGCCTGCTTGTCCAACAACTGTGCAAAACTCCACTTGTCGACCAGTACTCCAATTGTGGAAGAGGGCAGGCCGCTGGACGGAAACCTTTCTGTCAGGGAACTCGGAAGCGCAGCGACAGCGGTGAGCCAGTCATCGGAACATGGCATGAGAATCGCGCGCTGCAAGGGAAGTCTTTGGAGCGCCTCCGCCAGATTTTCCGGTGAGGCGGCAATCGACAAAGGCAATCTACGGTACCAGCGCGAACGCCTTACGAAATCGGAGGGAGGACAAACTGTGTAACTGTGAATCCCCGCCTGCGCCAGCAGCGTGAGCACGGCAGCCACGGTCACTCCGCCACCCAGCACGATTACAGGCACTGGACGTTGGGCGGGCTGTTGCGGCGACATCTCGATACTATCCCTAGTCATCAACTTAAACTGCAAGGCGGCTCGGGCCGCCCTCCGGCCATCCGCCAGATCGCGCCATGCCCGCAGAAAACGCAGCCCGAGTCTATCACCGGGCTTATTGCAGGCGCAGTCTTTTGACGGTCAAGATTATTACCAAAGTTCGGAAATCAGGCGCGGGCTTTGGCCGGAAGAACCAGCCATTTCAGGAGCATGTTCACTAGCCCGAGCACGATTCCTCCCCAAAATGCCGCCGCAAAGCTGGAAATATGAAATCCCGGTACAAATTGTGATGCCAGTTCGATCATGACGGCATTGATGACAAACCAGAATAGTCCGAGGGTAAGAAGAGTCAAGGGAAAGGTGACCACTTTTAGGAAGAGTCCGAGCGTTGCATTGACCAGGCCAATCACAACCGCTGCAATCAGCGCGGCCTGGGGCCCGCTAACAGAAAAGCCAGCCACCAGGCGGGAGGTAATCCAAACCGCCAAGGCAGTGACGATCCAGTGCAGCAGCATTCGAAACATGGCGGATACTCCTAAAGCAACTATAAAACAAAAGCTCCATGTAAGGGTGACCGCCTTCGGCTGCCCTGACCGGCAGGGTCATCGTACCGATTACGGGCCTCCCAGCGCAACCACACACTTTGGAATATATTGTTAGTGCTGGCGCAAGCCAGCGTCTATGCCTCAACTCACTTATCTCGAAGCCATCCGCCAGGGTATCTGGGAGGAAATGGAACGCGACCCCACCGTCTTCTGTATCGGCGAAGACATCGGCATCTACGGCGGCGCGTTCAAAGTCACCGACGGGTTCATCGATCGCTTTGGCGCCGAACGGGTCATCGACACGCCCATTGCCGAGTCCGCCATAGTCGGCGCAGCTTTCGGCGCGGCGCTTACGGGGATGCGTCCGGTAGCCGAGTTCCAGTTCATGGATTTCATCGGCTGCGCCTTCAACCAAATCACCAACATGGTGGCGAAAACGCATTATCTTTGGGGCGCGCCTTCGCCTCTCGTTCTACGCGGTCCCAGCGGCGGAGGGGTTCACGGCGGCCCCTTCCATTCACAAAATAACGAAATGTATTTTGTCCATACCGCGGGATTGAAAGTGGTTTGCCCGGCAACCGCCTACGACGCTAAGGGATTGATTAAAGCTTCTATCCGCGATAACAATCCGGTCATTTTTTTCGAGCACAAGTATCTCTACCGCCGCATCAAAGAAGAAGTTCCGGCGGAAGATTACATCGTGCCGCTAGGAAAGGCCCGTGTTGCGCGTGAAGGCAGTGATCTTAGCATCATCACTTACGCCGCCATGGTGCATGTGGCCCTGGAAGCAGCTGAGATATTGGCGAAAGAGGGAATCGACGTGGAAATCGTGGATCTGCGCACGCTTTCTCCGCTTGATCACGAAGCCATCGTCAATACGGTGAAGAAGACTAACAAAGTGATTCTGCTGCATGAAGACGTTCGCACCGGAGGCATCGCCGGCGAATTGGCCGCGATCATCAACGAAGAGGCTTTCGATGATCTCGACGGCCCCATCGTTCGCATCACGGCACTGGATACACCCGTGCCGTTTTCTCCGCCGCAGGAAGAATATTTCCTGCCGAAGGTAAGCGATGTGGTGCGGGAAGCGCGACGCCTGAAAGCTTATTGAAATTGGAGCCAGGAGAGGGCAATGCGTAGTTTTATTCTCGGGGTTGTGGTCACGCTAATTATTCTCGCCGTGGGTGGATTGGCCCTGGCGATGTTTGGATTTGTCCCCACCAATGCCGACGCGACTCCTCCGCGCATCGAGATGCATATCGCTATGTCGGCGCTCGATTCCTCCGTCGATCGTCACGCCTCGCGAGCGAACAGTCCCATTTTGCCCACCGACGAAAACCTGATCGACGGAATGAAAATCTACACTATGAACTGCGCGCTCTGTCATGGCACGCTCGACCAGAAGCCCAGCCCGCTCGAAAAGTCGTTTTATCCGCCGCCACCACAGTTCATCCTCGATCCCTCGGACGATCCCGAATGGCACCTCGTCTACGTCATCCGTACCGGCGTTCGCTACACCGGCATGCCCGCATGGAACAAGGTCCTGAGCGAGCAGGATACGTGGAAGGTCACGGCATTCCTCTCGCACGTCGAAAAACTTCCACCCGCCGTGCAGGACTACTGGAAGAAAGCCTACGGAGTAGCGCCGCAGCCAGCCGACGCGGACAAGCCAGAAGAGCACAAACACTAAAAAACTTGGGTCATCCCGAAGATCCGGCGCCTTTCAGCCGGGCGAGGGATCTCGCGCGAATCGGCAGACGGTTTATCGCCACGGAACTTTCCGGCCTTTATATATAATGATGAGTTGGTCTTAACACAGAAGGGAATTATGCCGACTGATATTGTCATGCCCCAGATGGGCGAATCCATCGTTGAGGGAACCATCACTAAGTGGCTGAAGAAGCCCGGCGACAAAGTACAGCGCGACGAACCGCTGTTTGAAATCTCCACCGACAAAGTAGACGCCGAAATTCCCGCGCCCGCTTCCGGCGTTTTGCAGGACATCAAAGTCCCCGAAGGTTCCACCGTCCAGGTCAACACCATCGTGGGCACGATCGCCGCCGACGGCGAGGCCGCCGCTCCAGCGAAAAGCGCGCCAGCCCAGGCGACATCCAAAAAAGAAGCCCCAGCGGCCGCGGCCAAGCCGGAACCGGTTGCAGACACCAGCGCCGACGAGGAAGGCGACGAACTCGCTCGCTCCTCACCGTTGGTCCGCAAGATCGCTCGTGACAACAACATCAATCTCGCGAAAGTCTCCGGCACCGGCTTGGGCGGACGCATCACCAAACAAGACATCCAGGCTTTCATCGACGGCAATCAATCCGCGCCGACTCCCGCCCCGGTTGCAGCGCCGGCGCGTCCCGCAGTAGCAGCTTCCGCTCCTGCGCCGAAACCCGCGCCAGCAGCCATTCCCAGCGATCTCGTGCCGTTGACCAACATGCGCAAGATCATCGCCCAGCGCATGATCGAGTCGCGCCGCACCAGCGCTCATGTTCACTGCATGTACGAAGTGGATTTCACCCGCATCGTAAATATCCGCGCGAAAAATAAAAATGGTTTCGAACAGCGCAATGGCGCGCGCCTGACTTTCATGCCGTTCTTCGTGCGCGCAGCCATCATCGCTCTGCAACAATTTCCCATCATCAACGCATCGCTCGAGGGCGACGCCATCCGCTACCATCGCCATGTCAACGTCGGCATCGCCGTAGCTCTCGATTGGGGATTGATTGTGCCCGTCCTCAAGAGCGCCGACGAACTCAACTTCCTCGGAATGCAACGCGGCATCACCGATCTCGGCGAACGCGCTCGCAACAAAAAACTCAAGCCCGATGAAGTCGAAGGCTCCACTTTCACCGTCACCAACCCCGGCCAATTCGGAGCCGTTTTCGGATTGCCCATCATCAATCAACCGAACTCCGCCATCATGGGCGTAGGTGGAATTACAAAGCAACCGCTGGTCATCACCGATGACCAAGGCAGCGATTCCATTGCGATCCGCTCCGTCGTTCACCTGACGCTTGGATACGACCATCGCCTGATCGACGGCGCAGTGGCTGATCAATTCATGGCCCTGGTGAAAAAGACACTGGAAGGTTGGAGCGAAGAAGTAGGATAGAAAGCTTCAGGCCTGAGTAGGTTTAGTTGAAAGCAGAGAGCTGACAGCCGATGGCTTCTTCGCCCATACCGAGGCGTTGAGGCACATCACGACTCCGTTAATCACAGTGCTCAAGCCGGATTTGAATCCGGCTTCGTCCACAATTTCCCGGCTCTCGATCGCATTAGCCATTGACAAAGCCGTCTGCACGAACGAAATCGCCGCATCTTTCTTTTCAACCCCCGACCGCCCTCCAAACAAATTTTCAATTCCATTCACCACAGCCGGAACAAACGCAATCCCCTGTAGCAACTTCGATAAAAAATCCATACTCTTGTTCTCCCTAAATACAATTTAAAGTTCCCTGTCATCCTGAGCGCAGTGAAAATTGCGCGAAGCGCACTTTCCACGAAGTCGAAGGACCCCTACCGCACAACCGAACTCTGCAACTAAGGGCTCTTGATCTTCAATCCCCTACTTAAACCGGTCCCGCATCGCAATCACCACGCTCACCGCGATGGCAATCGCCGCATTCAGCAGTCGGTCATAAACGCTTCTCTTGATATCATTCCGCATCAACTCTTGAATGCGGTCCTCTGCAAGCTTCATTCGTCCCGGCTGATAACTCCCAAACAGCATGTCCATCTTGGCTTCCAGCCGAACCAGTTTCGCCAGAACTTCC
>DATBAX010000175.1:0-23779 GCA_036271275.1 Terriglobales bacterium
GATTGCTCAGACGCCTGCCTGGCAATCCGCATCCAGCGCTCCACCCGTCTTTCCGCAGCCGCAGCCAGATGGGGCTCAGTGCGCCGGGCAATTACCGGAACGATGCGGGCGACTCCGAGTTCTGTACACTTCTCAATCGCCCACTCCATTCGATCAAATTTGAA
The DNA here is from genome assembly GCA_036271275.1 of Terriglobales bacterium. GTDB lineage: Bacteria > Acidobacteriota > Terriglobia > Terriglobales > Acidobacteriaceae > DATBAX01. The sequence continues at coordinate 165 of DATBAX010000175.1, forward strand.
AATCGAAAGGGCCAACGTCACGTTGGGAATTGTGACAGAAGGAACTTGTTTTCCTAATTCGAACTCAACTCGATTTTCGCCTACGCTGGTTACGCGGCCCAATCGAACGTCCGTGCCGACGTTAATATCGAATTCCTGCCCAACACGTACGCGTAACACACGAACAAGATGCTCGGCGTGAGCACCTGTAAGAGCAGCCAGATTTCCAGAGAATTCGTCGGCAATCCAGCGGCGGCGGGTCATGAGGATTTCAGATTGATGATTTTAGATTGTAGATTGAAAACCCAAGGTCTGAACGACGCGCTTTGACCAGTCATCTGAAATGGCGCTACAGGGGCAGGTCGAAATAGGATTCTCTTAGCGTTCTTTGCGGTCTGTGCTTTGCGTTCTTTGCGGTTAACAGCTTTACGTCAACACAATTTGACCGCAAAGGTCGCAAAAGAAAGCCGCAAAGAACGCTAAGAAGATCGCCGAGGGGTAACCACGCGCTCTTGACCTTCAATCCAAAATGCCCAATCTAAAATGTACTTTACTTCTACCCAAAGATGTCCTTCACCTTGCCCAGCAACGTCTTCCGTACTGGCTTGTTCTCCACCCGGTTCATGCCTTCCAGTTCCTGAAGGATTTCGCGTTGCCGTTTACTGAGTTTTCCCGGGGTCTGCAGGCGCACTTCGACAAACAAGTCGCCCTTGCCGTGTCCGTTCAGCACTGGGACGCCTTTGCCACGAACTCGCAGAGTGGTTCCGGACTGCGTGCCTTCGGGAACTCTCAGCGTCTGTTCACCCTCGAGCGTGGGTACTTGAATCTCCGTGCCCAGTGCTGCCTGAGTAAACGAAACTGGAATCACGCAATGCAGGTCGTTTCCCTCGCGCGCAAGAAATGGGTGCTCCTTCACATGCAACACAACGTAAAGATCGCCGGCCGGGCCGCCATGAAGTCCACCTTCACCGAGACCAGTAAAGCGGATACGGGTTCCATCTTCCACGCCCGCTGGGACCTTGGCATCGACGGCTTTCTGCCGCAGAATTCTTCCTTCACCTTTGCATCGGGGACACGGATCAGTAATCATGCTGCCCGCTCCCTGGCAGGTCGGACACGTCCGCGCAATACTGAAAAATCCCTGCTGATAACGCACCTGCCCGTGGCCGTTGCAAGTTCGGCAAGCTACAGGCGCTTTGCCCTGGGCGCCGCCGGAACCGCGGCATTCTTCACAAGTGTCATGACGCCGCACGTTGACTGTGGTGTCAGTGCCGAAAACTGCCTCTTCAAATTCCAGCGTGATGTCTTCGCGCAGATCGGCGCCGCGCTGGGCCCGAGTGCGGGTTCGTCCGCGGCTGCCAAAAAGATCGTTGATCCCGAAAAGATCGCCGAAGATTTCGCTGAAATCCTGAACGGAGGCTTCGTAACCTCCGCCTCCTCCGCCACCCAGCCCGGCGTGTCCATAGCGATCGTAGGCGGCACGTTTATCGCCGTCGGCCAGCACGGAATAAGCCTCGCTACACTCTTTGAACTTTTCTTCGGCGTCCGGGTTATTCGGATTGCGATCAGGATGAAATTGCAGCGCGAGCTTGCGGTAGGCGCTCTTGATCTCCTGCTCGCTGGATTCGCGGACAATCCCTAAAATCTCGTAGTAGTCGCGTTTAACGTTACTGGGCAGAGTGGCCTTCCTAATTTTTCAATCTGAAATCTGCAATCGTACTTACTTTGGGTTTCGCGCGACTCTCACCATCGCAGGACGCACCAGCCGGTCTTTCAGCTTGTACCCGCGTTGCAATTCGTCGAGCACTTCATGGTCCGCAGCTTCCGTGGTATCGACCATTTCAATCGCTTCGTGCAGATGCGGGTCGAACTGCGTTCCCTTGGCTTCGATCGGTTGCAACCCAAGCTTCAGTAACGCATCCTGCAACTGCTTAAAGATCAGTTCCACCCCGCTGCGGAAGTCCGAGTTCTTTCCGCCCTCGGCCCGCAACGCTAACTCGAAGCTGTCGAGCACAGGAAGAAATGTTTTGACCGTGTCTGCAACCGCATAATCGCGAAACTCCTGTTGTTCGCGGGACGCACGTTTGCGGGCGTTCTCAAACTCGGCCTGAAGCCGCGCTAAACGGTCCACCAGCGTGTCGCGTTCCGCTTTTAGCTTCAGCAACGCAGCATCGCGTGGTTCGTCTTCGTCACTCTCCGCAGAGGGCAACTCGTGCTCCAAATCCAGCTCGTCCGTCTTCACTTCTGATTTTCCGTTGGTCTTCGCCATAGAATACTGATTACCAAACCGCCTATTCCGATTCATTCAGGATCTGATCAAACAATCGTGCAATATACGAAACCGCTGTCATGGTGTGCTTATAGTCGATGCGGGTCGGTCCAATCACCGCCAGCGAGCCCATTACTTCTCCGCCTACTCGTGCCGGCGCGCCAATTAATACCAGGTTGCGCATCGAAGGCTGCGCTTCGTCCAATCCAATCACCACGCGGACCGCTTCCTGCTTGGCATCGAGATACGCGCCCAGTAGTTCGACAAGCTTTTGCTTCTCTTCCAGCGTCTTCAATAACTCCTGCAAGCGCTCGCGGTCTTGCTCGCCACTCACCAGATTCGCAGCGCCTTCCACAAATACCATTTGCGAGCCTTCGTCGGCGACCAATGCTCCCTGTCGATAAAGCTGCTCCACCGATGCCATCAGCCGGTCGTACTCGCTGCGTTCTTTTTCTAGGCGGCGCGCCAACTCAAGCCGCATCGCATCCATGGTCCAGCCGCGATAGTTCTCATTAATAAATCGCGCCGCCGCATCCAAATCGCTTTGCGAAAGATCAAGCCTCAACACCCGATCACGCACAACACCAGACTTCGTCACCACCACTGCCAAAACTTTGTGATCACCCAATCGCGAAAAGTAAACGTGTTCCAGAGCATTTTTGGGACCGCTCATCGCCACCGCAACTCCAACATTGTGCGAGATCAGCGACAGCACTCGCGATGTCCGTTCCATGAATTCCTGGACATCAGAAATCCCCTGCAATGAACCTTGAATCATGGTCTGGTCTTCGTGCGAAAGTCGAGTCTTTCCCGACAATTGCTCAACGTAATAACGATATGCATCGGAGCTGGGAACCCGTCCAGCCGACGTGTGCGGCTGCTCCAAAAATCCCGCATCCGCAAGATCAGCCATCACATTGCGAATGGTTGCCGGACTCAAACCTTCCCGATTCGAACGTGCCAGGGTACGCGATCCCACCGGCTCGCCTGTGACGATAAATGTCTCCACCAGGGCCGTCAGGATCTCCCGTTCCCGCACTCCGATCGGTGATCCGGCTGGCATATCCATATAAGTATTAGATGTTAGTTCCGTTGACAATTACTCATGACGGGGTTGGGTTTTACGCTAAGTACATTTTTTACATAAACTTAGCTGCACGAAAGGACCCAAACATCCTGTGTTGATTTTAGGAAGATGTTTGGGACGTGTCAAGGTTTAGCCGCCTCGACTCAAGAATGCCAAGGCACGTTCATAACTTATGGCAAACAATGCCGTTACAAGGGCAGTTTGTGTCACCTTGCTTATTGGATCTGAATCACGCTCTCGCCTGCCGTCGCCTTGATCTCAGCGATTCGGGTCACGACCTTGTGGGCAAACTCATACAACGACTTGGCGTGAGGAGAATCTTCGCCATCGAGCACCGTGGGATGGCCGCTGTCTCCAGCTTTGCGGATATCGGGATCAAGCTGAATGTTCCCAAGAAATGCTACATCAAACTTCTGTGCGGTCTTTTCCGCGCCGCCGCGAGAAAAAATATCGATTTCATGATTGCAATGAGGGCATACGAAATAACTCATGTTTTCCACCATGCCCACGAGATCCACTTTCATCTGGCGAAACATTTCGATGGCCTTGCGCGCGTCCTGCAAAGAAACATCGGACGGAGTTGAAACCACAATCGCTCCGGTGAGCGGTACCGTTTGGATCAACGACAAAGCCACGTCCCCCGTGCCGGGAGGCAAATCGACTACCAGATAATCAAGTTTTCCCCACTCCACCGATCCCAGAAACTGCTTGATGATGGAATGCAGCATGGGTCCACGCCAGATAATCGGCTTATCGCCGGGATTCAGCAGACCCACCGAAATAACTTTCAGGCCATGAACTTCTAGTGGCTGAATTCTGTTTTCGCCAGCCATCTTCGGCTGCGCGTTGGTGCCCAGCATCAAGGGAACATTCGGCCCGTAGATATCGGCATCGAGCAATCCAACTTTGTGCCCCATCTTTGCTAACGCCAGGGCCAAATTCACCGCCAGGGTGGTCTTGCCCACTCCACCCTTGCCGGAACCGACGGCGATAATCGTATCCACGCCCGGCAGTGGCTGGGGAACGGCTTGTTGTTGGCTGGGATGATGGGTGTGAGAACTCAAGGAGGACCTTTCAGAACAGGGGAATCGAACTCAATCAATTATAAAGCCTGGAACCAGATCACCGCGGACGGGCTCTTTATCGCCACTCCAGGCCCATATTGTCGTCGGTAATAATCAGCCGCCTTTGCAGCCGCCGTCGAAGTTGATCGTCGAACTCCACCGACAGGTCTGCTGTTCCGCTGGGATCGTCTTTCATGTTCACCAACTCTTCAAGCCGGCTCATCTGTAGCGGATCGTCTTTGTCGAACACTCGCTTACCGTCGATCACATACTCCAACAGCACAGCTTTCCATCTATCTCGATCAAATAGAATTGGTGAGTCGCTCACCGCCAGGCATCTGGAAAATCGCAATCCATAAGGAAAGACCGACATTCCCGTGGCCATTACATCGTCAGATCCGGTAGTGTTGTAAAAAAATACGCCGCCACGATTGAGATGCTGCCGCACAATCCGCAGGAATTCCACCGACAGCAGATTGCTAATGTGATCGCGCCAATAAAACGTGGTGTTCATCATAACGACATCGAATTTTTCTTCCGGATGCCGCAACAACCACCTTCGGCCATCATCAATTGCAATCTTCACTTTAGGATTATGCAGAACGCTGCGAACGGAGGGATATTGCGGAATGAGCTCGAGGTATCCTGAGTTGATTTCCACAATCTGCAATTCTTCCACTTGCGGATGGTTTGCCACCACCTGGGCCCACGATCCTGATCCCAAGCCAATCATGAGCACGCGGCGCGGCGCAGGATGGAGCACGCTGATCGAGTACGGCCGGGAAATTCCGTTGATGTCGTTGGTAAGGTCAACACTGAAGCGGCCATCGTAGGCGCCGCCTCCAAACACGGTCCCGTTGGGGGTCACACCAATCACGCCGCTCCGGGTTTCCACGATCTGCGCAAAATAAGATTTTGGATACTCATTCTTGAATAACAACCGATCAAAGATGCTTCCATAAACCGGCCGGGATGCAGCAGCTACAGTTATCCCCAAAACGAACATGAATGCTGCACTGCCGGCGAGTCTTGCTGGACGGCCTGCAATCAACAGGATGATCGAGCTCAAGACGCCTGCGAGCAATAGCAACAATGAGATCGTAAATAGCGAGAAACGATCCATCAAAACCAAACCGACCAGCAGACTACCTACGGTAGATCCAACAATATTCGCGGCATAGAGATAACTCACCGCCGCCCCGGCGCGCGTCGTGATGCCGACGGCGTGAGCGATCAGTGGGAAACTGGCACCAAAAAACGCAGCGCCTAAGTAGATGAAGAAAAATATTAGGGGATAAGCAAACTGGGCGACGCCACTCACACGGTGAGGCGAGACAAAGTTGAGAACAAACGCTGATATTGGACCCACGCAGAATGCCACTATCGAAGATCCAAATACGATCCAGGCCAGCGCGCGAGTAGCCGTATCGGGACTTCGAAGTGGGCCGTTGCATTTTCGGCCGATGAATCTCGATCCGAGGGCCAGACCCAAAAGATAACTACCCAGCAAAGACGCAAAAACCCGCGCAATGCCGCCGGTAGCAAACGCTAAAAGCCGGTACCAGATGATCTCGTAGGAAAGCGCTGCAAATCCGCAGAAAGAAGCAATGAAAATGGCCAAAGGAAAAGATAGGAATCGTGTCCCCGCTTGTGCTGGGAGTTTTTTCTCCGGATAGCTGGGAACCTCATTCTCTTTTGCACGAATGCTGTAGACGATCGCGCCAATAGCCACCAGCAAATTGATGCATGCAGCCAAACGTACCGATCCCGATTGTCCCAGATGACGCATCAACACACCCGCAGCGACGAAGCAAGCAAGGCCTGACCCGAGAGTGTTGACGAAATAAAGATTGCCGACTGTCGATCCCACGTTTTGCGAGCAGCGCATGACGTACTCAACAAGGAGCGGCAGCGTTGCGCCCATAAGGGTTGTTGGTACGACGATCAGCAGAAAACTGACCACTCCGGTCTTCAACAAAGAACTTCCAATGGTCCACTCAGCTACGCGGTGGAATAATCCCAGTGATACAAATCCGAAGATCGCCACTAAAAATTCCGCGACGGCAAATAACCACACGAGCGGGAACTTCGTGCTTTTCGATAGTGCGCCGCCCGCCAGGCTACCCATCCCAAGTCCCAGCATGAAGGCACTGACCACGATGGTTACAGATTCAATATTGAGTCCATATGCGGCGAATAAAGCTCGCTGCCATATGATTTGGTAGATAAGCGCGGGAAATCCCGAGCAGAAGAAAAGAATTTGGATCCATCGCACACGTTGGGATTGCCGTCGTGCGCCGGGAGCCGAGTCCATGCCTAGATATACCACGCAGTCCTGGATATCAAGCCGGCTTGTGCTGCCCAACTGAAGACGTTCGAGTGTGCCGGGAAGCAAATCCCATGCGCAAGAATTTTTCCTCTAGAGAACGCCGGGATATATAGGCCACGACGATTGCCAGAACGCTACCCGCAACGAAGCGCAAAAGCATCGCTGTTGTCGGCCACCCCGAAGAAATTAATTGCGAAAACCAGTGCGAGAACAGGATTTCAGCGAGCCGATAGGCCAACGAATGCACCAGATACAATCCGTAACTGATAAAGCCAAGAAATTTAAGAAACGGTCTGTCTACTAGAAATTTCCAGCGATTGGTCCCCGCCAATAGCGCGCATGACAGAAGACCGGCAGACACCAGATTGAACGCAGTTGATGCGAAAGCGGCCTCAGCCAAAGGGTATTTCAGGATCATCAGAAACCCAGCCGCTCCGCAAAGCAGCAACGGCAACGAGGCCCTGGACAATTGCTCACGGCGAAACCATGGCTGGCGTAACCAGATGCCTAGAAATGCCCCAAGCGCTAATCCGTCCAGATTGGACCAAGTGTAGAGCGACGCAAAATTTTGTGGATAGTGGGCGAGCGCAAATCCTATTTCGCGCGACAACGGAGAAAGCGCAAAAATGACTGCGATGATCAGCATGAGGCGACGAGGGGACAAGTTTCGAATCAGCGCCGGCCAGAGCAAATAAAAATGTTCTTCAACCGCCAGCGACCATAGCGGCCCATATTGCAGTGGAACTCCTAGAAGTGGCGCGCAGTTGGCGAGAAATACCATGCTCAACAGGAGAAATCGCCACTTGATCCACCCCCCGATCATTAGCAAGATAAGTATCGCGTACAGTGCCGGCAATATTCGCAGCGCGCGCCGGATATAGAAGCGCCGATAATAATCCGCACGATCCCGGCTATCCAAAAGGATTCCCGTAATCAGAAATCCGGACAGTACGAAAAATAGATTGACCCCGCCCCATCCGTAGAGGGAAAGTTTAAAGATGATTCTGCCGGCAGGTGATAGTGCAGCATTTTGCACGGGGGCCATTCCGTGAAAGAGCAAAACTAAAAGAATGGCAAGGCCGCGCAGCGAATCAAGTTCCGGCATGTAGACCCGAATGATCGAAGAAGACCCGCTAGTATCGTTGAAAGGCATTTCGTACTCAGTTTTCGAAACAGACTTGTGAGTGCTTCGCGTCAAGCGTTGGTTCACTTTCCAAGCTCTTTAAGAAAGGGAGCCATCGCTGGCATCAGCCACATCGCGCCATGGACACTAAGGTGATTGTCATCCACGTAAAGAGCATGTTGATCTCGTACAACTGAGCACAACGAACCGTCACAAAGTAACTGGTGAGGATAAATAATTGGGATTGACTCTTGTGCCGCGACCGTTTTCATTACCTCGAAAGCTCGCGCTTGGCGTCGCAGGAAATCCGAATATCGCGGCTCCACTTCAATGGCCTTCCCGGTGATGGCGCGTCGTGCCAATGCTGTAGGGACATCGATCCCGACTTCCGGCACGCTGGCAATGATGACTACATTGACCTTGCATCGCCGCAGTTCTTCGATCGTCGAACGGAAAAGTTTTTCAAACTCACGATAATTTTCCTCTGCCTTTCGGTCCGCAGTGAGCAGGGCAGGGAATCCCCCTTCCTGTCCATAGCGCGTACCTTCGCTGTAGAGTCCCCAGCGCGCGTGGAGAAAAACAGTTCGAATGTGTTGGGCCTGGATAAAGTCCAGCACTGTGCCGTTATAACGGACACATTCTTGCAGATTGTCTTGATCGTAGCGATTTAATCCAAGAAGCGGAGCACAAGCGGGCCGGGAGGCAACAAATCCTGATAAGTTGTTGGCAATGGCCAACTGTTCGAACGCCGGAGCGATCGCCCCCGCATGAGAATCTCCCCACAGAAGGAAACCAGGCGGGCCGGGATTGTTGCCGATGTGGCAGATCCCGCGGGAACACTCTTTATGCCGATCCCACAGGTCGTATTTCCCGGAATATAAATCGAGGACTTGATTGTTGAATCGTGATGGTAAGCCGTGTGTGACGAATAGCACGCCACCGACGGTCGCGATGACCATCGACCCCAATGCGGCACCGGCGAAAATCGAACGCCGCGAAAATTTGTCTCGCCCTCGTCGCCCGCGAAATGGCGCTTCGACAAACTTCCACGAAAGACTGGCGATAAGAATACAAGCCAGAATCTCGGTCACAACTTCCCAACGAGTTAAGGCACGAATCAGGTACGCTCTCACGAAAACGAAAACAATCCAATGCCACAAATAGAGCGAGTAGGAGATCAGGCCGATAAAGACCACGGGTTTCAGGCTCAGACATCGGCCGACAATCGTCTGGCACGCGATGCCGCTATAAATGATGAATGCCGCTCCCAGCGTGGGATACAGCGCATTTGCGCCGGGAAAGGGAAGCGCACCCGACAGTTTCACGAAGCTGTAAGCCAGAAGTCCTAGTCCGAAAAGCCCAAGAAGATTCGCGGTCACGCGATGGCGTAACGGAGGGACTGCGGGGACAGCCAGCAGTCCTCCGAGCAGCAATTCCCAGGCGCGAGCCGGACCCAGAAAGAAAGTCATGATCCGATGCGAACTGACTCCCCAGATACAAAATGCCAGCGAAACGGCAAAGACCGGCAGCAATGCCAAAACGTATCGTCTGGAGAAATACCGGCGAAGGGCAAAAAGAAATAGCGGATAGACAATATAAAACTGTTCTTCCACCGCGAGCGACCAAGTATGCAAGAGCGGCTTGACCAGGCTGGCCTGAAAATAATCCGATTGATGCCAGAACAGAATGTTCGAATAGAAAAACACGGTGGCAATGAGACTCTGTCCAAATGCCTGTGCCCGATCGGGCATCAACAAAGCGTAAGCGGCAACCGATGCCGCGATCAGCACCGCAAATAGTGCCGGTAGAATGCGCCGTGCACGTCGCTCATAAAAAGACGCGATGGAAAATCGGCCTTCTGCCATGTCATTCAGGATCAATCCGGTGATCAGGTAGCCTGAAATGACAAAGAAGACGTCCACCCCCACAAATCCGCCGGATATCTGAGGAACGCCCGCATGAAACAGGACTACAGCCATGACCGCGACTGCGCGTAGACCATCGATATCGGGGCGGTATTTCATTTCGGCCGCTAGCGCGGGTGTTTCAAGCGACAATCATACAGATGTCGAAAGAGGCGGGCGCTTGGGATGAAGGCCGATAGGCGAGGGGACACGCTACGATCCAGGATGGGGAATGCGATGCTCGCAGTTTTACGCCGAGAATCTTTCCGCGGAGCGAGCTTTGGCTTTGGCCGCCTCTTCCTCGCGGTTCTTGGGCGGAGCATTGGTTTCGAGAGATCGCAAGAGACGCATCGAGATGGCGGAGATTTCATCGACGGCTGCCAGAAACAACTCTTCGTTGGCTTTCGATGGTTTGCCAAAGCCGGTAATTTTCCGGACGAACTGAAGGGAAGAAGCGCGGACCTCCGCATCGTTTACCGGAGGTTCGAAGTTAAAGAGAGTCTTGATATTTCTGCACATTGAAAGATGACCTTCTTTAGGAATTATAGGATTCCGTTGCGGCGGACTCAAGCTGTTGGGCGGACAAACGAAGTCACTGTTGTAATTCTTACGGGGCACTGAAGTACCTCCCGTCCTCTTTCGCATACACCGCGAAAGAAGGACGGGACACCTGCCTCTGGCGTCAAACGCGAGACTATGCGGCCTTCTCGCAATTGACCATCCACGGAATTCCGAAGCGGTCGGTCAACATACCAAAGCGATAGGCCCAAAAAGTTTCCTGAAACGGCATGATCACGGCGCCTTTTTCCGACATCGATTTGAATATGCGTTCCGCCTCGGCCGGATCTTTAATGGCGATATTGATCGAAAAGCCCTGAGGCTTCGAATAGCGGCCCGGAGGCGCATCGGAGGCCATCAGCAGATTGCCGTTGATATCGATTGTGGCGTGGAGAATTTTATCGCGCATGGCTGCAGGCACGTCCTGGGCTGCAGGTGAGCCCTCATATTTCATCATGAACTTGATCTCACCACCCAGACACTTTTGATAAAACGTGAAAGCTTCTTCGCAATTACCGTCGAAATGCAAATAGGAATTGAACTGCATAGCACACTCCTCATTCATTGGACTTTAAACTGCCACATCCAAAATCCTGTTATCAATTCCTTTAACTGCGGGAACGGTCCATTAGTCACGGTGCGGCTTTCTATCTTGCAAGAATATTTCAATATCCCCCACCTTCAAACTGGACTTTGCCCCGAAACATGCGATAGATGAAGACAAAATATCCGACAGCCAGTACGGCGCCAATGCTCCACCAGGCGATGCCCACGACGAGTCCATGATGTCCCGCGGCTGTGTTGTGGATGGTCAGGCTGAGATCGGGATTCGTGCTTGAGGGCAGCACGATGGGATACAAGGCGAACACCGCTCCAACCAGCATGGCGGCAATATAAAGAGTCGATCCGATGAATGCTAATTTTTCTTTTCCTTTGGGCGCGGCCCAGATGATCAGCGCGAGGCCAGCCACAACGGCGATGGGCACGAGTACGCCGATGGGATGCTCTCCATAGTTGTGCAGCAAATGTGGCCGCACAAAGTACGTCGCCAGCAGGCTGATGCAAGTCAGAAAAAATTGCACCGGCCACAGGATAATGGCCACACCTCGAGCTCGCTTGCCTAGATCATTTTCAGTCTTGATGGCGACATAGAGCGCGCCGTGCACCGTCAGCGTTACCAGGGCGATCACGCCTGCGAGGATGGTGTACCAATCGAGAATGCCGGGATGACCGCTTACCCGGAAGTTCGTCCATAGCGGTTCAAAGAAGTAGCCGTCTGCGCCGAGCGGAACCCCGCGGAGAACGTTGCCCAGCGCGGCTCCGAAAAAGATGGCCAGTAGCGCGCTCGATCCGCAGAAAACAAAATCAAAAAAAGATTGCCACACATGATTGTCGATGTGTGCGCGCAATTCAATGCCAATGCCGCGCAGAATGAGCAGCCAGAGGACCATCATCAGTGGAAGATAGAATCCGCTGAAGGCTGAAGCATAGAGTTGCGGGAAGGCAAAGTAGAGCGTGCCGCCGGAGGCGATTAGCCAGACTTCATTGCCGTCCCAGACAGGACCGATCGTACCGATCACCATCTGGCGTTCGGCAGGCGTCTTGGCGATCAGTAGATAGATAACACCCGCGCCGAGGTCGAAGCCGTCGAGCACCACATAGGTGGTGAGCATTAAAGCGATAATGATGAACCAGAGCGTTTCCATGAAGCCCCAAGCGCCGAAGCGCCGAAGGGTGCGCTACCAAGAATTAGTTTAATTCTAGTGACCGGCTGAAACTCCCGCCGTTGGCCCGCAGTCGATTTCGCGATGAACTAAAAATAAAAACAAGATGCCGAGCACCATGTACAGGCCCATGAATCCGATCAAGGTAAACAGGCCGTTGCCCGCGGAGACCATCTTCGAATATCCATCGGCGGTGCGCATCAAGCCATAGACGAGCCAGGGTTGGCGGCCGAGTTCGGCGGTCATCCATCCGGCGGTGTTGGCGATGTAAGGGAACGGCAAACTCAGAAGCAATATCCACAACATCCATCGCGCGCGGAAAAGTTTGCCATGCCACAGTAAGAAAACGGACACTACCATAGTCGCAATGAAGATCGTGCCCAATCCCACCATGATGTGATAGCTGTAGTAGAGCAGTGGAATGTTGTCCGGCCATTGGTCTTGCGGAAATGCGTCGAGGCCTTTGACCTGCGAATCCCAATGTTGGTAAGTGAGGAAGCTCAACATTTCTGGAATGACAATGGGATTATCGATTTCGCGATGCTGCATGTCGGGCTGACCAAGGATCACCAGAGGCGCGCCTGATTGGCTGGTGAACAACGCTTCCATGGCGGCGAGCGTGATGGGCTGGTGTTTCGCGATCATGCGGCCCTGTCCGTCACCTGTGGGAAATAATTGCAGGATGCTGAACGCGCAACCGGCGAGTACACCTACTTTTACGAAAATTTTCCCGTGCTCAATGAATTTGCCGCCGAGCAAATAAAATGCTCCGACGGAGGCCATCACGAAAGCTCCTGTGATTCCGGCGCCGCTCATATTGTGGGCATATTGCCACCACGCCCACGGATTCATCATCAACTCCCAGAAGCCGCGAAGTTGCAACGAGCCATCGGCGGCGCGCTCGTAGCCCACCGGATGCTGCATCCAGGCGTCAGTCACGATGATGAAAAATCCTGAAAGCCACGATCCCAGAAAGACCGCCATCGCCGACCACCAATGAGCGCGCGGGCTCAGACGCTTTTCTCCATAAAGAAACAATCCGAGGAATGCCGATTCGAGAAAGAAAGCGAACATGCCTTCCATGGCCAAAGCCTGGCCAATGACTCCGCCGGCAAAGCGGGAAAAATGCGACCAGTTGGTGCCGAACTGAAATTCCATGGGGATGCCGGTGACTACGCCAATCACAAAATTGATCCCGAAGATACGCGCCCAAAAGCGTGCGGCCTGATTGTAGGTTTCGTCCTTGCGGCGAATGGCGATGGTCTTCAGCACCACGATCAGTGGCGCGAGTCCCATGGTGAGTTGGGGAAACAAATAATGAAAAGTGATGGTGAAGGCAAAGTGCAGGCGGTGAATAAGGAGGGCGCTGTCCATGGTTCTGGTCTTAGGTCAGAGGTTTCTGGTCTCAGCGTTTGCGTCGGCGCTCTAATTCGGCGCGGCGGATTTCCCGGCGTCGGCCGGCGTCAGTATATCGCCGCTGCTGATCTTCGCTTTCGGGCACGACGGCGGGAACCGGCAGATGGCGTCCTGCGGCATCGACGGCCACGAACGTCAGATAGGCGGAGCTCACGTGCTTGCAATCATCCTGAAGATAATTTTCCACCCAGACTTTGACTCCCACTTCCATCGAAGTATGAAATACGCGATTTACCGACGAGCGCAGGATGACCAGATCGCCAACGTGCACCGGGACCCAGAAATCCATATGGTCGATGGCGGCGGTGACGGTGTAATTTCGCGAATGACGGTGCGCAGCCATGGCGCCGGCAAGATCGATCCAGTGCATGAGGCGTCCGCCGAGCAAGGAGCCGAGGGGGTTAGTGTCGTTGGGAAGCACGATCTCGGCCATGTCCGACTGCGAATCGCGGACGGGCCGGGGCATCAACAAGTCATCTTTATCATTCATGAATTTGTTCTCGATAGGACGGTACGACGTTCCAGGTACGATTGCAGATAACATTCCGCCATTTTCTGAACTCGCGGATCGGCGTGTGCGGAAGTCCAGGTTGCCATTGAGACGTCGTATTCGAGCGTGCCATGGCCCGCCGGACGATGGTCACGTTCGTGGACGAACCACAGGGAAAGATGCGAGCCGCCATCGCGGGCCACGGAAAAACGGATGGCGTCAGAAACGCGATCTTTCGGAAGATGAGAACAGGTCGCAGCGTATCCCAGGTTGCATGCTTTTAATTCTTCTGGATTCACTTCACAATTTTCGCGGCCGGGTGCGGAGCAGCATCCGTTCCATCCGCCGCCTAATGGCAGTCGCGAGGGATGAAGAAACGGTGCAGCATCCGATTTGGATGTTGGCATAAAAAATGGACAGGCCATGTTGAACGCAATTGTACGCACGCGGGGGAATGGTTGCCAGTGATGGAGTCGGAGCGTGGACTATGTTCTGCGCCAAGCTTCCGTGCCGCGATGTTGTTGTACTCTGATATAGGAAAAATCTTATGGATCGTGTTGCTATGCTGACCGAAATTCTTGCCGAGAATCCCAAGGACGCATTCGCCCGCTACGGTCTTGCCATGGAGCATTCGAACTCGGGCGAAGTGGAACGTGCGTTGGAAGAGTTCGGGAAATTGCTTTCCATCCACCCCGATTACACCGCCGGTTATTTCATGGCGGCGCAGACTTTGGTGAAAGCGAGCCGGATTGAGGAAGCAAAGAAGATGCTGGTAGACGGAATCGCTTCGGCCACCCGCACTGGCAATAACCACGCGTTGTCTGAAATGGAAGGCTTGCTGGGAGAATTGGGATAGTTTTCGGTACTCAACGAATAATTGTCTAGACGGAGTAGCCGTGCCAAGTCTCCTACAATGAATATGTTGCAGCCAGTTCATCGGCTTTATGGCGGGGAAGTGTACTCTCTCGCTTTCCTTTACATTCCATTACACAAAAAAGCTTGACCTGTATCGTCATTGCGAGTACGGTAGCTAGTTCCGAAGGCATTTTAGCCATTTTCCGTCTGACGGAACCTCCGCTGAATCTGGGCGTAAATCCAGAAAACTAAGAAACTTTTAACTGCGGCGGAGCATCTATACGAGTAACCAGGGCTTTCCCGTACAACCCATCTGTATTGAGTTACTTACGTACTCTGGTTAGGCATTGAGCTTGCCGGTTGAAATGACCAGCAGCTCAGACTTAGGAGAAAGATAATTATGCGATCCGACCGTGTTTTCGACGCTCTTCATACTTTACGGAATCGTTATATGTTGTGCCAGCTTGCTTCCAAAGCTACCCGTAAGTTCCATAAACCGAACACCAGAATCCAGGAAACCATGAACGAGGTTCTGGACAAGATTGCAGTCTCGGAGCGGCAGTCGGTTCTGTCTGAACCGGAGAATTTTGCCGAGGCACAACGGCGGGCTGCGTAGTTCAGCCCCGCCTTTTTGCCCCGCGAGAGCAAGTCTTCCTCGAGTGCCCCTCCTTTTGAAAAATCCCTTCGCAGGTGAATTGAATCAATGACCATCGCAGAACTGAAAGAAAAGAACATTACTGAGCTGACCAAGATCGCCCGATCCTTGGATCTGCCAGGAGCCAGTGGACTCCGCAAGCAAGACCTGATTTTTAAGATCCTTCAAGCGCAGAGCGAAAAAGAAGGCCACATATTTGCCGAAGGCGTGCTGGAGATTTTGCCCGACGGCTACGGCTTCCTGCGCTCCCCTGACTACAACTATTTGCCCGGCCCGGATGACATCTACGTCTCGCCGTCGCAGATCCGCAAATTCGATCTTAAAACCGGCGATACGATCAGTGGCCAGGTCCGCCCGCCGCATGAAGGCGAGAAGTATTTCGCGCTGGTCAAGATCGAAGCAGTCAACTTCGAATCGCCGGATGAAGCTCGCAACAAGATCCTCTTTGACAACCTGACGCCGCTATATCCGCAGGAGCGGTTGAAACTGGAAACCGTCCGCGAAAACGTCAGTGCGCGCGTGATGGATCTGTTGACGCCGATCGGCAAAGGCCAGCGCGGTCTGATCGTTTCGCCGCCACGCGCTGGTAAGACGATGTTGTTGCAGAACGTCGCCAACTCGATCACAACCAATCATCCGGAAGTGGTTTTGATTGTTCTGCTGATTGACGAGCGCCCGGAAGAAGTTACCGACATGCAGCGTTCGGTGAAGGGTGAAGTGATTTCATCGACCTTCGATGAACCCGCCGCCCGCCACGTCCAAGTAGCGGAAATGGTGATCGAGAAGGCCAAGCGTCTGGTCGAACACAAACGCGATGTCGTGATTTTGCTTGATTCGATCACGCGTCTGGCTCGCGCGTACAACACGATCGTTCCGCCTAGCGGAAAGGTTCTATCAGGCGGCGTGGATTCGAATGCGTTGCAGCGTCCCAAGCGATTCTTCGGTGCGGCCCGCAATATCGAAGAAGGCGGTTCGCTCACCATTATTGCGACGGCATTGATCGACACTGGTTCGCGCATGGATGACGTGATCTTTGAAGAATTCAAAGGTACCGGCAATATGGAAATCATCCTCGACCGCAAGCTTGTCGATAAGCGCACCTTCCCGGCCATCGACATTCAGCGCTCCGGCACTCGTAAGGAAGAGCTGCTGATTCCGAAAGAGGACCTGACGCGGATTTGGGTGCTGCGCCGGGTATTGAATCCGCTGTCTCCGGTGGAAGCCATGGAACTCCTCATCGACAAGCTGAACAAAGCTAAGTCGAACGGAGAATTTTTGGCCAATATGAGTTCGCTCTAGCGAAGTAAAGGCTTGGCAGTTTGGTCACTGGGCACGGGCGTTTTCGCGCTCGTGCCTTTAGTTTTGGATCAACTATTAGTTAAACGAGGTGATTGTGCGATCCCACTTTCTTGTATTGGTTGTTGCTCTTGCATTGACGCCGTCTTTTGGACAGAGTTCTGGCGATCCTCAAAGTTTTCCGCCCAGGCACCCTGCTATTCCCGGACAGGAGCCCTCTCCCGAAGAAGCGGAGGCGGCCAAGCAAGCCAAAGAAATGGCGAAGAAGGCGAACGAAGAACGCCAGGTCCAGCTCAAACGCGATACCGACAAACTATTGCAACTCTCCACGGAATTGAAACAGTATGTAGACAAGACGAACGAAAATGTCCTTTCTTTGGACGTCATCAAGAAAGCTGAAGAGATCGAAAAACTCGCGCACAACGTGAAAGTTAAGATGAAAGGAAACAACTAGAGTTTTCGTCCGATTCCTTGCTGGTCAACCGTTTCGTCCTGCGGGACTCGTTCGGCTGTTATCTCATCCGCCGCTGCTGATTGCAGTCAGTCCCGCCCGATTGTTAATTGTCCGTCAAAAGCTGAGGGGATTCGCTGGAGGATGAGTGTCTCCGAGTTATAATTGCAACAGAGTTTCAACAAGGATACGATCAGACTATGCCGTTACCGCAAACTGAGGTTCCCGGCCGCTTGCAAGCTGAGTTGATGTCGCGCGGACTGCGCATGACTCGACAACGCCGAACAATTCTAAGCGTGGTTGAGACGGCCAAGCAGCATCTCGACGCCAGCCAGTTGCTGCGGCGGGCACAGAGGATTGATCCCAAGATTGACCGCGTCACCGTCTACCGGACTCTCGGATTACTCAAGCGTCACGGGCTTATCGACGAGCTCGACCTGATGCACATGCAGGGCGAGAAACATTTCTATGAGAGGCGCCCTCAACGAGACCATATTCACATGGCCTGCCTGCGTTGCGGGAAAATCACGGAGTTCGAAAGCGATCTTTTCGACCGCTTGAAGGGGCAAATCCAACGCGATTGTCAGTTCCACATCGTGGTCACACGACTCGAAGTAGGTGGCTATTGCTCGACTTGCCGAGTAGCGGCTCCGGCTTAAACATCCTGCCGTTGCAATTGGTTGCAACAACCCTGAAACAGAAAATGCGCCTCTATGCTTGACCGAATACGTACCCGCCTCTAGGATGGATCAAGTCCTAGATGCAACAGAGTTGCAATTGTCAGTTGCAACCGGGTTGCAACTACTAAAGAACATGAAAAAAGCTCTGGCCCTATGCCTGTTCGGTTTCTGCCTCGCTGCTGCTACTTGCAGTGCGCAAGAACCACCCTATTTTGTGACCTACTCCCACGATCTTGAGGAGCCAGGCAACCTTGAAATCGCCGTGAAGGATGCGCAAGGATCGCCAAAGTTCGCCAACCCTTTTGTCAGTGAAACACTTGAGTTGGAATACGGGGCCACTGCATGGTGGACAACCGAGGTCTATCTCGCGGGCCAGCACACCTCGAACGACAGCACGCTCTTCACAGGATGGCGCTGGGAGAACCGCTTCCGGCCACTGCTGCATGAACACCTCATCAACCCCGTCATTTATGTGGAATATGAACACCTGAGCCATGCCGATAAGGGCGTGCTCGAAGTCACCGGCCACGACAGCATTTCGGATTTTCAACTGACCAACGATCAGGCGCGTTCGGAAATCGAAAAATCCCTGGAATTGAAACTCATTCTTTCGAGCAATACTCACGGCTGGAATATTTCCGAAAACTTCATCGCCGAAAAGGCTTTGAACGAACCGGAACCTTGGGAGTTTGGATACGCTCTCGGCGTCAGTCGTCCTCTTGCCCTTGCCGCGAGAGGGAAGGCTTGTACTTTCTGCCGGGAGAACTTTGCTCTTGGCGCTGAGTTGTATGGCGGGCTGGGCACGCTGGACGGCTTCGGGTTAAAAGCTACCTCGCATTATTTTGGCCCCACAATCGGATTTAATATCCCGCGTGGTCCGACGGTAAGTTTCGCACCGGACTTCGGTTTGAACGACAACAGCATAGGCGCGATTTATCGCATTAAAGTTTCGTACGAGTTGCAGCAAATATTTTCGGGATTGCACCACTCGAAAGGGAGCCAGTAATGAGGTCCCTGAAGCTGAAAGTGATGGTTCTTGGTTTAGTTCTCTGCGCCGTAGCCTCCTTTGCGGTCGTTGATCATTCCTGGGCTGACCATGTATCTGATGCCGACCGGAAGCGCGTGAATCCATATGCCGGACAGGCTGAGGCCATCGCCGCGGGATCCAAAATGTTTGCCGATCACTGCGCCAAGTGCCACGGGGCGGACGCTTTGGGCAATCGCAAGAAACCAAGCTTGCGGACGAATGAAGTGCAGAATGCAACCGACGGCGAACTTTTCTGGCTGCTAAAGAATGGATTTCTAAAACGTGGAATGCCGACGTGGAGTTCCATCCCCGAGCCATCGCGTTGGCAGCTCATTGCCTACGTCAAAAGCCTGGGGGTGAGTTCTGAGAATCATTCCTCCAACCTGCCGCAGGAAAATTCGCAGGAGAAGCAAAAATAATGAAACGAACCATCAGATCAAGTTTCCTCCGGCTGGCATTCTGCTACGGCTCGGTCGTACTGCTGACCAGTTGTGGCGCCGGAAAAGCGCCTCAGTTTGAAACCGACGCCGATGTCACGCCCGCGGAGGATTCCATCGGAGAACGCTTGTTCCTGGACACCCGATTCGCGGAATATTTTGCCACTCACATGACTGGCGTTAATCAGCCGCTGACTGTCGGTGATCCTGTGGTGGAGCAGGTGTATACGGCGAGCGGCGTGTTGCCCGGACCTTTTGCGGGTCAATCGATCAATTGCCGCTCCTGTCATTTTGTGACTGAGTTCCAGGGCGTCGCCGGCGCCGGCAATCGTACTTATGCGGATTTCACTACGCGCAGTCCCATTCCCCAGACAATTGGCGGATTCACTTTGACTCCGCGAAATGCGATGCAAATGGTGGGATCGTTACAACCGCATGCTGGACCGACTCTCCTGCACTTCGACGGCGAGTTCGCTACGCCGGAAGACTTGGTCGAAGCCACAATGACCGGCCGTAATTTTGGCTGGGATCCGACGCAATTCCAGGCCGCTCTGGCACACATCGCTTCCATCATTCGTGGCGACGATGGTTCCGATCAGTTGGCGAAAGATCGTACCAACAGCCTTTCCTACAGCAAGTTATTCCTCGGTGCCGATCCGTCGATCACTTCAGATCTATTGATTCCCGCCGCCGATCGTATCGATGTGAACAAGGCAACCGACCAGCAAGTTTTGGATCTGGTGGCAAAGTGCATCAGCACCTACATGGGCGATCTGCTGTTTTCGCAAGATGAATTCGGCCGCTTCATCGGCTCGCCTTACGACGTGTTTCTAAGAATCAACCATTTGCCGGTGCAACCGAAGGCAGGCCAGAGCGTCGCGCAATATAACCAGGACCTGACCCAAGCTGTGAACGGACTCGGCAATCCAGTCTACGTGGATGGCAGCTACGGATCGTTTCAATATCATGCTCAACCTTTTGCTTTCGGGCCCACCGAGCTTGCCGGCCTGAAGATATTCTTGAAAGTCGCCAATAACGCTGCGGATGGTTCGCAGCATGCGGGGAATTGCGTGGCATGTCATCAGCCGCCGACATTTACCGATGCCAACTTCCATAACACTGGCGTATCCCAGGAAGAATATGACGCCGTGCATGGAGCCGGCACATTTGCGAGCCTCACCGTCCCCTCATTGTCAGATCGCGGCCTGAATTACGATGCCTATCTTCCCCAGACAACGACTCATCCCAATGCTACTGAACGTTTCCGTCGGGCCGCGGATTCGAGCAATCCTGACTTCGCAGATCTTGGGCTTTGGAATATTTATCTCAATCCTGACAAGCCACGCCCGCAAGCAAATCTGAAAGGCATGGTCTGTGCTGCCGGCAAGGATTGTTCCGTAGATCAAGGTCTGGCCAATACTCTTGCTCAATTCAAAACGCCGACCCTGCGCGATCTCGAAGACTCCGCGCCCTACTTTCACAATGGAAGCAAGGCAAAGTTTGACGACGTGGTGAATTTTTATATCAACAGTTCGCAACTGGCGCGGCAGGGAAACCTGCGCAATGCTCCCGCGGAATTCAAGAATATGTCGTTAAGTCCCGCCGACCTCGACGCTCTCGTGGCCTTCCTCAAGTCGCTGACCGAGGACTATGACGATGCGTAAAAGTTTCAGGCAGATGGATTCGCCGCAATAATTCCAAACACTAAGGATGGGTATGAAGTTGAAGCAAATCTTGGGGATGGTTCTCTTCGTGTTTTCGATCGCTCTCGCATGTTCTACGGCGCAGGAGCGTCCTTACTTTGTCACCTACTCGCATGAGATGGAGGAGCCGGGAAACCTCGACATCGAATTCTTCAATGCGGACGGAAAGCCGGGTGGCGCGAATCGCTTTATCGGGTCCAATATTGAATTCGAATACGGCGTGAAGACCTGGTGGACGACCGAGTTCTACATGGATGGCCAGGTGACCCAGCACGACAGCACGATTTTCACCGGCTATCGCTGGGAAAATCGGTTTCGTCCACTGCTGCGTGAACATTGGATCAATCCCGTTATTTATGTGGAGTTCGAAAACACCAGTGGTGACAAGACCTTGCGCGAGATCGTTGGCCATGATGGCGTCCCCGATTTCGCCGACGCGAACTCGGTAGCGCGTCTGGATAAAGAACGCGAGATCGAAACCAAGTTGATCCTGGGCAGCAATTATCACGGCTGGAACATCAGCGAGAACATCATCGCGGAAAAAAATCTGTCGAACGATCCATGGGAATTCGGATATGCAGTCGCCGTCAGTCGTCCGCTGGGACTCAAGGCCAATGCGCACGATTGCACTTTCTGCAAAGAGAAATTCCAGGCTGGAGTGGAAATGTATGGCGGCCTGGGTGATCGCTATAGTTTCGGAACTGCGTTTACTTCGCAGTATGTGGGGCCGACGATGAATTGGCAAAGTCCGAGCGGCGTTATTCTTTCGTTCTCCCCGTCGTTTGGCTTGAATGATTACAGCATCCCGCGCCTGTACCGGTTTGGCGTTCAGTATGAAATCGACCAGTTCCTAAGCCGCTTTCATAAGGGAGGCAACTAATGCGGACGAAAACGCGGTTGGCTGTTTTATTGATTGTTGTTATATCTGCAGCGTTAAGCTTCGCTACTGTGGCCGGGGATGGCGCATGGTTAACGAAAGTGCCCACAGGCGAGCAGGCAAAAGCAAATCCTTTCAAAGGCGACAAGGATGCGGTCTCAGCGGGCCGTCGTGTATATGTTGATCACTGCGCGCATTGTCATGGAGAAAGTGCCGAGGGCACCAAGAAACGTCCTCCCCTGAAGAGTGACCGAATCCAGCACCAGGCGACTGAAGGCGATCTGCACTGGCTATTGGTAAATGGCAGCATGAAAAAAGGCATGCCAACATGGTCGAAGCTGGGTGATCCGCAAATCTGGCAGGTGATCACTTATCTGAAATCGTTGCAGTAAATTGATTTGAGTCACTCCGAAGATCGGCGGATCTTTGGGATGATTGGAGTGTTGCCCGAATGCGCCGTCGACTAAAGCAAATTGGCATCGCCGTGGTCGTGTTGTTTGTCGCCATACAATTTGTACCCGCCAATAACCACAATCCCAGCGTCAATCCTTCCCAAACAATCTATGCGATCATGCCTGTGCCGTCCGACGTTCGAAGCGTCTTCGACGGTTCCTGCAAAGATTGCCACTCCAATGAAACTCGGTGGCCATGGTATGCCCACGTCGCTCCGGCATCGTGGATCCTGGCGCACGACGTTCACGAAGGACGCAAGGAAATGAACTTCTCCGAATGGGGTGCGTATTCGCCGGAGAAACGCGAAGACAAGCTCGAAGAGATTTGTGAACAGGTCGTGAACGGCGATATGCCGGAGAGCAAATACGCGTTCATTCACCGGAAATCCAAGCCTACCGAGCGGGAACGCGATGCTGTCTGCAAGTGGACGGAAGATGTAAGGCAGTAAAGCTTCTTGGCAGGAAATAAAAAACGCCATCCGATGAACCGGATGGCGTTTCTTATTAATGACGTTAGTTCGCGTGATGTGTGTCCGAACCAATTCGCATGCCGTAGAACGACCGGTAGACGAAGACGAACGACACGATGAAGAATCCTACGGCCAGCCAGTGAACTAGAGTGCTGCCGGCTTGCAAGGTCAACTTCACCGCCAGTTCGACAGCCAGAAGGCCGAAGAGAGTAGTGAACTTGATTACGGGATTCAGGGCCACGGAAGAAGTGTCCTTGAAGGGATCGCCGACGGTGTCGCCGACAACCAAGGCATCATGCAGTGGCGTGCCTTTTTGCTTCAGCGTCGTTTCGACGATTTTCTTGGCATTGTCCCAGGCGCCGCCGGCGTTTGCCATAAAGATTGCCTGATACAGACCGAAAATCGCGATGGAAATCAGATAGCCGATGAAGTAGAAAGGCTCAACAAAGGCAAAAGACAAAGTTGCGAAGAAGACGGCCAGAAAGATATTGAACATGCCCTTCTGCGCGTACTTCGTGCAAATGGCCACAACCTTCTTGCTGTCTTCCACCGAGGCTTTTTCTACATTTTCCAGCTTGATGTTGGCCTTGATGAACTCCACCGCCCGGTAAGCGCCGGTAGTCACCGCCTGCGTGGATGCGCCGGTGAACCAATAGATCATGGCCCCGCCGGTGATCAGGCCGAGCATGAAAGGCGCATGCAGCAGTGAAAGTTTGTCTACGTTGTTGGTGAGGCCATTGGTGAGACCCATGATGATCGAGAAAATCAT
>DATBAX010000176.1:0-19062 GCA_036271275.1 Terriglobales bacterium
GATTCCACGCCTCAACTTAATTTTCGAGATCATTGCCGTGCTGGGCACGCTTTCCAGCGTCGGCTATTACTTCATTTGTTTGTGGAGTGCTGCGGGATTTCTGCAAGAGCGGAGGAAAACAAGCGAGTCGCCGGCCCCCACAGGACCTGTGTCAATTTTGAAACCACTCAAGGGCACCGATCCGGGAATGTATGAAAGTCTGCGCAGCCATTGCGTGCAGGACTATCCGGAATACGAAATTATTTTCGGCGTCAGCGATGTTAATGATCCAGCCGTTGAGGTTGTTGAAAGGCTGCGAAATGAATTTTCGGCTGTGCCAATCAAGCTGGTGATTTGCGACAAAATTCTTGGGACGAACCGAAAAGTTGGCAACCTCGCGCAGATGCGCACGGAAGCTCGATACGAATTTCTCCTTGTAAACGACAGCGATATTCGAGTCGAGCCGGATTATTTGCGGCGTGTCGCCTCGGCTTTGGTCGACCCTAAAATCGGATTGGTTACCTGCCTCTATCGCGGCGTCGCCAGTCCGACGCTGGGTTCGCGGCTGGAATCTTTGGGCATCAGCACGGATTTTTGCGCTGGTGTGCTCGCCGCCCGCAATCTGGAAAAAGGCATTCGCTTCGGACTCGGCTCCACGCTGGCATTTCGAGTCGCCGACCTGCAGGCGATTGGTGGATTCGAAGCGCTGGTCGATTATCTTTCCGACGACTATGAAATCGGTAAACGCATTGCTGCTTTGGGTCGTGAGGTAAAGCTTTCCGAAGTTGTCGTCGAAACATTTCTGCCTGCCTACACTTTGCGCGGATTTCTCGATCATCAATTGCGATGGTCGCGCTGCATTCGCGATTCGCGACGCTGGGGATACACGGGATTGCTTCTCACCTTCGGCCTGCCTTGGGCGATTCTTGCTGTTATCACCGCCAAAGGCGCGACCTGGGCTTGTCTTCTGCTCGGCATTACTGCGGGTTTTCGTCTCGCCATGTCGCTGGTCATTGGACGGGACGTTTTGCAAGACAACCAAGTTGCTCGCTGGGTCTGGTTGGTTCCGTTACGTGATTTCGTGGCGCTCTTCGTATGGGCTGCCAGTTTTGCCGGACACACTGTGGTCTGGCGCGGCGAGCGGTTCAGTTTGAAAGATGGCCGTTTATCTGCTTCGTAGGAAATCTGGATTAACTACCAAGTACACGAAGTCACACCAAGGAAATCCTTCGATGGGTTTAACTTCGTGTGACTTCGTGTCCTTGGTGGTTTATGCCGTTAATCAGCTCGAAGCGCCCATCGGCTTGCAGGCGATACTTCCGTCCGCGCCATGTGATTGTGTTGCCGAAGAACCCTGCAATCCAGAAGCAAAATCCGGCCAGGTCTTCAATCGGCAGCAGGAGCCAATTTAACCTCGCTTTCAGCACGCGGGACGAAACCACATAGGCTGCTGTTCCGCGGACCAGTAACGTCACCGGCAGCATTGGCCAATACGCCGGATGCGCAACGCAGACTAGCAATGCCAACGGCACCGGCATGGTGAACAACTGTCCGATATACCCCAAAGGCCGCGAGCGGCGCGTGCTGCGTGACCAGCGCAAGCGATGGGCCGCGTTGTCGCTCCAATCCGAACTGCCAATGTGATGTTCGATGACGTAGGAAGAAAGAGCCACTCCGTGTCCGGCGTCGGCGGCGAATTTGCCCATCACGAAATCTTCGGCAAGATAATCTTTCAGCCGATCGAAGCCGCCGATGGACACCAGTACTTTCTTTCGCGCGACAATCGTTGGACCCACAGCAAATTCCATTCCTGCAAGCATTCGCGCCACCAAAACGCCTGCCAGGAAATCTGTGTTCATGCCGATGGCCTCGATCCGCGACCAAAAGCTGGAGCCCGCGACTGCACGATAGGGGCAGGTGGAAACTCCCAAGCGTGTGTCTTGAAATTCTGCGGCGACCGTTTGCAGCAAGGCCGGCGTAACACGAATGTCACTGTCGCTCATCACCAGAAGATCGTTAGCCGCGGCGGCCATCATGCGATCCAGGCTGAAAACTTTCGCGTTGGGATAAGGTGGTTCGCCGGTAATCAGCAATTGCGAAGTAATACGCGAATACTCGCGCTGTAATTTTTCCACCACGGCAGCCGCAGGATCGTTAACATGTCTTACCGCAAACAGAATCTCGAACGATGGATAATCCTGCTCAAAAAATGTCCGCAGATTGGATTCGAGATTGAGATCGAGTCCGGAAAGCGGTTTGAGAATGCTGATCGATTCCGAAAATACAAACTCTGGCGGACGAACGGAGAGATAGCGGAACGCGGCCACGATGACCAGCAGCGAATATACGAGTGCACCGGCGAGTAGAGCGAGTAGAACAATTGTCACGGCGATCGTCAAATCAACGACTCAGGTTCCGATTGGTGAGAATAGACTTTCCCCCGCGCCGTGCCAACAGAAATCGCGCTGCGCCATTCAGCTCTTTGGGATCGTCCTGGTCGGTCCACAAAAAAACGGTCTTGGGTCCAGCCCAAAGCGCGGCAAACGATTCGGGAGTTTCGAACACATTCGGTGCGTCCGGAAATTTCGATCCATACCAGAGATTGCCGCTGGGCACATGCAGCACCCGTAAAGGAATGCCGGTATAAAACTGTAACGTCGAAGCCTCGTGATATTGCCCGTCAACTACGATGACGTTGCCCGGTTGATAGTTCTGTTTGATCGCGACTGCCAGTTGCTCTGAAGACAAGATCGGATTGAACGTCGAAAACGCCGTATGCACACAGGCCAGCAGACCGACCATCATCACTGTCAGAGCCACGTTGCCGAGTTTGGGGCGGCCGCGCCATCGCAAAAACCAGTTCAACCCCGCGCCGAGAACGAAGGAAACCACTGCACCCAACAGCGGACCACGAAATGCTCCCAGAGCTTGCGGAGTGAGATCCAAAAAGTGTCCCAGCGCCAAATCGTAGTCCGCAGGATTTTTCACTAAGAGATCCGCCAGATCAGTTCCCGGCGCCGGCACTTTCGATGAAAGCAGTAAGACCACACCGAACACCGAGCCCAGCGCCACGATAACAAAAAGTACTAAGGAAGAGATTTTCCCAGCCCGTCGATATTTAGGATCAGCCGCCGGATCGGCTTCTTTCGCCAGCCATCCACCGACCAGCAATGCCATCCCCGGTACCGCCGGGATCGTGTAGTACTCCTGTCTGGTCGAGAAGCTGAAAAACCCGACGATCACCAGCACCCACAGAAAGAAAAGCAGATTCGCTTTTTGCCGAGTCGTAAGACTTGAGTGCAATTCTCGCCAACGTCTTGGGACTTCGAGTAACGCTGGTGGCAGGAACACCGCCCACGGCACCAGCCACACCAGCAGCAATCCCCAGAAAATAAATAGAGGGACGGTGTCGTATCCGGGCGGAACGCGCTTGTTCACGAAGCGCATGAACTGCTCGTTTACAAAATAAAACCAGAGAAATCCGCGAACCGCGCCCTGGCTGGGATTACGCAGCGCAGCGAGGATATGCCACGGAGCCGCAATCGCTAAAAATACCAGCGTGCTGGAAATCAATCGCAGCTTGAAAATAAAACGCAATTTTCCCGTAAGAAACAGGTACGCGATAATCGCGCCAAAGGGAAACACCAATCCGATCAAGCCCTTGGTAAGAATGTTCAAGGCGCAACAAGCCGCAAATCCCCAGCAGCTTAAGCGCGACGGCGTTTCTTCATCCAAAGCTCGCAGGAAAAAATAAAATCCCAGAGTCAGCCAAAGCCCGACGATGACGTCTGGAATCTCGAAGCGGGTAAAAATGTACGGTCCCACACACGTGGCCAACACGACCGCCGAATAAAGGCCGCCGCTTTCTCCGTATGCGCGTTGTCCCAATCGATAGGTCGCCAACAGCATGGCCAGCACGCCCAGCATGAGCGGCAGCCGGGTGCTCCAATCGCTGACGCCGAAGATTTTGTAACTGGCCGCGACGCCCCAATACATCACCGGAGCTTTTTCAAGATAGCGAATGCCATCGGTGTACAACGTCACCCAGTCGTGGCGCAACACCATCTCGCGAGCGGCTTCGGCGTGGATGGTGTCGACGTCATCCAAAAGAGCGGGAGTGAACATTCCGGCCAGATAAATGACAGCCCACAACAGAGAAATCGTTAGCAGGGAAACGATGCGAAATTTGGGAAGGGTCTGGGTCGGCGCAGGATTAAGACTTGGCGGCGAGGGCGACAGGCTCATGCATTCTTCCAGCACCATTATACGGGAGCCACGCGGCCTGGAATTATCCGGTATTGTGCAGTTTGAAAATGAGATTCGTGTCAGGGCACGGCTTTGCAGTGGTTGCGGAAAAACTCTAATTACTCTTGGAATCGCTTTTGCAGCTAGTTGGCGGGCTGATCGAAAGCGTCGGCTACCGTGGAAGAGGGGCGCCTTCAGCGCCGCGTGAATCGTGTCCTGCTCGGAACGCGGGCCTGCAAGGCCCGCTCTTTCACGGCTGCGCATGCCGCATCGAAGTTTCCTCAAACGAAACGTTTTTATCTTGGGAATCGAGTTTTTCCGCAACCTCTTTGCAGCCGTGCCGAAACAATCGTAATCAGAAAAGACTTTAGCCGCCGCTCCTGCAAGCACCGAAGCGCGTTCTCAGGTTCAGCAGTTCTATCGGCATGCCTGAAAGCGATGCCCTGATACGAATCTTTTCGTAAACTGCACCGCTATCATTTATCCCGCCGAAGCCAAAGAAGCAATGGCCGGCGGCGCGGTATCCAGGATTTCGCGAATTTTTCCTGCCAGCGTGTTCAGAGAAAAAGGCTTCTGCAGAAAACGTTTCGTCACATCGATGGCGCCTTGCCGCAAGGCGGTGCTTTCCGCGTATCCGGAAACGAATAATACTTTCATCGATGGCCGATCGGAAGCCATCTGCTCCGCAAGTTTTGCTCCGCCCATGTGAGGCATGATCACATCCGTGATCATCAAGTCGATGTGTTCCGGGTGGGTCCTGGCGACGATGAGCGCGTCCTCTCCATTTTTGGCTTCGAGCACAATGTATCCCTGAAGGTTCAGGAATTCCAGCGTAGCTTGGCGGACCGTGAGCTCGTCCTCTACCAACAACAGAGTTTCGTGGCCGGTGGTTTCAAGCGTGGGTGTTTCGTTGGTGACTGGTTCTTCAGCACTTTCCGGAGCAGCCACCGGAAGATAGATCTTGAAAATTGTTCCCAGGCCGGTCTCGCTGTATACCCAGACGAATCCGCCGCTCTGCTTCACAATTCCATATACCGTCGCGAGGCCAAGCCCGGTTCCTTTGCCGGTTTCTTTCGTAGTGTAGAAAGGCTCGAAGATGTGGCTCAGATGTTGCCGGGCGATCCCTTCGCCAGAATCGGTCACGGTCAGCAATACATAGTCGCCGGGAGGCACGATGGAGTGGCGCTGCACGTAGTTGCCATCCAGCCGCACATTCGCGGTTTCAATAGTGAGTTTGCCGCCTTGAGGCATGGCATCGCGCGCATTCGCCGCGAGATTCATCACCACTTGTTCGATCTGTACCGGATCAGCTTTCACTCTGCCCAAATTTTGACCGGCAATAATGACCAGCTCAATGTCTTCGCCAATCAGGCGGGGCAGCATTTTGCTGATGTCGCGGATGATCGAATTCAAATCGAGGGACTTGAGAGTTTGCATCTGCTTGCGTCCAAACGCGAGCAGTTGCCGGGTTAGAGCAGTTGCGCGTCCGGATGCGGTCATGATCTGTTCCGCGTTGTGGCGCAGAGGGTGCCCGGCGGCCAGAGAATCCAGCATCAACTCGGCATAAGCGCTGATGACCATGAGCAGGTTGTTGAAGTCGTGAGCCACGCCTCCAGCTAGCCGGCCGATGGCGTCCATTTTGCCGGCCTGCTGAAGTTGTGCTTCGAGACGACGCCGTTCCGTAATATCGCGGTCAGTGGAAATGAAATGCGTGATTTCGCCGGCGCGATCGCGTAGTGGGGCAATAGCTTTTTCGACGATGAAATTTTCTCCATTTTTCTTCCGGTTGAGAATGATTCCGCGAAACACCTTGCCCGCAAGAATGGTTTGCCACATCTCCTGGTAGATCGCGGGGTCCTGTTCGTCGGCTTTTAGAATGCGGAGAGTTTGTCCAATGGCTTCGAGCCGCAGGTAGCCGGTGAGGAGTTCGAACGCCGGGTTGACGTATTCCATGACCCCGGCCCGATCGGTGATGATGACCAGATCTGCCGATTGCTCGACCGCCCGCCAAAGTTGGCGCAGCATGTCCTCCGGCTTTTGCCGTTGCTGCTCCCGGCGGTAGAGGTCGGTATCAGAGTTCTTCTTCACTTATGTCGCCCAAGTACTACATCGGAGTGGGCCGGAAAAGCATGATTCCAATATGGGCGGGGCGAAAACCGGTTCAGGAAAATTGGCGATTCGGGAAGGAGGAAGCTGTTAAAGGCATGAACCAGAAAGGACACGAAGTATCACGAAGGAAAGCAAGCCCAGAGGATTTCCTTGGTGTGACTTCGCGTCCTTGGTGGTTAATCAGGTTTTAATGCGGATGCAGCCACAGCAACAGGAGCCCGGTGAGGACAGCCATCAGAACAATTCCGATGGTGTACATGTGTTCTCGCAGCCAGCTTTTTTGTTGGGCATTCTCGATCTCACTTAAAAATGCCGGAGCGGCGCCTGGTCCTGATGCCTGTTCGTGGGAATTCTGAGCCGCTTCGCAGTCCAAACAAAACGTCCGGCTCCCGGAAACTGGGAAGCCGCAGGCTTGGCACATACGGATGTTTGCCAATTTCGGTCGAGGCGGTCCGACATCGACAGGTTGAGCAGCAGCGCTTTCGGGGGCGACGACTGAAGTCTCCAAAACAGGAGGCGCCTCAACCGGTGGTGGAGTGTTTACTTGCGGAAGAATTGTGGCTGGAATTTCACGCTCTTCGGCGTGCGGCTCGGAAATTCCCTGGATCCCTCGCTTTACCGCGTCCGCATGGTCGATGGCCGTGCCTATCATTTCGCCCAGGCGCTGCAAAGCTACGATGTCACGTTCCTCGAAGGCGTGGGTACGGTCCGACAACAACTCAAATACGCCGATCACTTCCTGCTCGCGAAGCAACGGCATCACCATGACGGATGCGATTGCCAGCGCCTGGCAACTTTCCTGGTTTACCCGTGGATCGGTGGACGCGTCATTGCAGCGCAGAATCTCGCGGGTGCGAACGCTTTCCCCCGTAAGTCCCGAACTCACCTGCAATTGCGCGCCAACTTCAGGTGCGGAGGGGCCGGCTCGGGCATGGCAGATCAACTCTTCGCCTTCGCGTAACGCAATGGCCGCGCCTGATGCGCCAGTGATGTATTGGGCCCGTTCTGCCAGCAATTGCAACGCAACATTCAAGTCACGTTGCGCCATTTCCGCCAACGACCTGCCACCGTCTTCTGCCGGAAAGCGCAAGGCTGAGATGGCAGCGGGACGCTGGTGCGCATTTAATTCCGCAGAGTCGCGGTCGGTGGTAGCAAGTTCCGGTGTGGGTTTCGAAGAACCCTGATCCAGGATGGAGTAGTGGTCCATGAGGCGTTAGGGATATGCTGGATTGTCCCTTTCAATTCTACACACCCACAATCATAAACCCTGGAGACGGACCCTACCCCCGGAAGTTACAGCAGGTACCAGCGGCTGTAACCCGGTTCAGTTGTGGATTTTTCGTGGTCCGATGATTTCTCGCTCTTAGTTCAGATCTTTGAGCATTACAAAATTGTAGGCGCTGCCGGAGGGGCTATTCAGTCCCACAACGGTCCGGTTTTGTCCGGAACTAAAAGCCAGCGGGCCTGAGTCCATGTACGTGAACGCAGAGTTTCCGGGCGGAGTGAAGTAGATTTCGTAATTAGCGTTGCTGCCGATCGACAGATTTACGTAGTTCGAAGGCGTTGCAAAAGTAAGACCTGGAAACGTCGGGGTGACGCTGCTGAGGCTGGTTCCCGGCGGGACCACATAAACATCGATTGGCCCCAGGCTGGGCATGGCGTTCACCATGCGGATGTTGATGGTACCTGAAGCCGGCGTCGTGTTGTCGTCGGTCAGCGCGATGCCTTGCAATCCGGTTGAATATCCCGCCAAAATAATAGTTGTTTCAGTCAGATTGCCCAGGCTAAGAGTGGCGTCGTTGGGAACCAGATTGGTGGTCATCCCTGTATTCTCGAGAACGAACTGCCGGCTCCCGGCTTTCACGGACTGATAGCCAGTATTTGCTTGATAAGCCAAAGCGCTTCCTACAGCAGCACCATCGACCACAACTTGAACGCTGGTTTCATCGGGCGATGCGTTTAGTACGCGCAACTCGGTTCCGGTTCCGCTGCCACCGCAGCCGAAGGTCAACAAAAGAGCGGGTAATCCCAACAATCCAAATCCAAACTTCTGCAAACGACTGGCCATCGGCGTTCTCCTTCGAACGTAAACTTCAAGCTTATAAGTTTGTTTGATGCACGCGTGTTGCCTTGCCACGGGCACATTGAAGCGAAATATTAAAGCGGTTAGCCTCGCTGGAATTGTAAACGGACTGCGGCAGCCGCGCAGGCATAGGCCTCGGGGGAATTGTTATCCGCACTGATATCTAAACATTCCTTGATGGCAAAGTACGTAAAGAGTCGGTCAAGCTTTGTAAAGGTTTGTACGAGGATGGATGGCGATTGCGGCTGCGGGCGGCCGTTGGCCCTTGGCATTTGGCCAAGATCGTTCCTTGCCGGTCTACGGAAAAACAAAGGGCCAAATGCTAAATGCCGCTTCAGTGATCCTCGCGCTGACGGAGCCAATCCAGGAACATTTGTTCGATCGGCTTATCGTACGTCATCATCACGTGGCGGACGGTGTGTCCGCTGACCAGGTGGCAAACTTCTTCGGCAAGATTTTTCGCGTGATCGCCTGCTCGTTCGAGTGATTGCGTCATGAAGATCACTTGCAGACTGGCTTGGCGCTGAATGTTTTCTGGATTTTCAATGTGACGCATGAAGATCAGATTGCGTAGCCGGTCCATGCCGGCATCGGCGCGCAATACGTCGATGGCTTTCTTCACATCGCGCAGTGAAAACGACGCTCCTACATCCGACAGCATTTTTTCCAGGATGGAAGCCATCTGGGTCAGATCGCGCATGTCCTGCGGATCAAGACGTCCGCCGGCCGCCTGGGCGCTGGTGGCGAAACTCAGTAGCAGGTCACCGATGCGCTCCAGCCCGATCATGAATTTCATGCAGGCCAACAGCTCTCGCGCTTCGGGTTCGGTGACATGGGTGATGGCCGCGGTCACACCCGCGTCGATTTCCATGTCCAGCTTGTCGAGTTCTTTTTCCCGGTCGCGAATCGTATTCAGCAGCGGAGACGATCCGGTGGCAATGCCTTCGGCGGCGGTTGCGGCGGCTTCCTGTGCCACCTGGCAGGCTTCGATGGTGCGGCGGACCAAGTGGACGTACGAAGGTTCGGGTTGCGGAGTCTTCAGGACGGCGGTACTCATACGCGCGTTCCTCCCGCGGACGATCAGCGCCGCACGCTCTCCAACAATCACTTCCGTACGCCTCTTTGGATTGCTTGCCAAGATAGCAGGATAGCCCGTTTTTTCAAGAGGTTTGGTTAAAAGAGCGTGAATTTCCGGTGGTGGTGACCAGGCTTTCCCGAGGGTTGCGGAAAACTCGATTCCTGGAGGAAAAACGTTCGTTCTAGAGAAGACTACGATGCGGCGTGCACCACCGTGAAAGAGCGGGCCTTGCAGGCCCGCGTTCCAGGCGAGACGCGAATCACGCGGCGCTGAAGGCGCCGCTCTTCCACGGTGGTTCAATGTCTTTGATCAGTGCACCACCTGAAGGCGATGCTCTGATACGA
The DNA here is from genome assembly GCA_036271275.1 of Terriglobales bacterium. Taxonomy (GTDB): domain Bacteria; phylum Acidobacteriota; class Terriglobia; order Terriglobales; family Acidobacteriaceae; genus DATBAX01. Next base: position 9,839 of record DATBAX010000176.1, read on the forward strand.
AGCATTTCTCAATCTTCATTTTCTCAACCTACAACACTCCGTATCACTGGAAAGGAGGGCAATTTGCGGAGGTGGTTTTTGTAGTTACCATCCGCCTTCCCGTTTTGAACTTTCGAGATGTACCTAAGACTGCAAACCTGCCCTAAAGGCCCCTTATGTACGCCGGGTGTACGTGAGACCGTGGAGTTGCCCGCCTTTCGTCGGACCTTAATTTGTGAAGTCGAGGTATACGACACTTGTCCTTCATCGAAAACACATGCACCCAATGGCTGCGTTTCCTGCTGATTACTGGCATGGCTTTGCTTCTTGCATGCGGCGCAAATGCACAACAGAAAACTCCTAATGGCAGCTTTGCCGGCCGGCCGACAGCACAGTCGATGAGCACGTCTGATGCAGCGCTCGGCATTGCCAGCGTTCAGTTGTTTCCAGCAGCCGTGGTTGGCGGGAATGTTGTGAGATTGAAAGTCACGCTCACCCAGCCCGCTCCCGTTGGAGGAGTGCAGGTCAAACTTACGAATGCGAATCCCGGTACGGTGACGGTTCCTGCGACTGTTCTTATCGGAAAAGGGCACGTGGCTGCAACCGTGGAACTTGCCACGATTGCAGTGCCTGCGACAACTTCCGCAGCTCTTACCGCCAGCTACAACCGAGCTACTGCAGGCGCAACATTGACGGTTAACCCGTCGAAGGCGCCCCCGTTCACGGTAAAGCTGTCGCCGCCGGCATTGAGCGTTCAGCCGGGAAGCTCGGCCTCAGATCAAGTCGTGACCAAGGCGAATGCAAGCTTCGACAACTCACTTACACTTGCCGCGACCAATCTGCCGGCGGGTGTGATGCTGGACTTCCTGCCCAGTGTCATTACGGCGCCGGGATCCGGAGCATCCCAGATAAATGTCACCGTGGACAGCAACGTCGCAGCGGGCAAATATCCGATTAAAATCACGGCCAGCGATGGAAGCGTCACGCGCACGGCGACAATGAATCTAACGGTAGGCAATGGATCGTCATCAGGCCCGGTGGGTTCGTTGAAGGGTTGTACGTTGAAGATAAGCGGACACAAATATCAGGCTGTCGAGTTCACCATGAACGAAGCTGCCACGGTCGATTTCAACGGCACGTTGTATTTCGGGGCTACCTGCGATCCCAATCGATGGGCAGACCAGTTTGGCTTCGGAAATCCACTGGCATTGGGCGGCTTTGGATACACGTTCTGGTTCAGCGATTTCGGAGATCAACTGAATACATCGGCGATTTGGACGGTGGGCAATCAGACGTCGCAGTGTGTGGATTATTCGGTGGCGCCGGATTGTTGATTGTGAGGTGTCACCCCATTTCTCGCCATCGACGAGAAATGGGGCTCCCCGACACCCCAACTTGTGCCTATTCGACGTCGGTTGGATCGTTGAACAAGACTGTTAGCTTGATGCTGCCATGCCCGAATTGCGGAAAGCCGGTTGTTGCTGGGTTTCCGGGATCGAGAGTTGACGCCGTATCGTCTGGCGGAAACAAGACCAGCGAGTTTAGGAACGCCAGCAGCGCAGCCGATCTGCCCGCGGGCAGGGCAGCGTAGGTATCTCTGGACTTCTGCGACTCGCCTCCGTGACGAAGGATGACCGCATCGAGAGAAATGCTGCGGCCATCGTGTCCATACGGGCCGGTCGATCCAACGCCCCACAATGGACGTGTCAGGAACATGGTTTGTGTCGTCCCGTCGTAGTTGCGTTCGTAGAAGTTCGGACCGAGGTCGTGGCGTTTGAAGTCGGTGTAAATGTCCGAAACCATAAATGGATTCAAGGCAGGTTGTTTCAATGCCGGATACGCAGTGCCATCGCTGACGACATTGACCAGAGGAGTGGCGGTCGAAAACAGAGTATTGAAATTGCCTCGCACCGGATCGTAGACGGTATCGAGATCAGCCACGCGGCGGTCGTGATTGATCATTAAATTCGCGACGTGACAGGAGGCACAGCCGATGCGCTCGAACACCACCCTTCCACGCTCAGTGACGTCGGTTTGTTTATCGTGAGCGGGCTTGAAATAGTTGAGGAGATAAAACTCCATGTGATCGACCAATGCGGTGTCGACTTCATTTCCAGTGCCCGGATTAGGCGTTGGCGGCGGCTGAATTTTATCTTTCGTTCCATCAAGGACCATTCCGGCTGGAGTCACGATCCTGCCCCCTGCACTGGCGGCGATCAGATCGGGATCGTTGGTATTCATCCCCAGTTCGTTATGGAATGCCGTGGAGACGAATTCGCGTATCGAAGTCATACTGCCTTCGGCGAAGAACGGTTTCACGCGAAGGTCAGAGTCGATGCCCTGGATTTGCGACAGATCGACTGCGCCGGCGGAATTTGCGGTAATGGTGCCGTAGCTGATTCCCTTACTCGTGAGCGTCGCCGTAATGCTGCGGCGCTTGGCGATCGCTTTGGCGGCGGTTGCATCACGGATGGCGCGCAAATCGAAAGTGATTTCGTCTGCGAGCATTTCCTTCAGGCCGATTCCGAAAAGGTGTGGTGCGTCGCGGCTATCGGGGCGGGTGGCGACGTCGCCGCCGGCGCCGGCTGAACCTTTGGGTCGTCCGTGGCAGGAAGAGCAACTATCCGCCACGCCTGCGCCGATCGCGTTGTTGCTGTTGATGTCGCCAGTTCCGTCGCCGGCACCGGAACCGCGGCCTTGCAGAGTCGTGAACTTACGTTGGAAGAGTTGGCGTCCACGGCGAACCGAACGGAAAGGGTCACGTTCGATCAGAAAAATGGAAGAAGTGGGCGTCAGGGCATCGCCTCTGCCTGCCCCAATTTCGGTCTGCATGGACTTCAGGATGCCGACCTTCGCCGTGTTCGGCGCCAGGGTCTGATCCACGAGCTGCGCCGAGGCGGCTGAGGCCGCGAAGGCTGCGAGCATTCCTAGAATAAAAAGGCGTTGTACCCTTTGCATGGTTCTCACCTCTGGGTTGGGTTATTTCCGACTGAGTGCTGTGACTCCCCGCCAAGCACGCCGACACTTTGCTCTAGTCCTGTCCGGGATACAACATAACTATTAACAATCTCGATCTCACCGCGTAATAACATGAAAATAAATAGGTTACGTCTATTTATAACCGACCCGTGTTATACTTTTTCGGGATTTTGATCGCGGGGCCAGACCGATGACAGCGGGCAGGATTATTCGTTTCGGATCCTTCGAGGTTGACATCGATGAAGGCAGACTGACCAAGTCTGGCATCAGAATTCGCCTGCAAGAGCAGCCGTTTAGAATCCTGGTACTTTTGCTGGAAAACGCCGGCCAGCTTGTCACTCGAGAGAGGATTCGCGAAGAACTTTGGTCGAACGACACTTTTGTCGATTTTGACAACGCGCTGAACACCACCATCGGAAAGCTTCGCGCCGCTTTAAGTGATTCGGCGGACAATCCCAGATTTCTCGAAACCGTTCCGCGCCGGGGCTATCGTTTCGTCGCTCCCGTCACCCTTCCGCCTTCGGTGCCGGTTTCCGCAACTTCCACCCAACCAATAGCCGCCACTCCGGAGTCTGAGGTTGCGCCGACCTCACCTCAAATTGTGTTGCGAGGAATCGGTTGGCGCCGTCCGACTGTGATCGCTGTCTTGGTGGCGATTGGACTCGGAGTGTATTGGTATCAGCATCGACCGGGTTTCCAAATTAGTTCCAAAGACAAGATTGTTCTTGCCGATTTTGTGAACACCACGGGTGAGACGGTATTCGACGACGCTCTTCGCCAGGGGCTTGAAGTGGGGTTAGAGCAGTCTCCTTTCGTCAAAGTGCTGTCGGATCGAAACGCCCAGCGAATCATGAAACAGATGGGGCGTTCTCCAGAGGACCGCATGGCCGGGAAGACTGCAATTGAAGTCTGCCAGCGAGCGAATGCGAAGGTGACGATTCAGGGATCGATCGCGAATTTGGGTAGCACCTATTTGATTGGGCTGGCGGCCATCCGGTGCGACAACAGCCAGCCGATTGCGAATGAACAGGTACAAGCCACGCGCAAAGAAGATGTAGTCGATGCGCTGGGCCAGGCCACGGCGAAGATACGTTCCAAGTTGGGCGAGTCGCTTCCTTCCATCCAGAAATTCAATGCGCCCCTCGAACAAGCAACAACTTCCTCGCTTGAAGCTTTGAGTGCGTATGGTTTCGCTCTTTCCACATGGGACAAGAAGGGCGACCGGGACTCGCTGCCGTTCTTCCAGAAAGCCATTGAACTGGATCCAAATTTCGCCCAGGCTTACGTTTCGTTGGCAACGGTCTATCGCAATTTGGGGGAATCGAATCAAGCCCTCGAGAGTGCCACCAAAGCGTATGGACTCAGGAGTCGAGTTACTGAGGCTGAACGGCTTTCCATCGATGCACGCTACTATGCCTACGTCACCGGTGAGCTGGAAAAGGTGAAAGAAGTCTACACTCGCGAAATTCAAAATTATCCCGATTCGCCCGCAGGCTACAACCATCTGGGTAATACGGAGGGCGAGCTCGGCGATTATGAGGAATCTACGCAACAATTTCGCAAAGCGTTGCTGATGGATCCGACCCGGGCCAACACCTACTTCAATCTATCGATTACTCTGCTCGCACTCGATCGCGTGGACGAAGCCTCCGCGGTTTGGACAGAAGCCAATAAGAGAAAACTGCAGTCGGACACTTTGTTGCAAGTAGGCTACTGGGTTGCGTTTCTTCGTAATGATGACGTTGGGATGCAGCGTTTTCTCCAGCAGTCATCAGAAGTGCTTGGAGCACACGCGGTCCTGCTTTCTGAGCAGTCGAATACCGAGGTCTATCATGGCCGTTTCGAAAAAGCTCGGGAGCTGTCGCGTTCGGCCGCGGAACTGTGGGAAAAGGACAGCGACAAGGAAGCGGCCGCACGTTGCCTGGCACAAGCAGGCGTACGCGAAGCCGAAGTTGGGAATGCGGATAAAGCCCGTGAGTTTATTTCCCAGGCGCAGAAGCTATCGAGTGATCGGGACACGATGACGTTGGCAGCTATGAGCATGGCTTTAATAGGAAACGCCAAGCAGGCGGAAGTCCTCAGTGACGAATTGGGCAAACAGTCGCCGTTAGGCACCTATGTTCAGAAATATTGGTTGCCACTCATTCACGCTGAGATCAGCATGCGAGGGAAACAACCGTTGAAAGCCGTGGAAGATCTAAACATCGTTGTGCCTCCGCTGGAATTGGCCGGCCCTTCAGCGATGCCGGGCCCGACGCTTTATCCTACGTATGCACGGGCCCAGGCATATCTGGCCGCTGGCAACGGCGCGGCAGCGATAGCGGAATTCCAGAAGCTGATCGACCATCCCGGGTTGACGGTAAATTATCCTCTTGGCGCTTTGGCTCGATTAGGTCTGGCTCGCGCGTACGCTCGCAGCGGAAACATTCAGAAAGCCCGGCAGGCTTACAAGGATTTTTTTGACATGTGGAAAGATGCGGATTCCGGGATTCCGTTGCTGAAAGATGCTAAAAGCGAATTTGCGAGACTGACGTAAGAAAAGGCTTAAACCACCAAGGACACTAAGTATCATGAATTAAATCCTATGTTTGTCTTTCTTTGGTGGTCGTTTTGTTCTTTTTTACAAAGGCTCGGCATAGCGGAATGGGCGGGCTTCGCTGCTGGTCCAGAAGTAGACGAGGATGATCACACTCGCCACCGCCGCGTATGCACACCAGATTGAGGTAAATGCATAGCGTTTGACCTCCATGACAACCAATATGATCGCCACGTTGGCGGCGCCGAAGATGACCATCATTTTCATCTTCGAGAAGAAAAGCGAGCCGCAGGTTGCGATCACGTAGAACACGGCGACCGCTATATTGTTGGTCGCTTGATTGATGTAGACGATACTGTTGCCCTTGACGAAAAGCTGCAACGGGTAAGCCGTAAGCGCCCACAAGATGTATAAGGTAGTCGCGCCACCGAGGACGAGGAACGGTCGCATGCGTTTGCGACTCCTCGCGTCAGGCTCGAACAGCAGGACGCTTAACGGCAGCAGGAAAGGAAGCAGTCCCTGCGCATACAGCATGAACGCCGCGCCCATATCGTGCGCCACCGCAGGCGAGAGAATTCCGTCCAATCCCAACCAGACGAATCCCTCAGTGAACTGATGAATGGCGAATAGTAAAGGAAGCGCCGCGAACAAAATTTCTCGCCTGTGCTTCACCTTGGTCAGCGTGACGACGCCGATTGTGCCCAGAACTCCGCTGCCCACGAAGTTCGCTGTCGCTGAGAAACACACGGATGATCTTCTCCGTTGCGAAGATTACATGAATCATTGCGGAACGCAAAACTTATTGGACGGTGATGGTGATCGTAGAAGTGTTGCGGCCAAACTGATTCGTGGCGTAGAGTGTATACGTGGTGGTTTGAGTGGGAGTGACGCTGACACTACTGCCACGCACAGCCCCAATCTGCGGAGAAATTATGTAGTATGCTGCGTCCGCCGCGTCCCAGCTTAAAGTCACAGAGGAACCGGAACTCACGGTCGTTGCGTTTGCCGTGAAACTACTAATTGCCGGAGCGGAGCCTTGCGGCACATTCGCCGCAGTGTAAATCGGATTCATCTGCACGACTTCAAACTCAGAAGCCTGGACTTGCGACAGGTTGTGCAGGTCATCGTTGTCCCAGCGGTCGTCGGGAGTGCCGCCGATATACATGGAGCTGCCGTTGTCGGCCATGATCATTCCGTATTTCTTAAATGCAGTAAGGATGACTTGGTCGTTCGCCGAGAATCCCGAAATATCGAAGTTGGCTTTTAAGCGCAGCCTCATGCCCATGGGCGCAGCCGAGGGATCGCTCGAGTTTGCCGCCCAATGAGACGCGGGAGATACCATGGCCGCCCGGCTATGCTGCAAGGTAAATCGGATCGCGTGCTGGATCTTTCCGGCGGCCACTTCGTCATAGCGAATCAGGCCGGGAAAAATAGGCAGTCCGGCGGCGTCGGCGGAAGTCCACGTCCAGGGACGCTGCTCATCGCTTTCGAGGTCCCAGATTGCCGCTGAATCGGCGCTCCAGCCATTACTAGTCGCGTGCGAATTGTCGAGTTCGTAGAGAAAGCAGTTGCTGTTGTCAACGACCAGCACATGGCGATCACCGGTACCTGGATTCGGGAAGCCTTCGATCGGGGCGCTCGCCGGGATTGGCATGGGACCCGGATCGCTCTCGTCACCGTAGGCCGTGAAATTAATTGCGGACATGCCCTGCGATCCGTCCACGACGAGATACGGAATGCCAATGGTCGATCCCTGATATTCGCCTGAACCGAAATCTGGATGTAAGCCGATAGTGGGGCCGATGAAATTAATCAGCGCTGTGGAATTCGGGTCGACGGACGCAGCGGAGATGTCCTGATTCCACGCATTGTCTGCCGGGAAAGGCCGAAAGCCATTCAGATCACTGCCTTGTCCGGTGGTGATGACGTTGCAGGGAGAGTTTTGCTGCACACCACCTCCGCCTCCTCCTCCGTTGCCCCCATTGCCGCCGGATTGCGGGGTTCCCACGGTCCCACCGCAGCCAGTCAGTAAAAGCGATGCCGCAACCAGCATGAGAGACGCGACAATTTCGAACAGTCTTTTTCGCATAGCGGGGTAGTGACTCAATTGTCACCGATGAAGGACATCAGCGGGCAGGGTATGAGGCCGTCATCCATGTGAATTTGGGACATGTACATACGATTGTTGGACTCGGCAAGCTCCCGAATTCATTTAACCACCAAGGACACGAAGTACCACCAAGGAAGGCTCTCTAAAGGTTTTCCTTGGTGGTTGATGAATTTGGTTAGTGTGCCACTGGCAGAGTGAATAGAAAAGACGAGCCGTGGTTCAATTCACTTTCCGCGCGGATCGTACCGTCGTGCGCGAGCATGATGTGTTTCGCAATGGCGAGGCCGAGGCCAGTGCCGCCGGATTCGCGGGAGCGGGCTTTGTCCACGCGGTAGAAGCGCTCGAAGAGGCGAGGCAAGTGTTCGGACGGAATGCCAGGACCGAAATCCTGGACATAGAATTCGACTCCCTGTCCCGCGGGACGGGCCCCCAGAACGATACGGCCGCTGCCTGCAGCGTACTTGAGAGCATTGTCGATCAGGTTGGAAAAAATTTGATGGATTGCTTCGCGGTCGGCGCTCACGTCGGTCGTCGAAGTGTTCTCGATTTGTAGTTCGATCTTTTGGGCACGCGCGATCTCGCGGAAGCTTTGTACGGCTTCCTGGAGGAGTTCTCCCGGCGAGACGGATTGAATGTCGAAGCGTTGTTCGCCGGATTCCACTCTCGCCAGGGTTAGTAAATCTTCGGTCAAGCGCGCCATTCGGGTGGCATTTTTGCGAATGATTTCCAGAAACTCACGCTCCGCTTCATTTCCACTCGCACTGTCCAGCAAGGTTTCTGTGTATCCCTGAATGGAAGTAAGCGGAGTACGAAGTTCATGTGAAACGTTGGCGATGAAATCGCGGCGAGTTTTTTCCACGCGCTCGGTTTCGGTGAGATCACGCAGCACAGCGACGGCACCGCCTCCGGGCATGGGCGCGGCTGTGACTTCGAAAGTACGGGCCGGGAGAATGGAAGTGGCGCGGGTGGTGAGCACGGTGCGGGATTCAATGGCTCCGCGAACGGCATGAAGAAAATCTGGATCGCGTACGGTTTCAACGACCGGCGCATTTAGGCGCGTTCGTTGAGGGACAAGCCTGTTCATGCTTTGATTGGCCCACTGCACCCGCTGATCGGGATCGACGGCGATAACGGCGTCCTGCATGCTGTTTAGTAGGGTTTCGAGTTGGCGCTGGCTGTTTCGTAGAGTGGCAAAGTTTAATTCTGTCTGGCGCGCGGCATCGTCGAGAGCGGCGGCAATTTTTCCGAAATCGTCGCCGCGAGGGTCCGCGATGCGGGTGGTGAGATCACCGGCGGCGATGCGGTTCGCGAAATCGATGATGTCTTTCAAGCGCCGGGTGGTGAATCGGGACACAACCGCCGCCAGGATTACAGCCACAACGATAGCCAGTGCCACACCCACCAGTACCGCGATGCGCCCATGTGAGGTGGCGGAGTCGATATCCGAAAGCGAATACGCCAGTCGCACCGCACCACCGTAGACAGGGGCCGCCACATAGAGAAACGGAATGCCAACGACGGGGCTGCGACGTATATCCATGCCGACTTCGCCTTTTAGAGCGGCGGCAAATTCGGGGAGTAGGTTCAAGCCGTCGAGAGAGGACGGCGCGACTTCCGAAT
>DATBAX010000177.1:0-10725 GCA_036271275.1 Terriglobales bacterium
GCGAGACTTCGAAATGATCCATCAATACAGTAAATTTAAGCTGGAAGTTTGGCCGTAGCGTCCTTCGCCGTTAAAAGCTTTTCAACCAATGTCCACCACCGCCATCTCGTTCCAGCGCATCGCCCGCCACAACGTCCTCGCGACGATCGGCATGGCACTGGTTGCCATCTTCGTAATCTTCGCCATCTTCGCTCCCTGGATCGCGCCGCAAGACCCAGCCTACATCGACCTCCCCAACCGCCTAGCCAGCCCATCCGCCAGCCATTGGTGCGGCACCGACGAGCTAGGACGCGACATCCTCTCCCGCCTCATTTACGGCTCGCGCATCTCGATGTTAGTCGGCGGTTGCGTAGTCGCCGTCTCGTTATTTTTAGGACTAATCATAGGTTCCGCCGCCGGCTACTACGGAGGCCGTCTTGATCGCTTCGTCAACATCGTCGTCATGAACGCGTTCCTGTCGTTTCCAGGAATCTTGTTAGCCATCGCCTTCGTGGCATTTCGCGGCCCGGGGATTTTCAATCTTGTCCTGGCGCTTGCGCTGGGAGGCTGGGTCGGATACGCGCGTTTAGTTCGCGCTCAAGTCTTGGCCGCTCGCGAACGTGAATATGTGGAGGCGGCACGCGCACTTGGGGCCAACGATCTACGCATCATCGCGCGTCATATTCTGCCAAACATTATTCAGCCCATCGTTGTGCAATCCGCGATCGGCATGGCGGGCGCAATCCTCGCCGAAGCCACTATGAGCTTCCTGGGCTTGGGTGTTCCTCCACCAACTGCCAGTTGGGGCGCGATGTTGAACGACGGCCGCGCCCATCTTTTCGACGCGCCTCATCTGGTTCTATTTCCCGCAGCAGCCGTAATGCTGGCAGTCCTATCCTTCAACTTCATAGGCGACGCTCTAAGAGATGTCCTCGACCCCAGATCCAGAATAGAAGCCGGCTTCTAAGAAAACGCTGTAGGACGGTCACCTACGCCCGTCAAGGCCCGGCAACTCGCAGAGGCCCAGTCGACCGTCCCGGAAACCCGAGACCTGAGACCTGAGACCCGAAACCCTTGTCCCGTAAGGCCTTCAGGCCATGTACCAATTCCCGCATTTTCCCCCGCAACATTCCTTTACAAATCGTGTTTTGACATACTGAGCAGCCGATGACCGTAAAACTGGCTGACAAACGCAGACGAAAGAGGCGAACTTGCATGAACAAGCAAATGAAGCAACTGTTTCTCGGAGCGGCCCTGGCAGCGTTTACTTTGCCAGTCGTCGCTCAAACCGCAACCCAAACTCCCAATACTGAAGTCGGACGCCGCGCCGATCGTCAGCAGGCCCGCATCGCTCAAGGCGTGAAGAGTGGACAACTCACCCCCGGCGAAACCGCGCACTTGGAACACCGCGAAGCCAAAGTGAATCGCGAAGTGGCTCGCGATCGCGCCGCCAACGGCGGCAAGCTGACCCCGGCAGAAAAAGCCAAAGTCAATCGCCAGGACAACAAAACCTCGCGCCAAATCTACCGCGACAAACACAACGCCCGCGTCCAGTAATCAAATCGCAGACAAATAAAAAGGCCCTCCGGTAAAAGCCGGAGGGCCTACATGCCGTATAGATGGACGGGTGCCTACGCTCGTCCAGGGCCGAGCGACGCTCCGCTATTTGCAGAGGCCAAGCTCACGTGCGGAATGCCCGAGCCATCACGCCCAGGCACTGAGCGAGAAATGGCCGCTCGCTACCCGGTACACTCAATCGCCACAGCCCCAAGCTCCGAAGGAGCGCCCCAGCTTAGCCCAGGACGAAAAGTCCTGGGAAGACTCAATGCGTGGATCACGCGGCCAAGGCGCAATCTGAACGCCACTTTACGATCTGCACGCAAACCCCACAATACACGCCCGCAACCCTCTGAAAACCCACCAGATCCATCTCTTGACACTTCATTACAAATTGCAATATAACTATCTCGATTAGCAATATGACGCTGGGCGAAAAAATCCGTTACCTACGCGAGGTCGAAGGCTCCATGCGCGGCCTCGACCGTCCCATGACCCAACTGGAATTGGTGCGCGCCGTCCGCAAGGAGCAGGGCAAGAGCATCAGCCAGTCCTACGTCTCGCAAATCGAAGGCGGCTCGCGCCCGCACATGACGCAATCCACGCGTTCATTGCTGGCAAAGTTTTTCAAAGTGCATCCCGGATTTCTGGTCAACGATCCCGAGGGATATCACACCGAACTGGTTTCCGATTTGCGCACCACCGAAGGCAAACTCGATGTCTGGCTGCTGCAAGGATCCGAACGTTTCGCCAGCGATCCGGAAGTAAGCGAAGTCATGATCAAGGCGGCCCGCGAAAAAGACACGCGGCGGTGCTTCATTTTGCTAGGCGCAATACTCGACACCCCCGGACTCGCTGACCGTCTACTCGAAGCGCTCAAACCTGCTCACGCCAGCCGTATCAAAGAAAGAAGGCGATCACGATGACCTGGACAAATTTTTATTTGATCTGCTTCGTGGTTGGTTTCGCATTGAGCCTGCTATCGTTTGTGGCCGGCCACTTGCGATTGCACGTGCCCCACTTGCCGCATTGGGATGGGACTCCACATACCCACGGAGCGCCGACAGTCGGACACGCCCACTCGCATCATATTTCGCCATTCAACTTCGTAACCTTGGCGGCTTTTCTGGCGTGGTTCGGCGGCGCGGGATATTTGCTGACGCGCTTTTCAACCGTTTGGGTCGTGCTGGGTGTCGGTCTTGCCGTTCTAAGCGGCATGATCGGAGCGAGCATTATTTTTCTGTTCCTCAGCCGTGTCCTTACCTCTGAAGATGAGAACCTCGATCCCGCGGATTTCGAAATGGCCGGCGTTCTCGGGCGTGTGTCGGTCTCAATTCGTACAGGCGGGACAGGGGAAATAATTTACTCGCAAGCCGGCACGCGCAGAACCTGCGGCGCACGTTCAGAAAATAACGTCGCCATTGCGAAGGCTACTGAAGTGATGGTGACGCGCTACGAAAAGGGAATTGCCTACGTACGCTTATGGAGTGAGATGTCCGAAGATCCGGCCGCCGATGCAGGGAAATGATCGCTTGCCCTTATTGGGGAGGCGTTTGATCTTGCGCTGCGATAGAAGTGGGTCTTGAAGTAGGGGCTTAGCCCCTGAGGCTTTGTTGATGAATCGCAAATTCCAACTCGCGATCGTAACCATGTGGCTGGCTCTACCTCTACTCGCACTGCGGCATGGGCAAGTATGGAGTCGTCTGCCCGCCCGCATGGCCACTCACTTCGACACGGCCGGCCACGCCAACGGATGGATGTCCCGCGAAGCCTCGCTGACTTTCAGTCTGGGGTTTATGGCCTTCATGCTCGCCATTTTCTCAATTGTTCTCTGGGCCGCCCACAGAAAATCTTCCGTCGGAACTTTTTCCTGGGCGCTGCTGGTTTTCTTCTATCTGCAAATTGGATTGATCTATCTCCTGCTGAACCAGGTCCTCACCTTCAATCTCGATGGCACCCCGGTGAACCCAATGACTCTCATTTTTATTACAGCGATTTCAATTCTGGTCTTGCTGGTCGTTTATCTAGGATCGCATCGTGGTGAAGCGGTACGTCCAGGTTTGTTGGTTGCGGATGAATCGCACGCCGGCAAAGTTTTGAGCCTGATCGCGCTGATTCCGCTACTCGCGCTGTTTTGGGGTATGAACACTCCGGCCTTGTCCGCGGCGCGAATTCCTCTAGGCCTCGTGGCTTTGCTGGCGCTTTCGGCCTGTGTGATGGCGTGGACCGGCTTTCATTATTTATTTACGAACGCGGGCGTCGAGATTCGCACGCTGGGTTTCCGTCTGCGCACCATCCCCGTCGATCAGATCAAAGAGTACGCGAAGGATAGTTGGAGCATCGCCGGCGGCTATGGCATTCGCGGCATCGGTAACCGCCGCGCCTACGTATGGGGCAATCGAGGTGTCCGCATCCAGACCACCGATGGCGAGGTATTCCTCGGTCACAGCGATCCCGCGCGCATCATTCGCGATCTCGATGCGATCAAGAAAATACCGCACGAAAAGACTTTTGAACGTCAAGCGGGTTTGTAACAGGAGGCAGTTATGTTTCTAGGCATTGCATTAACCATTTGGGTTTTCGTCGGACTCGGTGTGATGGTCCTGGTGTTTCTAATGAGCACGCTCGCAGGACTGTATCGCAAAGCGGGGCCGCACGAGGCATTGATCGTCTACGGTGTCGGCGGCACGCGAGTGGTCAAGGGACACGGCACCGTCGTTCTCCCCATGGTGCAAATCTGTCGCGGATTGTCATTGGAGTTGATGTCCTTCGACGTGGCGCCGCAACAGGATCTCTACACCAAGCAAGGCGTCGCGGTCACGGTCGAAGCGGTCGCGCAAATCAAAGTCAAGTCCGACATCGAGTCCATCCTGACCGCGGCCGAGCAGTTCCTCACCAAGACGCCGCAAGAGCGCGAGGGGTTGATTCGGCTGGTGATGGAAGGCCATCTGCGCGGCATCATCGGCCAACTCACGGTGGAAGAAATCGTCAAGCAGCCGGAGATGGTTTCCGACCGCATGCGCTCCACCTGCGCCGAAGACATGAACAAGATGGGGCTTGAAGTCATCTCGTTCACCATCAAAGAAGTCCGCGACAAAAACGAATACATCACCAACATGGGCAAGCCCGATGTCGCGCGCATCAAGCGCGACGCGGACGTCGCCACCGCCGAAGCTGATCGTGACACCGCGATCAAACGCGCAGTAGCCGCCAGGGAATCCGCGGTCGCGAAAGCGCAAGCCGACCAGGAAACGATCCTCGCTGAAACACTTTCGCTTGCCAAGCAGGCGGAAGCGCAGCGCGATCTTGAAGTCAAGCGAGCGCAGTACGTCGAAGTCACCAAGCGGCAGCAGGCGCAGGCCGACAAGGCTTACGACATCCAAGCCAACATCATGCAACAGCAAGTCATCGCCGAGCAGGTCAAGGTACAACAGATCGAAAAGGAACAGCAGGTCAAAGTGCAGGAAGCAGAAATCAGTCGTCGTTCCAACGAACTGATCGCCACCGTCCTCAAGCCGGCGGAGATCGAACGTCAACGCATCGAAACTTTGGCGCTCGCCGAAAAACAACGGCTCATGTCGGAAGCCGATGGTCATGCATCCGCGATCCGCGCGCAAGGCGAAGCCGAAGCCGAGATCATTTTCAAAAAAGGCGAAGCCGAAGCCAAGGCGATGAACGTCAAAGCCGAAGCTTTCCAGGAGTACAACCAGGCTGCGGTCATCGATAGGTTGTTCGCCAGCATGCCGGAGATCGTGAAGGCGCTTGCCAGTCCATTGGCGAACATCGACAAGATCACCATCGTCTCGACTGGCAACGGCGAAGCCGCTGGGATGAACAAGATCACCGGCGACATCACCAAGATGGCCGCGCAGGTCCCGGCCCTGTTCGAAACGTTGTCAGGCATGAGTCTCACTGACTTGTTCTCGAAGGTCCGCACCATCGGTGACAAGCCAGTCAACCCAGACGTCCTGCCGCCGGCAGCAGGAGCATAAAAGCATTCGGGGACGAGCGAGAGCTCGTCCCTTTTTTCATGGTTCAGCCGAGAGCTGAAAGCTGACGGCTGATAGCAACCTTAAGGAGTCCATCATGGCATTACTAGAAAGAGTTTCAACCTTAGTCCGCGCCAACCTCAACGACCTCGTCGACCGGGCCGAGCATCCGGAGAAGATGATCAAGCAAGTCATCCTCGACATGCAGAACCAACTCCTGCAGGTGAAGACGCAGGTGGCCATCGCCATCGCCGACCAACATCTGCTGGAAAATAAACGCAAAGAGAACGAGAGCAAAGTCGCCGAATGGATCCGCAAAGCCGAACTCGCCGTCGATAAGAAACAAGACGACCTCGCTCGCGCCGCTCTTCAACGCACGGAAAGTTATCGCGACCTCACCGACGGATACGCCGAGCAAATCGTCGACCAAAAAGCCCAGGTAGAAAACTTGAAGACAGCTCTCCGCCAACTCGAACAAAAACTCACCGAGGCCCAAGCCAAGGCCGACCTGTTAATCGCTCAGCATCGACGGGCACGTGCGGTATCGAAAGCCAGCGACGCGAAGATCGCATCAGGCAACGGCGCAAGCGCCAACGCCTTCGATCGGATGAAACACAAAGTGGCCCACGCCAACGCAACCAGCCAAGCCAAATCCGAAATTGTCGCCGACAATATGGAAGACCGTCTGGCTGCGCTCGAGAAAGAAGATCGCATTGAGCAGTTGCTGGTGGAGTTGAAGAGCAAGCGGGGAGCTTAGTGCGTAATGTTCCCTGGGGAACATTGTGTCTAGACGGAAGTGTATGTACAAGGGCTGGATGTACATGCAAAGAAGCGGGAGTGCCAAAATGGGAATTTTGATGCGGGTCTGGCGCCCCGCAAGGGCTTGCTGTTACTGAGTGATGAGTCCATGGTTAAAAGCCCCGCCCTCTCGCAAGATGCGAAAGAAGGATGGGGCATCCGGGGCGTTTAGTTTGCAGGGGGCCTTCGACTGTGTATTTCTCCCGCTCCGCGTGAGAAATACTTCGCTCAGGATGACAGAGTGGATGGTTTTGTGGTGACTCCTGACTCTTAGCTGCAACTCTGAACCGATCTTAACCGAAGGTGAAGGCGAAAGCCTGGACGCCGGGGTCGAGGAATTGGATTTCGAAGGTGCGATCTTCGACGGCGCCTTTTTGGCGGATTAACTGATATAGGCGATGGCCTTGCACCGTTCCGGCGCCGGTTGCGTCGGTGTCGACGCCATGGTCGTCGCCGGGCGGGGTGCCATCGAGTTTGACGATGAAGCGGACTGGCTTGCCGTCTTTTGTTGGGCCCAGGACTAAGTGAAGATCGCGGGCGTGGAAGCGGAAGGTGATTGAGCCGGGAGCGGATTGAAGAACCGCGCTTTCGGGGCCGACTTTCCATCCTCCGGTTAGGCCCCATTGGTTCAGGGAAAGCCTTTGTTGCAGGGTGTAGCTCTTGCGTGAATCGTGCGCGATGGGCTCGGCGGAAGCGAAGTGATCGGCGCGACTGTATCCGATGTAGGTTTCGGGGGAGTGAACGTTGCCATTGTCTGGAGCGGCTTCGGCGCCGGTGGCGGCGATGCTGAGTGATGAATCAGAGAGCGATTTTGCACCGTTCTCTTTGAGGAGTTCCTGAATCACGTGCTCCGACTCGGCGTATTCGCCTTCGCCGAAATGGTGATAGCGGATGCGTCCCTTGCCGTCGATGAAGTAATGGGCCGGCCAATATTGGTTGTGGAAAGATTTCCAAATCCAATAATCACTGTCGACGGCCACCGGATAGGTGACCTTTAAATCGCGAACGGCTTTTTCCACGTTGGCGCGATCTTTTTCAAATGCGAACTCCGGGGTGTGTACACCGATGACGACCAGCCCGGAGTCTTTGTATTTTTCCGCCCAGCCTTCGACATAAGGCAGCGCGCGCAGGCAGTTGATGCAGGAGTAGGTCCAGAAATCGATCAGCACAACTTTGCCGCGAAGAGAATTGGTCTTTATCGGAGCGGAGTTGATCCAGGAGACGGCGCCGTCCAATGAGGGCATGGGGCCTTCGTCCGCCAGAACGGGTTGCGAATCGGTCGCGCTGACTGGAACGACCGCAGGTTTCTGCGGTCCTAATGCGGTGATTAAATGCGATTCTGCTCTTGCGGTATTGATGAAAGAAAATTTCGTGAGCAGGGCGGTGTCCCACCCCAGGGCGATTGCGATTACTCCCA
Source organism: Terriglobales bacterium (assembly GCA_036271275.1). GTDB lineage: Bacteria > Acidobacteriota > Terriglobia > Terriglobales > Acidobacteriaceae > DATBAX01. The sequence goes on from DATBAX010000177.1 coordinate 7,741, forward strand.
GGATCACGGCAACGCCGAGAGTACGGCGTATCCAGATTTCAAAAGACAGGGAACGTTTTAGAGTGGAGAACACTTTGTTTCCGGCAAAGAGAGCAATGCCGAGGGAAGTTGCGGCACCCAAAGCAAAAGACAAGAGTAAGAAAGATGAATGAGCACCCGGCCCCTGAAGCGCAGCGCCTGTCAGTATGAGCCCGAGAATAGGGCCCGCGCATGGAGCCCAAAGCAATCCGGTAGAAATCCCCAACACGAAAGATTTTCCGATGCTGCTCTCCGTGGAAGGGCCACCCTGGAGTCGGCTGCCGGCGCGGACCAGCGGGCGGGTCAACGTTTCTGCGAGCGATGGAAAAAGCAGCGTGACGCCCAAGACCAGAAATATGAGCATGGCCACGTAACGTCCGCCTTGGTTGAGACGCACCACCCAGTGGCCGCCGAAAGCGGCTGCGATGGCGACTAACGAAAAAGTAAGCGCCATGCCGGTGAGTAGTGGTAGTCCGGAGCGGCGAAAAGGCTGGTCGGCGCGGGCGAACACGAAAGGTAGTACGGGGAGAATGCACGGACTAAGGATCGTCAGTACGCCACCGACAAAAGCCAATAGGTAGATCAGCATAGGGAATGTCCAGACTTAGTATAGGACTCGCGGCCTGCTGAAAAGTTTCAAATGTCGACCTAGCCGCGTTGCCGTGGGAATGCTTTAAGATATTTGATCATGACGCAATCGGAAGACACATTAGTCGCCGGATTATTCGATGCTCAGGTCAAAGCGCAGGCACTTTTTGCGGAAGCCGGAGCGCGGAATATCATTCGGCCTGGGCAGACGGAAAATGAGATCAACGAATGCATTTATGCCCTCGCCACGAGCATGTACGGGATCGACCGCTACTGGCACAAGCGAATTGTTCGCGCGGGTCCCAATACTCTCGCGCCGTACAACGACAATCCTCCGAACCTGACCGTCAAGGACGACGACATCGTGTTTCTCGATCTCGGGCCCGTGTTCGAAGAGTGGGAAGCGGATTTTGGACGCACTTATGTGGTGGGAAACGATCCGGTGAAACGCAAGTTGTGCCGCGATATTGAAGAAGGGTTCGCCAAGGGCAAGCAGTATTTTGAGGAACATCCTGACGTTACGGGCGCGGAATTGTATGCGTATGCTCACCAACTGGCGAAGGAAGCTGGTTGGGAATATGGCGGACAGATCGCAGGACATCTGATTGGGGAATTTCCGCATGAAAGAATTCAGGGCGACAAAATTACTTTCTATGTGCACCCTGAAAATCCCAATCGGATGCGGGCGCTGGACCCGTCCGGCCGCATGAGGCACTGGATTTTGGAGATTCACTTTGTGGACCGAGCGCGGCAGATCGGTGGATTTTATGAAGAACTGCTGACGATCGGTTGAAGTTGGATATGGGCCCGAATCATCCAGAAGTCCGTGGTGTTGACCTTGATCCGCAGACCAGGTGCGGTCATTGGCGTGGGCCGACCGACATTATTGCGATCAAGATGAAGTGTTGCGGTATTTATTTTGCCTGCAAGGATTGCCATGCGGCGCTGGCCGATCATCCGATTGAGATTTGGCCTGAAAGTGAATGGGGACAGAAAGCGATACTTTGCGGAGCTTGCGGGAATGAGCTGACGATTCGCGAATATATGGGGAGTGGGTATGCGTGTCCGGCGTGCCGGGCGGGGTTTAATCCTAAGTGCCGGAATCATTATGAGTTTTATTTTGAGAGCGAGCGCCGATAGATCGGCGCGGATAAGCTGGTAGGGGTCCCTTCGGCTTCGCTCAGGGCAGGCTCTTCGATTTCGCAACTACTTCGCGTTCGCGAAGCAGTTGCTGCGCTCAGGATGACAGGAACTTTTGGGTTGGTGGTGGGTACCGGCTTTTTATTTGGCTACGAAGTCGCGGACGGTTTGCAGGAATTTGTCTGGTTGGTCGACGAAAGTCATGTGACCGCTTTTGGGGAGGATCACTAATTTTGATCCGGCGATTTTAGCGTGCATCTCCTGCGACATTTTTGGATCGCTCTCGTCGTGATCGCCTACGATAATTAGGGTTGGTACTTTGATTTGTGGCAGGCGATCCAGATATTCCACTTCGGTTAAGTTTCCATCCACTACGAACTCGCCGTGCGATCCCCACATTTCACGGTAGACGTCCCAGGCGGTGCCGGTGTTTGAGGCGATGGGATCGTAATTTGGATCGGGATTATTTTGGTAGATGTAAGGAAAGTAGCCGACGCCCCAGGCTAGCTTGGCGTATTCCTCGGGATAGCGTCCGTGCTCCCATGGCTCGCCTTTGTCGTAGAGGCCGGCGGCTTCGAGAGCGTCGACTCGTTCGCGATCTTTTGGAGGCATTTCGGATTTCATTTTCGCCAGAGCCGCGTTTAGTTTTTTTGTGCTGGCAAAAGTGCTGCCCAGAATCAGGTGAGAAAGATTCTGCTGGTATTTGAGTGCATAGGCCTGGGCGAGGGCGCCTCCATAGGAATGTCCCAGCAAACTGATTTTGCCGAGAGCTAAAGCCTGGCGGACGTTTTCGATGTCCTCGACCATGTTGGAGATGGTGTATTGATGAACATCCGCTAGCTTTGAGGATTTGCCGGAGCCGCGCTCGTCGATAAAAATCAGGCGGTTGGTGCGCATGAGCGGCAATAAGTAAGGAAGGAAATAATCGTGCGAAGCTCCCGGACCGCCGTGAACAATCATGAGCGGCGCGCCGTGCCCGACAGACATGTAGTAGATGAGGGCGCCGTGGCTGTCGACGAAACCTTCCTGCGTGGTGAATACGTTGATCTTGGCGTGGGTCTGAGCGAAGATCGGGAGTGCGAATAGTACGAAGAGGATAGTCAGGCGGGTGCGCATGGTGGGAAATGCTAGCACAGTGGGACGGCCCATGAGAGCGGTTGAAGGAGTAGAGATCCTTCGACTCCGCAGCCACTTCGCGTTGCGAAGTAGCTGCTGCGCTCAGGATGACATGGATGTTAA
>DATBAX010000178.1:0-3334 GCA_036271275.1 Terriglobales bacterium
TGCTGCTCTTGTCAGTATTGCGGACTAGATTCAAGAACTCCCGAAGCAAAGGCGTCGGCCTGGTTCAATCACCGGCGACAACCACGTAGGCTACCGTGCAGTGGCGCCTTCGGGCGCGTGGTCTGGTTCGGTGCCTACCCAGGACTTCGTCCTGGGCTAAGTTGGGTCGCGCCTCCGGCGCTGGTTTTACTTCGACGGCGGCACTATGTTTACTCTTATAAAAACCAATCCTCTGTCATCCTGAGCGCAGTGAATGTTTCGCGTAGCGAAGCATTCACGGAGTCGAAGGACCCCTACGATCGAAAATAATTGCCGGGTGTAGGGGTGCTTCGACTCCCTCGTCATGCACTCCGTGCATGACTCACTCGCTCAGCATGACAGGAGTTTAGAGGTGTGAAAGCATCACCGCAGCGATAAGTGCTGCATCGCACTCTGCACCAGCTTCAATGCGGTTGTCCAACGTTGGCGTGCCTCCACTTCATTATCGCCATAACCGAACAAATAAAACGTTACGTAAAATCCGTTCGTAATCTTCTCATCTTGACGGTAATAGCATCGCCGGACTAAAAATTCAGCTCTTGCGGGAAGTTCCGGCGTCCGCCGCAAGAGCTCTGTGAACTGCTTGACGAGACGCTCATGCTCGGGGAAGGAAAAACGGGCGCGGTCTTCCGTGAAAAACAGATCGATGTAGGAACCGAACTTGATCGCGCAACCAAAAATTTCTTCTTCAAAATCAATTTCGGATGTCGACCAAGCATCGCACTTGGCGGTTTCTAAAATGCTGGCGGACGAATTGATGGCCGCGAGGAACTCTCCCAACTCCGGCACGCGGACGGCTTCTTCGATCTTGAGCAGAAGTTCCGGTTGGCGTTTTAAATCGAAATACCGCAGGCTGCCGTCCGCAGCAGCCCACGGTATTTCGAGAGATTCGTCACCCGCTCCGAGCTCAACCGCCCAATCGGCGTCCACTTTATTTTGCGGGCGCGGGTTGCGGGACCGCCTGGGGAGCCGGTGGAGCGAAGTTTACTTTGGGAGTCGCGCGTGAAGCTTCGGACGCCGCAAAGTAAGCATTGTTTTCCTTGAAGCCCGCCCAGCCCGCATAAATGCTGTTGGGAAACTGACGTAGATAGGTGTTGTAGTCCTTGATCGTATCGTTGTAACGCTGACGCTCCACGGCAATGCGATTTTCGGTTCCCGCTAATTCGTCCTGCAATCGGAGAAAGTTTTCGTTGGATTTCAATTGAGGATAGTTTTCCACGACCAGCAGCAAGCGGCCGATCGCGCCGTCCAGTTGCCCGTTGGCGGCGATTTTGTCTGAAGGCGTGCCGGCGGAGAGCAGCGCTGAACGCGCTTTCGCGATGTCGCCGAAGACCGTTACTTCTTGTTGGGCGTATCCCTTTACGGTTTCGACCAGGTTCGGAATCAGGTCCGCGCGGCGCTGCAGGACGACGTCGACTTGAGACCAGGCCGCTTTCACCGTCTCATCCTTGGTGACCAGGTTGTTTTTTACGCCGACATATTGTCCAAACAACACCAACACGATTAGTACAAGAACACCCACTACGACTAGCGCTTTAATCATTTTCGTTCTCCTGAATTTCTATGGAAAAAACAAAATCATGGAACCACCAAGGACACGAAGTTACACGAAGGAAAAACCCTACAAGATTTCCTTGGTGGTTAATTAGCTCCCGCCAAATCCAGCATTCTATCCACGGTGGCGGTTACGTGCTGCACTCCATTCAGATAACGTCCAAAAACGTCTTTTACATCAAATTGCTTCGGCTCGACCGTGCGTTCGCGAACGTCGAGCAATTGTAAGAATGCTGATGAATCGAATTGAATGCGCTTCGAGAGCGCGTCGATAGCCTCTCGCTTCGACCTCGGCGTCGCATCTCCCATGGCGATCAGCGTGTGCCGGAATAACGTAATGAAAGACGGCAAAGAGCGCAGCATCAAATCCCACATTTGCCGCGGATTGTCGCCGACCAGCAATAAATGTTCGCGCAACAGAATCAATTTTTCCCGCAGCTCATATTCTACTTGCGCCCGATGCAGATGCATGGGAATTTGCAGATCGCGCAAAAGATCGTCGCCAAAAAGTATGCGGTGCCGCTGCTGCATATCGAGCAATTCGATGGAGAATACGTCGGTCGATCGTTCCAATTCCTCTTGGGTCAGTACCAGCGGCGCATGATGCTTTTGCCCCACCCACCATTTGACCACGGGAGCGATCGTTGCCAGCGTCGCAAAAGAACTTTCTCGCAGGACGCACAGCAAATTCACATTGGAGAAATCGCGATGGAATTCTCCATTCGCGGCCGATCCATAGAGAATCACGCTCTGCAAATTCGCTCCCGCGCTTTGCTGCATCCGGCTTACAAATTCATTGATCTGTTTTTCAGGGACCATCACATACCTCGTTCGTTCGAACTACCAACTTCCTCCAGCCCCGCCGCCACCGGTGCTGCCACCACCAAACCCGCCGAAACCACCACCGCCCCCGCCTCCACCACCAAATCCTCCACCACCAAAACCACCTCCACCGCCTCGTCCCCCGCCAAAAATCAAAAACCAGAACAGCAATCGCCGCAGAGGTGGTGTGGCGAGGACGATGATTCCAATCACAATAAAAACAATGATCTTCGCCAACGATGGTCCGCTTTGCGGTTCTTCCTCGGTAGTGACAGGAGCTTGCGGACGCGCGCCTGTAAGTTGAATGCCCGCATCCTGCGCAATCACATCGGCCACGCGCATGACCATCAGTGAGGCGGCGCCGTTATAGTCATTCTGTTTAAGTAGCGGTACGGCTTCGCGGCCAAAGCCGCCGACTTTTCCGTCCGGCAGAATCGGCTCCAGCCCGTAGCCGACAGTCGTCCAATATTTGTGGTCCTGGACGGCCAGCAGTATGAGCACGCCCTGGTCTTTGCCCTTGGCCCCGATTCCCCATTTCTGGTAAAGATCGACCGAGTAGCTGACGACGTCAGCGCCGTCCAGTGACTTGATCGTCACCAGCGAAATTTGGGAGTGGGCTTTGGTATCGATCTGCTGGCAGACGTCGTCGAGTTGCGCGACGGTGTTCGCGTCAAGAACGTGGGCGAAGTCGTTGACGTAATTGCTGGGATGGAGTTGAGCAACCGGCTCGGCCTGTAGCCCCGCTGCCATCGCCACCAGCACGATTGCCAGCCAGGCGATTTTCCCTGCGGACTTCATCCGCGAGAATTGTACAGGAGCGGAGCGGGGATCGGCGTCGAGCGAGTGGTGCGGATTTCTGACAGCGCAGGCGCTGAAGCGCGTTTTCTAGCACAGCGCATTGGCGGCATGCCTGAAGGCG
>DATBAX010000179.1:0-6155 GCA_036271275.1 Terriglobales bacterium
CCAGTGGTACGTCGAAGACAAGCAGAATTTGCAGACTCGCCTGAAGACTCTTCACGAGATCGAGCAGGGTGGAAATGAGACCGCCGCACTCGCGGAGCTAATTTCGACGGCCGTGCTTCGCCGTCATCTTGAAACCATGACGCGGCTGGATATCGAATACGATTTTCTGCCGCGCGAGAGCGAGATATTGCACCTTCATTTTTGGGACGCGGCATTCAATAAGCTCAAGGAATCTGGTGTGCTTTTCTTCGAGGATGCTGGCAAGAATAAGGGTTGCTGGGTGATGCGGCGGGGAAATCAATCTACCGCCGAGATCGCAGAGACCGCCGAGAACAGCGAAGAGGAAAATCAGGATGATCAGAAGGTGATCGTCCGCTCCAATGGGACTGTGGGATACGTCGGCAAAGACATCGCTTATCACATGTGGAAGTTTGGGGTGCTCGGAAAAGACTTCGGGTATCGCAAATTTTATCGTTATCCCAACAATCGCGAGTGCTGGATTTCCACCACGGTCGGAGCGTTGGACCATCCTCACTTCGGCGATGTCGCCGAAATTTATAACGTGATCGACGCGCGGCAGGCCGAGGCGCAAACCGCCGTAATCGATGCGCTACGCGGACTGGGCTACAACCAGCAGGCGGACCACTACACACATTTATCCTATGAAATGGTCGCGCTCACTCCCGGCTGCGCTGCCGAGTTGGGCTATCAACTTTCCGACGAAGATAAAGGCCGCGCCTATATCGAAGTTTCGGGACGGAAGGGATTCGGAGTCAAAGCTGACGACCTCATCGATACTCTGATCGCTTCAGCAAAAAAAGAAGTCGATACCCGCCATCCGGAGCTGTCTGAATCTGAGCGTCAAACCATTGCTACGCAAATCGCTGTCGGCGCGATTCGTTACTTCATGCTGAAATTTACCAAGCAGTCGGTAATCGCATTCGATTTCAAAGAAGCGTTGAGTTTTGAAGGGGAAACGGGGCCTTATGCCCAATACGCCGTGGTGCGCGCGACAAATATTTTCCGCAAGGGCGGGTTCGATCCCGGCCATTTTTCTTCGAAAGATTTAGACTTCGCGAAATATCTCAACGGCGAAAGTGGAACTGAAATTTGGGAGCTTTGGTTGGCGGCATCCAAAACTTCGTCACTGATCGACCAGTGCATTGCGACCGCTGAACCGGCCTATCTGGCGAAACATGCGTTTCAACTCGGCCAGCTTTTCAACGCGTTCTACCATCGCCACAACATTCTGAATGAATCTGACGAGGGCCGAAAACAGTTCCTGCTGGCGACCACTGCGGTCGCTCGCCGGGAACTGATCCGCATCCTCGCCGTGATGGGCATCACCGTTCCAGCGGTGATGTAGCTTGATTAACTTCGACCGCGGCCGGCAATCATCATTCCTGCGCCTGCGACCAGCATCACGATGCCCACGGCAGGCGGCAACATGTTTTCGTGGTGCGTGGTCATCCCCACATGCACGTCGCCAATGTTCGCGCCATGGTGTTCCGCGTGCGGCACAGGGACAAAGAAGGAAAGAATTCCCAGAACAATCACTACCAGCCCAACTGCAAATAATGCTTTCATGCACAGCCTCCAAGTGATGCGAATTGTTTGCCGCTGACCCGAGCCGGGGAGTGTGTCAGCGGCTTTGAGATGCAGGGATTGCGGGTAGGGTTGTGGGGCTGCATTGCGGGAGCCACAAACCAAGTCATTTCAAGCTAGCCCCGGAGGGGCGTCATGCGAAAGCCCGGCACGGCCGTGCCGCGTGTGAGCGGTCTTGAGCGAGTCCCGCAGGGACGGCACCCGTCGCACAATGGTTGCGCCAATGGCGCGTATGCGAAATTTGTTTTACCCGGGAGTACACATGACGCTCTTGAGGAGCTGCGTTTGAGGCGCAATCCCCGGTTCGTTTGTCTGCCTATCCTCTGAAATACAAGTATGCTCCGATGATCGCGCTCAACACGACGGCCGAGCCGGCGATGTCGCGCCAGTCCCAACTAGCGCGGGTTTGGGCGCGATCTTCGCTGGTCTTGGTGGCGAAGGTCAGGCTTTGGATGGCGGCATAGTTTGGCTCGGTAGTCATATAGCTTACGCCCACCATGACGATCGCCGACACGATGGTGATCAGTACGCTGAAGTATTGGAAATAAAAATTGTTGATGATCCAGAGGAAAGAACCTTCAGTGTATCCGTTTTGAAGTCCTGCCAAGCCCAGTGTTACGGGCGTGTCGACGACCATGCGGAAGATACCCATTGCGAAGCCTACGATCATGGCCCAGAGAGCGCCTTGTGCGTTGAGACGTTTCCAGAAAACGCCGAAGAAGAATACGACGAAAATCGGAGGCGCGAGATATCCTTGCACCGCTTGCAGGTAACCGTAAAGTCCGTTAGCACCTTTGATGACAGGAATCCACGCAAGAGCTACGAGGATCATGGCGCCGGTGGCGATGCGTCCAGTGCGGACTAATTGGTGTTGCGTGGCCTGTGGTTTCCACTTGCCGTAGAGATCTACGGTGAACAGCGTGGAGCATGCGTTAAACACACCCGCTAGCGATCCCATCAACGCTGAAAGTAAACCCGCTACGACTATCCCGCGCAGGCCCGGAGGAAGAAGGTACTCGACCATCAGCGGGAACGAACCTTGAGCGACGGAGGTGATTGCCTTGCCGTCCGGGCCGATGATCACGCCGAGTTCGGGAACTTTGCCGCTCTTGGCGAGGGCGTAACAGACCATGCCGGGGATGATAAACAAATATACCGGCGACAATTTCAGGAACGCTGCGAAGATGCTGCCGCGACGCGCTTCCGTCTGGTTCGGCGCTCCCAGTGCGCGTTGCACAATGTATTGATCGGTACACCAGTACCACAGTCCGGTGATGGGCGCGCAGAACAACATGCCTAGCCAGGGGAAATTTCCATTGAAGTACCAGGCCTGCTTGACCACTTCGCCCGCGGCATTGGTTTGCATCACCGGGGACCAGGAACTGATGACCCCGGCCGGCGTAAGCGGCTTCCACAGATTGAACATTTCAGATCCGCAGATATGACGGAGCTCGCTCCATCCGCCGAGTTTTGCCAAGCCGTAGAAAGTTAAACAAGCCGAACCAGTAATGAGGACGATGGCCTGAACTGCGTCGTTATAGGCAACGGCGCGCATCCCGCCGACCGTGGTGTAGACCCCGGTCAGGACAATGACAAGAATGGAGCCGATCCAAAAGCTGTCGATGTAAGTGCCACCGATGGTCAGGTGCATCTCAGGCAGCAGGGTGCTGAAGACCACGCCGCCGGCGAAGATACCTACGGCAATTTTCGAAACAATAAAGGTTATGATCGAAACGATCGAGAGAACATATCTCGAACCGGTGCTGAAGCGGCGCTCCAGAAATTCCGGCATGGTAAAGACCATGGAGCGCATGTAGAAGGGAACGAAGACCCATCCCAGAACAAGCAGGCACCAGGCGTGCAATTCGTAGTGCGCCAGAGCGACCCCGCTGGTAGCGCCTGCGCCGGCCAGTCCGACTACGTGTTCCGATCCGATATTTGAACAGAAGATGGATGCGCCAATGATCCACCAGCTCAAGTTGCGTCCGGCGAGAAAGTAATCGGCAGCGGAATCTTTGGCTTTGCTGACCACGTACCAGGCCACACCGAGGAGGATGGCGAAGTAAATCGCGATCACGACCCAGTCGATTCCCGTGATATGTGACACCATCCCGTCAGCCAGCATTGAAACAGGATTCATGGTTCGTCCCTCCGATTCAGCTACAGCTTTATAAACTAAACGGGGGGATTGTCCAAATGATTTGAGGCGGACGTAGTGGCGCAATTTGAATGAGACTCGTGTCAGGGCATGGCTTCAGCCATGCCGAAGCAAGACCAAAAGGAACTGGCTTTAGCCCCTGAGCGCGCAGCCTATTAAAAACTGCGCTCGCGCGTGATCGAATCTCCGGGTTTGTCGGCACGCCTGAAGGCCGTGCCCTGACACGGATCTTTCTCAAACTGCACAACCACCGAAGCAGACGTGGCGGAAAGCTTGAACGACCAAGGCGGACGAAGGAAATCCTTAATGGGATCTTCTTTGTGATACTTCATGTCGTTGGTGATTGATAGTGGTTTATGCAACAACTGAATCATCATCGGAGTCTTCCAGCGGGAAGGGCAGCACTTCCTGCGGCACCGGATTGAGCCAGACCGGCGAGAACGACTGGCGATGCAGCGGACACGGCCCATGCTCGCGCAATGCCGCCAGGTGACGGGGCGTGCTGTAGCCTTTGTTCGAAGCCAATCCGTACATGGGAAAGACGGGATCCCACTCGCGGACCAGGCGATCGCGCTCCACTTTCGCCAGGATCGAAGCGGCCGCTATCGACACCGAAAGCGCATCTCCGTGAATAATTGGATATTGAGGCAGCTCACAATCGAGGCGGAGAGCGTCGACCAACAAATGATCGGGAACCGGTGCGAGCCGAGAGACCGCTTCTCGCATGGCCAGGCGCGAGGCCTGATAAATGTTGATCTGATCGATGACGGCGGCGTCGATGGCGGCAACTGCCCATGCGATCGAATGCTCGCGAATTCTCTCCGCTAGAATCTCACGGCGCTCCGGCAACAATAATTTCGAATCACGCAGGCCACGCAGGCGATATCCGGGATCGAGGATCACGGCGGCTGCTACGACGCATCCGAACAGGGAACCGCGACCCACTTCGTCGACTCCCGCGACCAGAAGCGCGCCGGAAGCCCAGGCCTTCTTCTCAAACTTTAATGTGCAGCGCAGTCTTTTCAACAGCCGGAGCTTGGCTGCGGATGCAGAAATTGGTTTCTCGGGTGCGGGTTTGGAATTAGAGGACACTTAACTAGGGATACGAATATCTTCGCTGACAGTGGGGCTGTGGAGCAAGGAGGAAAAGGGATTTTAGTCCCGTAAGTCCTTGCTGGCGCACAGAAGATTCCTCGGAGCGGCGCTTCTCGGAATGACAAGTTTTCTGGACATGGTCGATGCGATTGATGGAACAGAGTTTTCCGCCAGTAACCTCGCGCAGATTACGCAAGTAAATTGACCCTCCCCCGACCGCTTGTTACGTTCGAGTGCAAGGAGTGCTCCCTAGCCTGCCGTGAGTGAACCTCTTCCTAACCAGCCGCCCGAACCAAAATTGCCCGAACGCCTGGACAAGCGCATTCAAGTGGCATTGCCTCTGCGCGTGACTTACTGGGACAGCGAAAACAGGCCCTGTCCGGACATGGCTTGTACCTACGACATTTCTCCGCGCGGCGCGCGCATTGCGGGCCTGCGGTCGGCACAGCGAGTGGGCGACATTGTTGCCATCGAACGGACCCGCAACAATAAGACTTTCTGCCGGGTAATTTGGGTGGGTGATCCGAATTCCGAGCTCCGTGGACAAGTGGGAATTCAATCCGTGGAGAGCGAACGGTTGATGTGGGGCCCGGAACTGCAGGATATGAAAGAGATCTATGATCCCATTGTGCCGGACAACGACTTCGGAAATCTGAATGCGGCCCCGGGTGATCGAAATCGCCGCCGCCGTTCGCGATTTCTCATTGACGGAATCGCCGCTCTACAAATCCAAAATCTGAGCGCCGATCCCACCGAAGCTGTCTTGAAAGATTTGTCGGAGAAGGGCTGCCTGATTGCCGGGGCGCAGGCCTTTCCGGCGGGGACTGATTTAAAAATCGTCCTCAATGTTGGCAATTTCGATTTGAGTATGAAGGGGCAAGTGCGGCACGCCGTTCAGGGACTGGGAACGGGAATTGAATTCCGGGAAATCCGCAAAGGCGACCGTCAGATGCTGCAATTTCTGTTGCGCAAGCTGGAAGAACAGAAGCTCGAAGAGTCTTTCGAACTTGACGTACAGCCAGTAGAGGCCGCTGGGAGCCCACAGCGGGGAGGATCTTAAGTGTCGAGTTTCAAGGTTCTAGTGTGCGGATGAGATCTGCACGGTCTTCTCGAAACTGGAAACATGAAACTCAACACTCGGATCTTCTTCCTACACGGGCCGCAGGCTTATTTAGCGGCTGGAGCTGCCGCAGGTGCAGCAACGTGCTCGCGGTCCACATCCTTCAAGCGGGCAGCCTTGCCACGAAGTCCGCGCAGGTAGTAGAGCTTGGCGCGTCGGACTTTGGAGGAGCGCACA